>NZ_JBXEJE010000019.1:91840-200510 GCF_056820935.1 Streptomyces sp. Q2 | reverse complement strand
GGCGCTCCGGCAACCGGGCGGCACGCAGCACCTCGGCTCGACGGCCGGCCGGGCGGCACGGCGGCCCGGCGGCTGAGCAGCTCGGCGCTCCGGCAACCGGGCGGCACGCAGCACCTCGGCTCGACGGCCGGCCGGTTCGGCGGCAGGGCAGTGCAGCAGCCGGTTGGCTAGGCCCTCGGGTATCTGGTCAGCCATCCCGGGGAGGCCCCGGCCGGGCCGTGGAGTGCGGGCCCCTGGGTCATCTCCATCGCGAAGTCGTCGGCCAGTTCCAGCAGTGTGGGACGGCCCTCCAGCTCGGCCAGCCAGGCCGGCGGGAGGGCCGTCTCGCCGTGCAGGGCGCCGAGCAGGCCGCCGGTCAGCGCCCCGGCGGCGGCGGAGGGACCGTCGTGGTTCACCGAGAGGCACAGTCCGTGCCGTACGTCCTCTCCCACGAGCGCGCAGTACACGGCGGCGGACAGCAGCCCCTCGGCCGTACCGCCCCCGATGAGCTCCTCGACCCGGGCCGCGTCCGGCATCCCCTGGCGTACGGCGCCGAGTGCGTGCTGCAACCCGTCCGAGACGGGCTGGTGCCCGGGTCTGACGGCGAGCAGGGCGAGTGCCCGCTGCACGGCACCGTCGAGGCTCTCGCTGCGGGCGAGCGCGTGCACGATCACGGCGTAGGCGCCGGCCGCCAGGCACGCGGTGGGATGCCCGTGGGTCTGCGCGGCACACTCCACGGCGAGCTGTACGACCAGCTGCGGCTCCCACCCCACCAGCAGCCCGAAGGGCGCGGACCGGGCGGCGGCCTCCGGACCGGCCTCGGCGGGATTCTTGGGCGCGTCCAGGGTCCCCATGGTGTCGTCGCCGAGCCCGAGGAGCAGGGAGCGGGTGGGCTCCCGGCGGGCGTACAGCCACTCCTCCCGGGCGAGCCAGCCGTCGTCCTTGCGCCGCTCGTCGGGCCCCCAGTCGCGCTGGGTGGCGAACCAGCGCAGATACGCCCGGTGCACGTCGGTGGGCGGGTGCCAGGCACCGGTGTCGCGCCGCACCTGGGCGCGTATCAGCCCGTCCACGGTGAACAGGGTGAGCTGCGTGAGATGACTGACCGCGCCGCGCCGCCCGTACCCGAACCCGAGGTCGACCAGCCCTTCCGCCCCGTACGTCTCCCGGATCTCCGCCAGCCCGAGCCCGTCCACGGGCGCGCCCAGCGCGTCCCCGACGGCCGCCCCGAGCAGGGTCCCGCGCACTCGCCCCCGGAAGTCCTGCTGCTCGGAACGCCCCCAGACGGCCCCGGTCGTCGCACCCACCAAGACCTCCCACGGCAACCGTCCAGACGTACGACAGCTCAGCACTGTAATCGAACGGAGACGGGGGGTTCAGGGGCGAATCGGTATGCCGGGAGTAACCAAAGTGATCCCATGTGGCCGGATTTCAGCCACACCATGTCATTTCGACCCGGCGGCGGGCACGCCGCACCGGATCTTGTCGCGGCACCTCAAGTGGGCTGACAACGCGGACAGTTCGGCGTCCCCGTCACGGCATACCGGCCACCGTGATTCTGGCTCAATGCGTACCGGGTGACCGAACCGTGCGGGGAAGATAACCGCCATGGCCACTACAACCTCACGCAGCACTCTCTCCCTCACCGCCACTCTTCTCACCGCCACCGTCGCCCTCTACATGCTCCTGGTCGCCTTCGGGAACATCACGGACTTCGGTACCAACCAGCAGTTCGTGCGGCACGTGCTCGCCATGGATACGACGTTCAAGGACGACGACCTGATGTGGAGAGCCATCACCAGCAAGGGACTGCAGGACGCGGCGTACGTCGCGATCATCGTGTGGGAGACGGTGGCCGCGCTCGTCCTGCTCTACGGGACGTGGCTGTGGGCGCGCGGGGACCACGCGGGTGCCCGGCGCATCTCGACGTACGGGCTGCTGATGGTCATGCTGCTGTTCGGTGCCGGGTTCATCGCGATCGGCGGCGAGTGGTTCGCGATGTGGCAGTCCGGGGACTGGAACGGGCTGGACGCGGCGACGCGGGCCTTCGTGTTCAGCGGGATCGTGCTGCTGGTGGTGAACCTGCCGCTCGGTGACGCGGGCGCCCGCTCCGCTAGCTGACCACCACGACCGTCGTCCCCGTCTCGCCGAACGTCCACAGCGCGTCCCCGTCGGCCGTCCTCATGCGGATGCCGCCTGTCTGGACGCCCTCGGCCGGCGGGGGCGGCGAGGAGCCGTCCACGGCACTGGAGAAGGCGACGTTGACGCCGGAGGCGGTGGCGAAGTAGACGATGTGCTCGATCTGCACGCCGTCCGAGCCCGTCGTCGCGTCCGTGCGGGTCCCGACCGTGTAGGTGCCCGGGGCGGGGTCGACCGTGCCCGGCCACACCGCGAACGTACGGCGGGACGCCTCGCTCGCGTCGACCAGCCAGACCCGCTTCTGCCCGACGGAGTAGACGATGCGCCGCCCGGTGCCGGACCCGTCCGGCACCGCGGTCGGCGCCGCGGACTTCGTGGGCGTGGGCTGTGTGCCCGTCGCGGAGGCGCTCGGCCTGGCGGCCGTGGCGGTGGGGTGCGGCCCCTTGTCCGCCTGTACGGTCAGGACGGAGACCGCCACGGCCGCGCCCACCGTCAGACCGGTCACCCAGACCCACGAGGGAAGCCGTCGGGCAGGCACGGGCACGCATCTCCTCAGCTACGGGACCCCACCCATCGGGGGGTCCGATCATCGTACTGTGAGCCCACCGGCCGCGGATCCCACCGGCCCCACGTCAGCCCGCCCTTCCGCTGGGCGCTGGTCAGTCCAACACCGGCAACAACTCCGGCAGGTGCCCGTCCGACACCGTCGCCGCCCGCTGCCGTTCCTCGGACACCTCGCCGTACAGGGTGGTCCGGGGCCTGGCCGGGCGGCCGGCCGTCTCCGCGACCTCGATCAGGTCCTTGACGGACTTGTAGGAGCCGTAGGAGGAGCCCGCCATGCGGGAGATGGTCTCCTCCATGAGCGTGCCGCCGAGGTCGTTCGCGCCGGAGCGGAGCATCTCGGCCGCGCCCTCGGTGCCCAGCTTCACCCAGCTGGTCTGGATGTTGGGGATGTGCGGGTGGAGCAGGAGACGGGCCATCGCCGTCACCGCCCGGTTGTCCCGCATGGTCGGGCCGGGGCGGGCGATGCCGGCCAGATACACCGGCGCGTTGGTGTGGATGAAGGGGAGGGTCACGAACTCCGTGAAGCCGCCCGTCTGTTGCTGAATGCGGGACAGGGTCCTCAAGTGCCCCAGCCAGTGCCTCGGCTGGTCGACGTGCCCGTACATCATCGTCGACGACGAGCGGATGCCCAGCTCGTGGGCCGTGCTGACCACCTCGATCCAGGTCGCCGTCGGCAGCTTGCCCTTGGTGAGGATCCAGCGGACCTCGTCGTCGAGGATCTCGGCGGCCGTGCCGGGGATGGAGTCGAGGCCGGCCTCCTTCGCGGCCGTCAGCCACTCGCGGATCGACATCCCGGTGCGCGTCGCGCCGTTCACGACCTCCATCGGGGAGAAGGCGTGCACGTGCATCCCGGGGACGCGGGCCTTCACCGCGCGCGCGATGTCGAAGTACGCCGTCCCGGGCAGGTCCGGGTGGATGCCGCCCTGCATGCAGACCTCCACCGCGCCGACCTCCCATGCCTGCTGGGCGCGGTCGGCGACCTGGTCCAGGGAGAGGGTGTAGGCGTCGGCGTCCGTGCGGCGCTGGGCGAAGGCGCAGAAGCGGCAGCCGGTGTAGCAGACGTTGGTGAAGTTGATGTTCCGCGTGACGATGTAGGTGACGTCGTCGCCGACCACCGACCTGCGGACGTCGTCCGCGATGCGGGTGAGGGCGTCCAGCGCGGGGCCGTCCGCGTGCAGCAGCGCGAGGGCCTCCTCGTCGGTGAGGCGGGTCGGGTCGTCGGCCGCCGTCGCCAGTGCCTGTCGTACGTCCGTGTCGATGCGCTGCGGCACCATGCCGGGGGCGGCCGCTTCCCGCAGGGCGCCCCAGTCGCCGTACACCTCGTCGAAGTCGTCGCGGCGGTCGGACGTACGGCCCTCGGTGTCGATGGTGCGGTGCAGGTCCGTGCGGCCGGTCGACTCGAAGACCTCCTCGGGCTCCTGCCACGGGTGGCCCTCGACGACGGCGTCCGGGCGTGCCAGGCCGGTCTCCGGGTCCGCGAGCGCCCGTACGTGCGGACGCAGCCGCGGGTCCAGCCAGGGCTCGCCGCGCCGGACGAACTCGGGGTACACGCAGAGACGTTCCCGCAGCTCGAAACCGGCCGCGGCCGACCTTTCGGCCAGCTCCTCGATCTGCGGCCACGGGCGCTCCGGGTTGACGTGGTCGATCGTCAGCGGGGACACCCCGCCCCAGTCGTCTATGCCCGCCCCGATCAGACGCTCGTACTCGGAGTCCACGAGGTTCGGCGGGGCCTGGAGACAGGCCGCCGGGCCCATGATGTGCCGGGCCACCGCCACCGTCGCCACCAGCTCGTCCAGTTCCGCGTCCGGCATGCCGCGCATCGCGGTGTCGGGCTTGGCACGGAAGTTCTGGATGATCAGTTCCTGGACGGAGTGGTAGGCCCGGGACACCTTCCGCAGCGCGAACAGCGACTCCGCCCGCTCCTCGTAGGTCTCGCCGATCCCGATGAGGATCCCGGACGTGAAGGGCACGGAGGAACGGCCGGCGTCCTCGAGCACCCGCAGCCGTACGGCGGGCTCCTTGTCCGGGGAACCGTGGTGCGGGCCGCCGGGCTCGGACCAGAGCCGGGTGGCCGTCGTCTCCAGCATCATGCCCATGGACGGGGCGACCGGCTTGAGGCGCTGGAAGTCCGTCCAGGACATCACGCCGGGGTTGAGGTGGGGCAGCAGGCCCGTCTCCTCCAGGATGCGGATGGAGATGGCACGGACGTAGGCGATCGTGTCGTCGTAGCCGTGCGCGTCCAGCCATTCGCGCGCCTCGGGCCAGCGCTCCTCGGGCTTGTCGCCGAGGGTGATCAGGGCTTCCTTGCAACCGAGGGCGGCGCCCCGGCGGGCCACGTCCAGGACCTCGTCCGGGGACATGAACATTCCGTGGCCCTCCCGGCGCAGCTTGCCGGGGACGGTGACGAAGGTGCAGTAGTGGCACTTGTCCCGGCACAGCCGGGTGAGGGGGATGAAGACGCTCTTCGAGTAGGTGATGACGCCGGGGCGGCCCGCCGCCTCCAGGCCCGCGTCCCGCACCCGGGCGGCGGACGCGGTGAGGTCAGCCAGGGCCTCGCCCCGGGCCTGGAGCAGCACCGCGGCCTCGGTGGCGTCGAGGGCGACGCCGTCCCGGGCGCGTTTGAGGGCGCGACGCATGGAGTTCTCGGTGGGGCCGGTTCCGGAGGTCGCGGAAGTCGTCATCCTTCGAGCATACGGAGGGGCTCCGCCGGTTCAGCAGGGTCGGGGGGTGTTCGTGGGGGCTGTCGTGCGTTGCCCGGTGCGGGTTCGTTGTGGCTTGTCACGCAGTTCCCCGCGCCCCTGGGCTGGTTGCCGCCACCTCGGCTACAAGTACTCGGCGTATTCGTCCAGTACCCGCAGCACCTCCGCCTCCCCGGCCGGCGGGAGCTGGACCACGACCTCCTCGATGCCCAGCTCGGCGTAGTGCGCGAGCTTGCCCGGCGAGGGGTGGACCGCGTACGGCACGATCTGGAGGGCCGCCGGGTCGCGGCCGGCGTCCGCCCAGGCCGCGCGCAGCACGGGCAGTGACTCCGACAGGCCGCGTCCGCCGATCGGCAGCCACCCGTCGGCGTACTCGCAGATGTGGGCGAACAGCTTCGGTCCCGCCGCCCCGCCGACGAGCGTGCGCGGACCGACCACCGGACCGCGCGGCTCCTGTACGGGTTTGGGGTGGGCGAAGCTCGCCCGGACACTCCCGAACTCCCCCTCGTACGCCATCGGCTCGTCGCTCCACAGGGCCCGCATCAGCGCCATCCGCTCCCGGACGAGCTCGCGCCGGGTGCGCCAGTCGACGCCGTGGTCGGCAGCCTCCTCGACGTTCCAGCCGAAGCCGAGACCGAGGGTGAAGCGGCCGCCGGAGAGGTGGTCGACGGTCGCGATCTGCTTGGCGAGGTCGATCGGGTCGTGCTGGGCGACGAGCGTGATGCCGGTGCCCAGGCCGAGCCGCTCGGTCACCGCCGCCGCCTGGCCGAGCGCGACGAAGGGGTCGAGGGTGCGGCCGTACTCGGGCGGCAGCTCGCCGCCCGCCGGGTACGGCGTGGTCCGCTCGACCGGGATGTGCGTGTGCTCGGGCAGGTACAGCCCGGCGAACCCGCGCTGCTCCAGCTCACGGGCGAGCCGGGTCGGGGTGATCGTCTCGTCGGTCAGGAAGACCGTCACGGAGATACGCATGGCCCATCTGTACCGGGTCCGCGTTCATCTGTCCATACCGACTGGTCGGCATCTTTCCGGGCGCGGCGCCGACTTGGCCCGCGACGGGCAACGCCGCATGGATCGGGTCAGTTCCGCGCGGCGCGCGCCCTCGTCAGGTGCTTCAGTTCGATGATCGTCGCGACGGCTCCCAGCCAGCGGGCCGCCGTCTCGTCGGCGGGGGCGCCGCCCGCGAGCTGGGTGGCGGCCTCCAGCCAGTCGCGTACGACCGCGGCCGCCTCGGGGCGTGGCAACGGCTCGGGCAGCTCCGTGGCGTAGGCCAGGCCGCCCGCCCGGACCACCTCGGCGAGGAAGGCCACCGAGCGCGGCTGGGTGCCGAGGCGGTCGAGGATCACGGCGGCGGCCGCGGCGCCGTCGCCGAAGAGGGCGGTGCGGCGGGGGCCGGGGTCGGCGGTGAGGCCGTAGCGCAGGAGCACGCCGACGTCGAACCCGGCCAGTTCGTCGTCGGTGTGGGACGGGTGGTCTGGGGTCGTGTTCATCGCGGGCCTCGGCTCAGCTGACGGTGACGGTGTAGGTGACCCGCTCGGGCTCGGACGGGGTGGCGGACGCAGGGGCGGACGGGGATGGGGTCGGCGTCTGCTGCTGCGTCCGCGTCGGTTCCGGGGAGGGCGCGCTGTTGCCGTCGCCTTCGCAGTTCGTCGTCTTGAACGTGCAGTGCATCAGCACGATCTCGGTGCTGCCCTTGCCGGTGGCCTCGAAGGTGAAGGTGAGGTCGCTGCCCGCGCCGGGCAGCGGCTCGTCCCCGGAGTCCGACCCGCTCTTCTCGCCCTGACTCCGGACCACCGAGGTGTCGGGCTCGGGGTCGCCCAGGTACCAGTGCTCGCGGGTGGAGGCGTTCTCCTCGACGGTGAGCGTGAAGCGCTCCCCGACCTTGGCCGCGATACTGAGGTCCTGGGTGGGGTGACTCACGGGCGCGGTGGGCTCGCCGGGCTCGGCGGACTCGTCGGTGCCCTTTCCGCAGCCCGTCGCGAGTGCGAGGAGGGTGAGGAGCGCTACCCCGGTGACCACCGACCGGCTCTTGCTCCGGCTCCGGCTCCGGCCCCGGCCCCGGGAGGTGGACGCCGTACGCATCGTTGGGTTCACAGTTCGCTTCCTTGCCCTCAGTACTGGGACAGCACCGAGGGCCGCTCGCCGAAGGTCGGCATCGTGGACATCTCGCTGTCGGCCACGCTCACGCTGTTGACCCGGGTCTCGACGAGGCCGTCGCTGCCGGAGTACGCCCCCTTGGCCAGGTGCAGCTTGTCGGCGAGCTCGTGCAGCGCGTCCTCGATCGTGCGGGCCTCCGCCGTCCAGGCCCCGATGTAGGAGTTGATCGCCTCCGCGGAGACGGCACCGCCCAGCGCGTCCGTCGCGTAGCAGGCCCGGGAGTCGATCGCGGTACGGATCGTCCCCGCGTCGTCGCCCGCCTCGTTCAGCTCTTTCGCCTGGCCGGTGAGCCCGCTCTTGTGGACCGAGAAGTCCCGCGCGGACGTGGAGTCCTGTCCAGAAGGCATCATCATCCCCCGTATCCCCCGTTGATCACGTCGGCGGGGAGGCTAACACGCGGCGGCGGAGCGGACGTTCTCGCGTCACACGCCCCGCACGCGGCTCCCACACCATCCTCAAGACGTCGCCGACCGGCGCCCTACTGCGGGACGTAGACGCTGTACGCGTCGTCGAGTTCACCGTTGGACGCCTTGCCCATGTTGCCGTTGATGAAGTCGTCCTCGCTGACCCAGGTGGTGGTGCCCCAGGGGTTGTAGATCTGGAGCATGTCGCCCTCCTGGCCGATGATGGTCATCGCGTGGGCGCCGTCGTCGCTCCTGACGTCGACCGGGACCGGCTTGCCTTGTGCGACCGCCTTCTCGACGTCGGTCAGGACCTGCCTGCGCTCGTCGGCGTTGTTCATGTCGCGGCGCTGGTAGTCGTCGCCGGTGGCGCCGCCGATGGCGTCGTCGGCGATGCGTTCCTGCCCCTCGGGTCCCATGCCGGTCCACTTCTCGCCGCCGTCGCCTACCGTGTGCAGCCGGTGCTGTTCCTCCACCAGACGCTCCCGGAAGGCGCCGGGGTCGTCCTCCTGACCGCTGGGCCCGCCGGTGAGTTCGAGGGCGTAGAGGGGGTCGACCATGGCGCGCGCGGTGACGGTGGACGAGGCCACGCAGGTGCCCTCCGAGCCGTCGCCGCCCTGGACCCACTTCTGACCGTCGAACATCTGGTCGTCGATGTTGACGCTGGACCCGTCGGGGTTCGTCCCCTCGTCCTTCAGGCTGTCGCCCTCGGTGGTGATCGGCGACAGGTGCCGCTGCAGCCACGCCGGGTCCTTGCCCTGGATCTTGAAGGCGAACTCGTCGATCTCGTCGACGCCGCGGCCCGCGGCGAGGGCCTTCATGAGATACGCCTTCTCCTGCGGGGAGGAGGCGTTCGCCATGAGCAGTTCCATCCGGGTCCGGTCGGCCGGCGGGAGGTTCTCCATGGCCCGGCCCGAGCGCTCCAGCTCGGCCGCGGAGAGGATCTCGTTGTACTCGGCCGCGCCCTTCACATTGCTGGTGTCGGCGAGCATGAGACGGTCGACCGCGGACAGTTCGTCGGTGTCCATCTTCCCGGCGCGGGCCTCCGTGGCCCACTTGTTCAGGTCCCGGGCCGCCACGCGGCAGGCCTCGCCGGCGGCGAGAACGGCCTTGCGCATCAGACCGACGCCGTAGGAGGCGAAGTGGGCGGCGTTCGCCCGGTCCCACTCCTCCTCGTCGTTCTCGCGCAACTCGTCGAAGAAGCCTTCGCGGTCGCTGCCCATCTCCGACAGCGCCTGCTGCAACTTCCCCCGGCCCTCGCTGTCCTGGCGCTGGGCCTCCGTGATCGCGTCGGCCAGGACGATGAGCGCCCGGGAACCGCCCTCGAACGCCTCCGCCATCTCCGACACCGCCCGCGACACGGCACTCACCGCGTCCGAGGCGAGGACGCTCGTGTCGCCGACCCAGACCTCCGGCAGCCCCTTGCGGGCCACCCTGTCGACCCGCTCGTGCAGGCCCATGACCTCGTCGAGCTGGTCGCGGTACCGCATGCCCAGCGATTCCAGGGTCCCCGGGTCACCCTCCGGCGGGGGCTCGGCGAACGCCAGGTCGATCAGATCGAGCAGGTCGTTCTTGCTCCCGGCCTTCAGCATCCGGTCGCTCAGCCCGGCCAGCCGCTCGGCCCGCTCGGACGCGGACTCGTCGATCCGCCTCAGGACTCCTGTCATCGCCGGCCCCGTTCCCCCGTTTTCCGCCCCCGCGGTACCGGCGCCTTCGACGCGGCTGCCCGTGCGGGGCACTGAACATGATCATGCCCGCGGGACGTTAACACGGCGCCGGGCAGGGCGCTCCGAAGCTCACACGCCGTGCACAGGGCTCCCACGCCATCCCCGCGGGGCGGGTGCCATCCGGCAGTCGGGCAGGACCGGTCAGGTGCCGAGCTCGTCCGCCGCCAGGTCCGCCACCACCGCCGCGTGATCCGAGGCCCACACCCCGTCCACCGGCCCGTCGCCCGCCCGCCGTACGTGCCGGACATGGCCCTCGCCGACCGGGCCGGGTGGGCCCACGTGGATGTAGTCGATGCGGGTCGGTGGCTCCAACACCCTTGCCGCGTACGGGTTTTCAGGGGTCCAGGTGGCGGAGGGGGCCGCCGGGTCGGCGTACTCCCAGGCGTCGAGCAGGACTTGGCCGGGTACGGCCGGCTCGGTCTTGTACCCACCGAACAGGCGGACCGCGTCCGAGTCCGGCCAGGCGTTGAAGTCCCCGGTGACGACGGGCGGGAACGGGGTGTCGCCGCGGTGGCGGGCGACGAACCTCGCGAGGGCGGTGACCTGGCCGCAGCGCACCGCCGAGGCGTGCGGGGCCGAGGTGAGGTGGGTGGTGAAGAAGGGGACGTCGTAGGCGGGGGTGGCCAGGCGGGCGTACAGGGCTGTGCGGCCGTCGGCGAGTTCGGCCGGGGCGGGCAGTGCCAGCACCGCCTGCTCGACGACCGGCCAGCGGCTGAGGACCGCGTTGCCGATGTCGACCGTGGGGTCGCCGAGGCGTTGTCGCCAGCGTTCGGGGGACGGGGACGGCGCCCACGCCCAGTGCAGGCCCAGCTCGTCGGCGAGCCACTCGGCCTGGTTCTCCCCGCCCGCGGCCCACACCTCCTGCAGACCGACGACGTCGGGGCGCAGGTCTCGCAGCACCTCGATGATCGCCTTCTGGCGTGCTTCCCAGGGGCCGAAGCGCCACCAGAGGTTCCAGGTCACGACCCGCATCCGCAGCCACCGTCCTCGATTCCCGCCGAGTGGGCGACCATTGAAGCAGCCGTGCGAACGATCCCGCCGCCCCTTCCGTCACAAGGAGCCCCACCGACGATGCCCCGCCTCGCCGACCTCAGGTTCCGCGCCGCCACGGCCTTCCAGCGCCGCGTCGGTAACCCGGTCCTGCGCCGCCTCCCCCTCCAGACGGTCCTGGAGACCACAGGCCGCGTCTCCGGCCTGCCCCGCCACACCCCGGTCGGCGGCCGCCGCGTCGACGACTCCTTCTGGCTGGTGTCGGAGTTCGGCGAACGGTCCCAGTACGTCCGCAATATCAAGGCGGATCCGCGGGTCCGGGTACGGATCCGGGGCCGCTGGCACACCGGCACGGCCCACCTGCTCCCCGACGACGACCCGGTGGCGCGACTGCGCCGGCTCCCACGGGTCAACAGCGTCGGGGTCCGGGCGCTCGGGACGGATCTGCTGACGGTGCGGGTGGATCTGGGCACCTGAGGTCAGGGCCCGGGCAGGACTCAGTCCACCACCTGTGGGTCACGGAAGTAGTAAACGACTGTCACTCCCATGCCCGGCGTGTGCGTATACACGACCGTGATCGACTCGGCTGAGCCGCGTGCGAGGGGTGTCGTGTAGGTGTACTCCACAGACGGGGGCCGCCAGCCCGGGATCTCGCGGCCGACCGCCGGGTCGCGGCCGATGGTCACGAGTGCTTCCCGGACGACTTCACGCTCCCCCTCCGTCAGGTCGCCGAACGCCTTCCTCGCAGGCTCGGCCTCCTCCAACGGTTCGTTCACGTGGGGCCGCCTCCGGTGCGCGCCTCTTCGAGGGCGGCCATGATCTCGGGCGAGTTCCTGATCAGAACCCGGTGCCGGTAGGCGCGGACCACTGCGGCGGCGCCCTCGAAGTCGTTGGTCGGGGAAGCTCCTATGGCGGCGGCCAGCTCCTCCTCAAAGCGCTCCCGGTCACCCGGAAAGCCGTAGCGGCTGAGCGCACCGCGTAGGTCGTCCACGGTCCGGATCTCGGGCAGCGGCATCGCTCCCCAGCCGTGCTCGGGCTGTGCGCTCATGGTCTGCTCCTGGTGCAAGGGCATGGCTCCACGTCTCAGTATGGCCCGGCTCACCACGCCTGTGCCCCGCCTCCGCACTCGGCCCACAGCAGCTTGCCGCCCTTCGACGCGCCGAGCTCGCGGAACACCGAGGCGCCCCACGCGCTCGCGCAGGAACGGACAAGGTGCAGGCCACGGCCGCTCTCCGCGTCCAGTGAGGGCGTCGGGCTATCCCGCTCCGAGAAGCCAAGCGGGACTCGCGGGTCCGTGTCCCATACGGCCACCCGCAGCTGGCCGGGCTCCGCCGAGCGGACGCGGAGGGCGTACGGGCCCTTGGTGTGGCGGTGCGAGTTGGTCAGCAGTTCCGCCGCGAGCAGTTCCGCGGTGGGGGTGAGCTCGGGCATCTCGTGGGCGGCCAGGATCAGCCGGAGGGCGCCCTGCGCGATACCCGGTGCGCGGGGATCGTGCGGAAGGTGCAGGGTGCAGTTCCAGGACGGCGCTACGGTGGCCATGGGAAGTCTCCGGTCGGCGAGGGGAGTTGGACGGATGCCTGGTGTCTCTGCCGTGGCGTCCCACGGTGCGCTTCCAGGTGGGGCGCCTGGTTACGAAGGCAGTGGCTTCGCAAAGATTCTTTGCGAACTTTCGAAGGATCTCGGCACTTTCTCCCTCGTGTGGGTGACAAGCTCACTGGAAGCCATGCGCGAGGAGGACTCATGACTCCGAGGCCCGCACCAACAGCCCGACGTGTCCGGATCGCGGCCGAACTGCGCAAACTCCGCGAACGGGCTGGCCTGACATCGACCGAGGCCGCCCAGGTGCTGGGCACCAGCTCGGGTCAACTCAGCAATGTGGAGTCGGCCAGGTTCGGGGTCAGCCCCGATCGTGTCCGGGCGATGGCTCACGTCTACTCCTGCACGAACCAGCCCTACATCGACGCCCTCGTCGACATGGCCGGAGAGAAGACCCGTGGCTGGTGGTGGGACGCGTACCGCGAGGTACTCCCGTCGGGCCTGCTCACGCTCGCGGAGCTGGAGCACCACGCCACGGCCATCCGCACCGCCTTCACCGCGCACATTCCCGGCATGCTCCAGACCACCGAGCACGCCCGGGAGATCTTCAGCCAGGCGATTCCGACTCCCACCCCGCCGGAAGTCGAGCACCGCGTCTCGCACCGCATCAAACGCCAGGACGTCGTGTTCCGGGAGAACCCGAATCCCTACAGCACCGTCGTCCACGAAGCCGCCCTGCACATGCGGGTCGGCGGCCGACGGGTGGCCCGTGAACAGCTCCAGCATCTGATCGACATGAGCGAACGGGACCACATCACCCTGCGCGTACTGCCCTTCGACGTCGGGGCGTTCCCGGGATCAGGCCAGTCCATCAACTACCTGTGCGGGCCCGTACCGGAGTTGGACACCGTGCAGCTGGACCAGTTCCACGGTCCCGTACTTCTGGATGGCGAGGCCCACCTGGAGAAGTACCGGCGCCTCCTGGACGTCGTCGAAGCCACGGCCCTCGGCGCGGAGAAGTCCCGGGATCTGATCCGTTCCATCGCTCACAACCTGTGAAGGAGCAGACATGCCCACTCCCCTCTGGCAGAAGTCGTCCTACTGCCAAGAAGGTGAGGCCTGCGTCCACATATCCGCCCCCTCCCCCACCACCGTCCACGTCACCGAAAGCGCCGACCCCGCCCAAGCCGTCCTCACCGCCGATCCGGTCGCCTTCGGTGCCTTGCTGAACAGGCTCAGAATGTCGAAATGATGTCCCGCCCAATCTGAGATGAAGTGCCGGGCGGTCGCGGCCTTTCAGCGCGGATTGGCAACGCGATCTTGCGCCGCCTCCCGACCCAGACCTCCTGGAAACCACCGGCCACGCCTCCGGCTTGCCCCCGCCGAAAGCGCGTGGGGGACGCCGGGTCGGGAACTCCTTCTGGCTGGTCTCCGAGTTCGCCGAACGATCCCACTACGTCCGCAAGATCAAGACAGAACCGGTTTTGGGGCCGTGTCCGGGGCCGCCGACGCACCGGATCCGCCCGCCTCCTCCCCGATGACGACCCTGTCGCCCGCCTGCGCGGCCTGCCCCGGCTGCGGACCGTGCGGGGCTGGCCCTTCTCGCCGAGGAGCAGGGTGCGGGGTGGTAACAGTTCGCCGAGGCGCAAAAGGCGGGCGATTTGACGTCAGTCGCCCCAGGTGGCGAAGGCGAAGATGACAGCGAACTCCCCTCCGAATAGGCAGACGCCAACGCCGACGTCCAACTCAACACACGCGCCTTCGGATTCACCTGCCCGGGCCCTCAACCCTGTCGTACAGTGCTGCAGGGGACAGTGGGTGGGGCAGGCGGGGGAACAGGTGACGAGCGTCGTTTTCGTGCACGGCACGGGTGTCCGGATCGAATCCTACGAAAAGTCGTTCACCCGGGTCGCCCGCGGCATGGCCCGGGCTCGATCTGACGTCGAGATGGTCCGTTGCTATTGGGGAGACACCGCCGGTGCCGTTCTGGGCCTGGACGGCGCGTCAATCCCCGTACGGGACAAGACCCGCAGTGTGCTCGACGACGTGTCTATGGACGACCCTACGACTCTCTGGGCCATCCTGCTCGCAGACCCTTCCGCCGAACTCCGAGCGTACGCTGCCGAAGCGGAGGCGAGTGGAACAGCTTCGTTCGGCTTCGTGCCAGGACGGCGGGACCCGTGGGAGGTCTTCGCGGAACGCGTTCGGACTCTGTCCACCGAAGGCCTGGACGTGTCCTCCGACCTGGCTCCGTATCTCTGCCAAGCCCTGGAGCGAGTTGCGTCGGAACTCGCGATGCTCCCGGCCGGCACGCCCGAGGATGCCGGAGTGAGCGCGGTCACGGCCAGGGCGGTCACGGCCGTCGTCCTGCGCCTGGCGGATGACGCGGAAGGGGACAGCGACCCGCTACCCGTCGACGGCGCTGACCGAGACGCCCTCACCGAACAGCTCATCGAGCTGCTTGGCGGCACTGACCGAGGCTTGGGCCGTGCCAAGGCCTCGGCGAAATGGCTCGCGGGCCAGGCGCTTCAAATGTTCTTCTGGGATCACTCGGAGCTGGCCGTCAGATATCGCCGCGGGCTGACCGGCAATTCCGTCCCGGCTACCGGCGACATATTGCGTTACCAAGCTCGTGGGACTGAGCTGCGCTCCCGTATCGCCGACACCGTGCAGAAGACCCGCGCCGCTGAACCCGACCACCCAGTGGTGCTGATCGCCCACAGCCTCGGCGGCATCGCGTGTGTGGATCTGCTCGCCATGGACCCCTCGCTGAAGGTGGACGTGCTGGTCACAGTCGGCTCGCAGGCGCCTTTCCTCTACGAAATGGACGCATTGACCAGTCTGCGTTTCGGCGAACCGCTGCCGCAGTTCTTTCCCCGCTGGCTGAACGTCTACGACGAACGGGATCTGCTCGGCTTCGTGGCCTCCAAGCTCTTCCCCGGCCGGGCCGAGGACCACCGCGTGGACACTCGCCAGCCATTCCCCTGGTCCCACTCCGCGTACTTCGCTCACCGAAAGCTCTACGACTGGCTTGCCAAGGAGCTGCCGTGACGGCGCCGGGGCCTGACTGGAGCCGCACGCATGCGTTGGTCGTAGCGGTCGAGGAGTACGCGGAAGGCGGGAACTGGTGCTTGGACGGGCCGGCACGCGACGCCGCGAACATGATCGACTGGCTCACGGGCCAGGGGATGCCGCGGGAGAACGTCCATCTGCTGGCCTCCCCCCGACCGGAGAACAAGCACCTGCTCGACGCCGTCGGACTCCCTATGTACGACCAGGTCGACCAGGCGACCATCCGGCAGCTGTTCAAGCACCGGCTCGCCGGCCTTGTCGGCGACTGGCTATGGGTCTACTGGGCCGGTCACGGTGTTCAGGCCAAGGGCAGCCATTGGAGCCTGCTCTACCCCGAAGCCCGGAGCAATGACCTGATAGGCCTTGATGCGGGAGACCTGGTGGACCTGCTCCAGTCGGACGTCCTCAACCCACGGGATTTCCGGAGAGTCGCCGTGATCATCGACGCGTGTCGGCAACCCCTGTCCGCACGCCAGCAGATGAACGCGGCCGACCCCGACCGGCTGCTAGGAACCGCGACTTTCCAGAAGGCCCGGCAGGTCTTCGCCATGCACGCCTGCGAGCCAGGCGGATTGGCCAAGAACCGTGAGGGCGAGGGTTTGTTCACCCGTGTCCTGCTCAGTGAGCTGGCCGCGGAGAACGGGAGCGACGCTGGACCGGATCTCGAAGCAGTGTGGGGTCGAGTCCGGGACAAATTCGAACGTCTGCGCGACAGTGGGGCGGCCCAGCAGATCCCCACTGTGTCAGTGCGCAACTGGGCCGGCGACAGTCAAGAGTTCACCTTCGCCACCTGGCCGCCCCTGGACGCCATCGAGCAGCAGCTCTTCTTTGCCGTTACCGCGCTGGTCGACGGCACTCCCGGCGCGGCCGCCGCGTGCGGGGCGAGGCTGTCCGAGGAACTCGGCATTACGCCCACCTCCGAGGCCGCACCCACGGCACGTGACCTCATCAGCTGGGCCCTAGGCACCCACCATGGAATCACCACACTGCTTAACGTTCTCGCTGAGACCACCGGGGGCGGCGCGTCTTTGGAGGACGCCCGCAGGACCGCATTGAAAATGCGTCCCGGCGAGTGGTTACTGCGCGCCGAGTACGACGAGTTGGCAAGACTGCTGGGGGAAGATAATTCCCCGCTCCTGCGGACCTTCGTCCGCGCAGCACACAACGAGTTGCCTGGGGTTCGGGTCGGCGACGGCAGCGTACAGGTCGTAGTGGAAGGTTTGGAAAAGCTCGTCCAGACCCGGCCGCCCAGCCCACGGCAACTGTTGCGAGTGGTCGAGCGGGTGGCTGCAGCTGTCCCGGAGCCGGACCGGGGAGCGCTGCGCGCCTGGTCGGACCGGTGCGCGGAACGAAGTGGGACCGTCCGGGAAGCCCTGCTGACCTCTCGTGCATATGCCGAGGAGCGAGCGGACGCCATCCGCCCGGCCACTACCGCTTTCGAGCACCGCATCCAGATCAAGCTCTCACCACAGACAGACAGGGATCAGCGGCGCACTTACCAGATATGGACGACACACACCGGCCATGGAGCCGAGTCTCTGGCCAAGGTGGACACGCCGAGCCTTCCGGAAGACATACGGGTCAGGTTGGATGACTTGCTCGTCGAACACGGGCGGGTTCACGAGACACTGGTCGAGTTCTTCCTGCCGTCCGACGAACTCGACCTGGACGTGCACCGCTGGGGCATCACGACCGGCACCCCGTTGGAGCGCCCGCTGGGCATGGACTATCCGGTCGTGGTGCGTCCCGCCGACGAGCGCCCGAGGCCCGTCATGCCCAACTACCGGCGGCGGTGGGGCCGTGTGGCGGCGTCGACCACCCATGACCTGCATTGGCTTCCCGACGGCCTCGGCGAGGCCCTGGATCTGCACCGGGCACTGTCGGCGCAGACGAACGCCCCAGGGGTGGTCATGACCGCCCCACCCCGCGCCGCCCCCCGCGCCCGGATGTTCGCGGTTTGTGTGTACAGCGGCATCCCGGTAATGGTGTGGCATCGCGGCGAGGAGCGCAGTACCACCAAGAGCCAACTGGAGTTGGTCCTAAGTGACGGGCACCTGCCCTCGCTCCCTCACCGGCTACGCGAGTTTCGATGCGGAAGCGACCCGGAAGCGGACCGCCAAGGCAAGCATCTCGCCCTACTCTGGGACGACCCGGACCTTCCGCTGCCGCGCCCACTCGCCCTGTCCGCCCCCATGTGAGGAGCACCGTATGACGACCGACGACTGGCGAGTGTTCCGCGGTGACGGGCAGCCACACGACGTGACATGGCCCGAGCCCCCGCCATGGCGGCGCTTCGGCGACCCTGCGGCGGTTGTCCCTGCTGAGGAGCCATTCCCGTACGTCATCGCTGACAGCGACCGTGATGTGGTCAATACTGCCCTGCACCTGCACCGGCCGCTTCTCGTCACTGGCAAGCCCGGTACGGGCAAATCCACGCTGGCGCGGGCCATCGCTCGCGAGCTGCGCCTCGGAGAAGTCCTGCACTGGCCGATCAACAGCCGCACTACCCTTGCCGACGGCCTCTATCACTACGACGCCGTGGGCCGCCTACGTGACGCCTCCATGCAGGGGCGTGAAGCCGCCGAACCAGACATTGGCGACTACCTGCGTCTCGGCTCGCTCGGCACCGCCCTTCTGCCTCACGACAAGCCACGCGTTCTACTCATCGACGAACTCGACAAGGGCGACGTCGACCTCCCGAACGATCTCCTCACCGTCTTCGAGGAAGGCCGCTACCAGATCCCCGAGCTGTCCAGGCTGAGGGACGCTCAGGTCACGGTCCGAGTCACGGGCTCTGACGAGAAGGTTCCCGTGACCGACGGTACTGTCAGCTGCAGGACCTTTCCCGTCGTCGTCATCACCAGCAACGGTGAGCGAGACTTCCCTCCGGCCTTCCTACGGCGTTGTGTACGCCTCGACCTCAAACAACCCAGCGAGGAACAACTGCGTGAGATCGTCGCGATGCACCTGGGGGAGGTCAGCCCCGAAGCGGAGCGTCTTATCGCTGAATTCCTTGACCTCCGAGACAACCGGGCACTGGAACTCGCCACCGATCAACTGCTCAACGCCGTCCACTTGCGCACAACCGGCGTGCAGATGAGCTACGAGGCTCTTCAGGAGACGATCCTACGCTCTCTGGACGAAGTGGACGCGTAAATGATCCACCGGCTGAGGGCGGTCCTGGAAGACGCCGGCATCGAGCTGTCCACCCAAGAGTTGCTCGATGTCCTGTGGTTGGCAGCCAAGGTGACCGGCCGGCCCAGTGCCAGCCCGGCACCAGCCGACGGAGTCGAGCCGCCTGCGGATTCCGGACCAGAGCACACGCTGCCCCCGGCACCCGAGGACGACACCGCGACGGACGATAAGGACGGTGACGGCTCACCTGTACAGAACGGGGAGGCCCCCAGCGGCCTGTACGCTGCCGCCGGTCCTCAGGCCGGAACCTCGATGGTGCACGCACGCACTGTCGACATGCGCGGCGTACGCGCCCTCACCTCGCCGCGGCGTTTGAGCCGTGCCCTCCGCCCGCTGCGCCAACGCGTCCCCTCCCGCCGCCTTTTCCGGCTCGACGAGTCCGCCAGCGCCGATTGGATCGCCGAGAGCAGATTGCCGGACGCAGTGCTGCGCCCGGAGCGAGAGCGATGGCTGAGCATCGCCTTGGTCGTGGACGACGGCCTGTCCATGGTGCTGTGGCGCCAACTCGCCACAGAACTGCGCAGCATGCTCGAACACCAAGGGGCATTCCGTGAAGTCCGCCTGTTCGGCCTTGACACCTCCGAAGCCGAAGACCCGGTCCTTCGTGCCCGGCCCTTCACGCCCGATGCTCCCCGACGCTCATACGGTCAGATTGCCGATCCGTCCGGGCGTACGGCAGTGCTTGTCCTTTCCGACGGCGTTGGACCCGGTTGGAGCTCCGGAGCTGTCCACCGGCTGCTGACGCGCTGGGCCCGGCGCACACCAGTAGCAGTCGTGCAACCGCTGCCACTGCGCATGTGGCCCGAGACCAGCATGCCTGCCGAACGCCTCCTGCTCCGCACGGTCCGCCGCGCCGCGCCCAACCGGACGCTGTCTGTGTCGCATCCGTTGCTACCGCCGGGTCTGCAGTCACCGTACGACGGCGTGCCGATCCCTCTGTTGGAATTGACGGAGACGCAGATTGGCGCGTGGGCGGGGCTCATGGCAAGCGAGCAAGGTAGCGCTGCACTCCCGGTCATGCTCCTGCCGACACCTTTACAACCGCCTCCCTCCGGGGCCGAGGCACCACGCTCTCCAGGCCCTGAGGAACGTGTCCGCCGCTTCTATGAAGGTGCATCTCCGGAGGGTCAACGCCTTGCCGGCTCTCTCGCCTCCGTACATCCGCTGACCCTCCCGGTAATGCGCCTGATCCACCAGGCAAGCAGCGACCATTCAACCCGCTTTCATCCGGCTCAGCTCGCCGAGGTGTTCTTGGGTGGTCTCCTGAGTCAGCGGGATCACGCTCCAGGGGAGTACGAGTTCTACCCGGGAGTGGCAGATCTCCTTTTGGACAGGGTCCGCACGGACGACGCCCTGAGCACGGTGGACCTGGTGACTGCGTTCCTGAGGCAACGCCAGGGTACGGGCCCTGACTTCAAGGCCCGAGTCACCGGTGCGGGCGGTGGCAGATCCACGGTCTCGGATCAGGCTCGGCCGTTCGCGGCGGCATCAAGGGAACTCATGTATCGACTGGGTCTGCCGGAGCCTGATGAAGCCGCACCGGAAGGCGTGGAGTCAGTGCCCAGATTGGCATACGTTTCGGATCGTGTTCTGCCGCCGCTGATCCAGGTGTTGCAACGCTTCCATGACGATGGGACCTTGCCCGGCGCAGTCCGCCAGCAGGCCGCAACGGTCTTGGCAACAACCGATGACCGAAGGGCGGAGTCCGGTTGGGATGGCGTGCGCAAAGTGCAAAGCTTGGCCACTCTGCTCGTCGCCGCCAACCTGCAACGCGAAGCGGATGAACTGCGGACGGTCGTGCGGGAACAGCTCGCCAGCCTCCTCGGAGAGGATCTGGAAACCCGTAATCTGCGAGGTCATCTCGCGCTGGCTCTGAACCGGCTCGGTGACCATGACGAAGCAGTGGAGCACTTGCGCCGGGTGGTGGAGATCTCGGCGCGCGTCCACGGCTCGGAGCACGACTACACACTTTACGCCCGCAGTTACCTTGCCGACCTGCTGCAGGCAGCGAGTCGGTATGAGGAAGCCGAGGCGGAGCGTCGACATCTGCTAGAGCTGTACGCCCGTCGACAGCGTGCCGATCCGGCTTCAGTTCTGGGGGAGAGGATCGCGCTGGGGCACCTTCTCAACGACCAAGGGAGACACGAGGAGGCACTGGCCGAATACCGGATTGCGCACGAGGGCCGCCGGCAAACTCTGGGATCCGAGCATCCCGCCACATTGACTGCTCAGCGGTGGATGGCCTTTGGACTTGATCGAGCCGGCCGAAGCGAGGAGGCCGAGACCGAGTATCGGAAAGTTGTTGGCGGTTACAGCCGGTTGCGAGGTCCCGAGAGCGAGGAGACGCTGTCCGCCCGGTCTGGCCTCGCAGGCGTCTTGCGGCACCTGGGGCGGCACGACGAGGCGGAGCCCGAAATGCGTGCGCTGGTCGCTGCCCGCGTATCCGAGCTGGGTACGGATCACCCCAAGACCATTTCCGACCATAAGGACCTGGCCATACTACTGAGTGAACTCCATCGGCTGGACGAGGCCGAGGTCGAGATTCGCCAGGTGATCAACAACAGCATTAAGGCACTCGGAAACCGCCACTGGCGAACGTTCGACGCACGGCACATTCATGCCGGGTACTTGAACGATTTGGAGCGTCACTCGGAAGCGGAAGAAGAATATCGCGCCGTCTTGGCGGACAAGGAAAACTTCACCAGCTCCGAGCTGAGCATCCTCAACACGAGAAGCCGACTCGCTCACACCCTCCGTCTCATGAAACGACATGATGAGGCCGAATCGGAGTACCGAAAGGTGGCCGAGGACAGGTCCCGCATCCTCGGCCCAAACGACGCGGCGACACTCTACGCCTGGCTCAACTGGGCGTTGTGCATAAATTCCCTGGGCCGCCACGATGAGGCCGAGGCTGAAATTCTGCGCGTATTGGGGGAACGGACCCGTACTCTAGGCGCCGATCACCAAGACACCCTGGCTACGCGAGCAAACCTCGCAAGTTTTTTGAACGATCAGGACAGGGTCGAAGAGGCCGAGACGGAATATCGGGCTCTACTGGACCTGCATACGCGCTTGGAAGGTCCGGGCGCTCTCACAACCCTACGCGTCCGCCACGCCTTGGGATTTACCCTCAACAAGCTGCACCGGTTCGAGGAAGCGGAATCGGAAAACCGTGCCACGTGGAACTCTCGGAGGCGTGCACTCGGCGACGAAGCCCCCGCCACACTCGCGACCCGGCATAACCTCGCGTCGTCCTTGCACGGCCTCGGGCGTTACGACGAAGCAGAGGCCGAGTACGAGGCAGTGCTGGAGGCACGGTCTCGCAGCCTGGGCCCGGACAAGGAGGAGACGGTGAAAACACGGAATCGGCTGGCGAAGCTACGCCAGGAACGCGACGCGGCCCACCCCTGACGAGCTCATGCCGGCAGGTTTCTCACCGACGCCGACTGCAGCCGGTGTCGTGGAGGGCGTCGGTCCACACCTCACGGTCGAGAAGATCTCCGGCCCCATCACTGCGAGCCTGCCTCACCCCGGCCACACGATCGCCTGCACCTCGCTGTACGCGTGCAGCGCGTACGAGCCCACGTCCCGACCGACCCCGCTCCTCTTGAACCCGCCGAACGGCGCCTCCATGTTCCGCCCGACCGTGTTCACGCCGACCCCGCCGGCCCGCAGTCGCCGGGCCACCCGGAAGGCGCGGGCGACGTCCGCCGACCAGACGTAGTCGATGAGCCCGTAGTCGGTGTCGTTGGCGAGTTCCACCCCCTCCTCCTCTTCGTCGAAGGGGACGACCGACACGACCGGGCCGAAGATCTCCTCGCGGGCCACGCGCATGTCGTTGGTGCAGTCCGCGAGGAGGGTGGGGGCCACGTAGAAGCCGCGTTCCAGTGGCGGCCGTTCGCCGCCCGTCACCACCACCGCGCCCTCCTTGCGGCCGAGTTCGACGTACGACTCCACCCGGTCCCGGTGCGCGGACGAGATCACCGGGCCGACCACCGTGTCCGGCTCTCGCGGGTCGCCCACCTTCAACCGGCCTGCATACGCGGCCAGTTGCTCGACGAGACGGTCGTACACCCCTCGCTGCGCGAGCACCCGTGTCGGCGCCGTGCAGATCTGGCCGCTGTAGAAGGAGAACGTCGTCCCGATGCCGGCCACCGCCGACCTGACGTCCGCGTCGTCGAAGACGACCGCCGCGCCCTTCCCGCCCAGCTCCATCAACTGGCGCTTCATCCCCCGCCCGCACACCTCGGCGATGCGCTGTCCGACCGCCGTGGAGCCGGTGAAGCTCACCATGTCCACGTCCGGGGACTCCACGGCCGCCTCCCCCACCTCCACCGACCGTCCGGAGACGACGTTCACCACTCCCCGCGGCACCCCCGCCGCCTCCAGCGCCTCCGCCATCCGGTAGACGGAGAGGGGATCCTGCGGGGCGGGTTTCACCACCACCGTGTTGCCCATCGCGAGCGCCGGGGCGACCTTGCCGGCCGGGTTGGCCCAGGGGTTGTTGTACGAGGTGACGCAGGTGACGACGCCGACGGGCTGGCGTACGGCCAGCGCGCCCATCACCGCCGCCCGCCCCATCGGCCCGGCCTCGTTGATCTGCGGCGGGATCGCCCACTCGGCGGGCTCCACGCGCGCGTAGCGCCGGAAGCGGGCGGCGGCCACGCCGACCTGCATCCCGCGTGCCGTACCCGTCGTCGCCCCGGTCTCCGCCCGGGCCAGCTCCGCGTACGGCACCAGGCGGTCCCGGATGATGTCCGCGGCGCGCGCCAGCACCGCAGCCCGTTCCTCCGGTGGCGTACGTGACCACGGCCCGAAGGCCTCGCGGGCCGCGGCGCAGGCCGCGAGCACCTGATCCCGCGAGGCCTCCGGCGCCCGGCCGACGGTCTGTTCGGTCGCCGGGTCGACGACCTCGTAGTGACCGCCGTCCGGCTCGACCCAGGCACCGCCGACGAACAGCCGCTGTCCCTCGGTCACCTGGTCGCCACCGTCCGGGTGTCACGGCCCGAGCGCAGCACCTTGCCCGGTACGGCCCCGCTCACCGCGTCGTCCCGGATCGCCTCGACCCCGTTGACCCACACGGCCCGTATCCCGATGGCCTTGGAGTCCAGCCGGGGGCTGTCTCCCGGCAGGTCGTGCACCAGGGTGGCCGTGCCCGCGGCGATGCGCTCCGGGTCGAAGAGGACGAGGTCCGCATGCCAGCCCTCCCGTATCCGGCCCCGCTCCCGCAGGCCGAAGAGCCGTGCCGGATCGTCCGTCAGCATCTTCACCGCCTGCTCCAGGCCCACCAGCCGCCGCCCGCGCAGGCAGTCCCCGATGAAGCGGGTGGTGTACGGGGCCCCGCACATCCGGTCCAGATGCGCCCCGGCGTCCGACCCGCCGAGCAGGACGTCCTCGTGCTGCCAGGTCTCGGCGCGCAGGGACCAGGACGCCGGGTCGTTGTCGGTCGGCATGGGCCACAGGACCGTACGCAGTTCGTCGGCGGCGCAGATCTCGACCAGGCACTGGAACGGGTCCTGCCCGCGTTCCGCCGCGATGTCCCGCACCACCCGCCCGCTCAGACCCCGGTTCGCCTCGCTGTACGTGTCGCCGATGACGTACCGCCCGAAGTGCGCCAGCCGCCGGAAGACGCCCGCCTCCTTGGACCCGGCGCGCTCCAGCATCTCGGCCCGGACGGACGGATCGCGCAGCTTCTCGATCCGCTCCGGGACGGGCAGGGCGAGGATCGGGCCCCACCCGGGGATGAGGTTGAGGGCGCAGAAGGTGCCCAGGGACATGTTCATCGGCGTGAGGATCGGCATGGTGAGCGCGACGACCCTGCCGCCCGCCTTCCGTGCCCGCTCGCTCGCGAGGAGCTGCCTGGGCACCCGCTCGGGGACGGCCGCGTCGATCGTGAGGACGTTCCAGTTCAGGGGGCGTCCGGCCGCCGCGCTCATCTCGGCGAGCAGGTCGATCTCCGCGTCGCTGAACTGGTCGAGACAGCCGGCGACGATCGCCTCGATCTGCGTGCCCTCGTGGTCCCCGACGGCCCGCGAGAGCGCCAGCAGTTCGGCGGGCAGCGCGTGCCGGGAGGCGACCGGCTCGCCGTCGCCGTCGGAGTGGGTGGAGGACTGGGTGGTGGACAGGCCCCAGGCGCCGGCGTCCATGGCCTCGTGGAACAACCGGAGCATCGCCGCGAGTTGCTCCTCGTTCGGCTGTCCGCCGATCGCGTCCGGTCCCATGACGTACCGCCGCAGCGCGCAGTGCCCCACCATGAACCCGGCGTTGACGGCGATCCGCCCCTCCAGGGCGTCCAGGTACTCGCCGAAGCCGTGCCAGCTCCAGGGCGCCCCCTCCTCCAGCGCGACCAGGGACATGCCCTCGACCTTGGACATCATGCGGCGGGTGTAGTCGGCGTCCTCGGGGCGGGCCGGGTTCAGGGGCGCGAGAGTGAACCCGCAGTTGCCGGCCGCGACCGTGGTCACCCCGTGATTCAGGGACGGCGTCGCGTACGGGTCCCAGAACAGCTGGGCGTCGTAGTGCGTGTGCGGGTCGACGAAGCCGGGGGCGAGGACGAGCCCGTGCGCGTCCTCGGTGGTCCGGGATTCTTCGGTGATCTTCCCGACGGTCGCGATACGACCGTCCCGTATCCCGACGTCGGCGGTGTACGAGGTCGCGCCAGTCCCATCGACAACGGACGCGCCTTTGATGACGTGATCAAGCATGAGGCTCACCTCCTGGTTCGCGGTGGGACTATCTGCCTAGGGGCGCGGGGAACTGCGCGACCAGCCCTCACGAACCCGCAGCCGCCGACGACGCTCAGACACTCCTCCGGAACCGCGACGTCCGATGCACAGGATCCGTGTCGATCTTCGGAATCACGTGCTCCCCGATCAGCCGGATCGTCTGCAACGTCTCCTCCTTCGGCACCCCCACCGGCAGCCCGAAGCTCAGCTGATCGGCCCCCGCCTGCTCCCACCGCTTGCACTGCCGGAACACCTCGTCCGGGTCCCCGCAGATGAGCAGTTCCTCCTCGATGAGGAGCTCCACGAACTCCGCGGTGTACTCGGGCAGGGTCTCCGGCCACACCGGGAACCCCTCGGGACGGGGAAACGTGTCGTGGTACCGGAACACCAGCGAGGGCAGATAGTGCAGCCCGCCCCGCACCGCGATCTCGATCGCCTCGGCGTGCGTGGGCGCGCAGATCGCGGTGGTCGTCACCATGACGTTGTCGTTGACGAAGGCGCCGATCGGCTCGGCGTCCACGACCGCCGTCTTGTACTGCTCGAGCACCCACTCCATGTCGGAGACCTTCTGCACGCTGAAGCCGAGCACCCCGAGGCCCTTCCGCGCGGCCATGGCATACGAGGGCGGCGACCCGGCGGCGTACCACATCGCGGGGTGGGACTTCCCGTACGGCTTGGGGAGCACCTTCCTCGGCGGGAGCTGCCAGTGCTTGCCCTGGAAGCCCACGTACTCGTCCTGGAGCCACATCTTCGGGAACTCGGCGATGGTCTCTTCCCAGATCTCCTTGGTGTAGTTCATATCGGTCACACCCGGTATGAACCCGAGGATCTCGTGCGAGCCGGCGCCCCGTCCGCTGCCGAACTCGAAGCGGTTCCCGGTGAGATGGTCGAGCATGGCGACCTTCTCGGCGACCTTCACCGGATGGTTGACCTGGGCCAGCGGGTTGAAGATGCCGGAGCCGAGGTGGATGCGTTCGGTGGCGTGTGCGAGGTAGCCGAGGAAGACGTCGTTGGCGGAGAGGTGCGAGTACTCCTCCAGGAAGTGGTGCTCGGACGCCCAGGCGTACTTGAAGCCCGACCTGTCCGCCTGGATGACGTACTCGGTCTCCTCCATCAGCGCCTTGTGCTCGGCCAGCGGGTCGGTCTCGGCGCGCTTGCCCACGTATCCCTGTACAAAGAGCCCGAATTCCAAGGAGGTTCACCGTCCCCGGTTCTGGTTTTCATGGTTTCCCACATGGTTTCTGACGTACCGTCAGATTTGCTTGCCGCCGACTGTGGCACCGCGGGCATGGACCGTCAATAGCTGATGAACAGTCAGACGACGCTCACGCCGGCGAGCCAGCCCCCGTCGATCACGAACGGCTGCCCCGTGATGTAGGAGGAGTCCTCGGAGCTGAGGAAGAGCGCGAGCCGGGCCACCTCCTGCGGCCGCCCGATCCGCCCGAGCGGCACGAGCTTGCGGTACAGCGCGTCCGTCGCTCCCTCGGGGGCGGCACCCGGATTGCTCATCGCGGTGTCGATGGCTCCCGGACACATGGCGTTGACCCGTATCCCCCGGTCCGCCAGCTCCAGTGCGGCCACCCGCGTGAGCCCGACGATCGCGTGCTTGGTGGCCGCGTACGCCCCCACGTACGCCATGCCCGTCACCCCGGTGTAGGAGGCGGTGTTGACGATCGTGCCCCCGTCGGACATCCGGGATGCCACGGTCCTGATTCCGAGGAAGCAGCCGACCTGGTTGACCCGCAGGACCGTCATGAAGTCGGTGAGGGGCGTGTCGAGGAGGCTGTTGAAGCGGAGGATCCCGGCGTTGTTGACGAGACCGTCGACCCGGCCATACGCCTCCACGACGGTGTCGACGGCCGCCGCCCACTCCTCCTCCCGCCCCACGTCGAGGTGCACGTACAGCGCCCCGATCTCCTTCGCGAGGGCCTGCCCCTGCTCGTCGAGCACATCCGTCACGACGACCTCGGCGCCCTCCTCGCGGAACAGCCGCGCCTCCTGCTCCCCCTGCCCGCGCGCCGCCCCGGTGACGATCACGACGCGTCCGTCCAGCTTGCCCATGCGGCCTCCTCAAAGGTGCGGGGCGATCTCGACCCCGAACGCGGTCATCTGGTCGGTGAGTTCGGTACGGCTCCGGCTGCGGAACCGGACCTGGATCTGGTCGACGCCCATCGCGCGGTAGGCGCGCAGGGACTCGGCGAGTGCGTCGGGCGGGCCGGTGAGCGTGCGGCGCCCGACGTTCCAGCTCGGGGTGCCGAGGTAGAGCGGTTCGGCGATGGCGCCGACGGTGAAGGTCCCCTGCACGGCGGCCTCTTCCCTCAGGGTCCTGATCCGCTCGATCCGCGCGGGCAGCCGTTCGCGCGGGTCGCCCTGCGGCAGCCAGCCGTCGCCCCTGAGCGCGGCCCGGCGTACGGCGGCGGGTGAGGAGCCGCCGACCCAGAGGGGGACGCGGGTCTGGGCGGGCCTGGGCCGCTGGCCGAGGTCCTGGAAGTCGTAGAACGTGCCGTGGTGTTCGGGGAACTCGTCCGGCCCGAGCGCCTTCTTCAGTGCGTCGACGGACTCGTCGAGCACGGCTCCCCGCTGCCGGAAGTCCACACCGAGCGCCTCGAACTCCTCCGGGACGTGCCCGGCACCCACGCCCAGGACCAGCCGCCCGCCGCTCAGCCGGTCGAGGGTGGCGTACTGCTTGGCGGTCAGGAGCGGGTGCCGCAGCCCGACGACGGCGACGTGACTGAGCAGCCGTACGCGCTCGGTCGCGGCGGCCAGGAAGGCGAGCGTGGCCACGGGGTCGTACCAGACCGTGCTCATCGCGGGCGCGAGCCGGCGCGGGATGGCGACGTGGTCGCAGCAGGCGACGTAGTCGAAGCCCGCCCGGTCGGCGCTGCGGGCGATGTCGAGGAGGTCGTCGGGTCCGGCGGCGGCCTCCCACGGTTCGGCGTAGAGAGTGCTCTGGGACTGGACGGGGAGCTGGATGCCGTACCGGATCATCCCTTCGCTCATGCCTCGATCACCTCGGACCGTCCCAGAGTCCGTCCGGGGTCAGTTGGAGCAGGTCGATGGCGTTCCCTCGTACGATCCGCTCCACGACCTCAGGGTCCAGGTGCCCCATCTGGGCCTCGCCGACCTCCCGTGACTTCGGCCAGGTCGAGTCGGAGTGCGGGTAGTCGGTCTCGTACAGGACGTTCCCGACTCCGATGGCGTCCAGGTTCCGCAGCCCGAAGGCGTCGTCGAAGAAGCAGCCGTAGACGTGCTCGGCGAACAGCTCGGACGGCGGCCGGTGGACCTTGTCGGCGACTCCGCCCCACCCGCGGTTCTCCTCCCAGACGACGTCGGCGCGCTCCAGGATGTAGGGGATCCAGCCGATCTGGCCCTCCGCGTACATCACCTTGAGGTTCGGGAAGCGCTCGAACTTGCCGCTCATCAGCCAGTCGACCATCGAGAAGCAGCAGTTGGCGAAGGTGATGGTGGAGCCGACGGCGGGCGGTGCGTCGGCGGAGGTGGACGGCATGCGGCTGCTGGAGCCGATGTGCATGGCGACGACCGTGCCGGTCTCGTCGCAGGCGGCGAGGAAGGGATCCCAGTCGTCGGTGTGGACGGACGGCAGCCCCAGGTGCGGGGGTATCTCGGAGAACGCGACCGCGCGGACACCGCGGGCGGCGTTGCGGCGGACCTCCGCGGCTGCCAGTTCGGTGTCCCAGAGAGGGATGAGGGTGAGCGGTATGAGGCGGCCGTGCGCCTCGGGGCCGCACCACTCCTCCACCATCCAGTCGTTGTAGGCCTGGACGCACAGGAGGCCGAGCTCGTGGTCCTTCGCCTCCGTGAAGGTCTGGCCGCAGAAGCGGGGGAAGGTCGGGAAGCAGACGGCGGACTGGACGTGGTTGACGTCCATGTCGGCGAGGCGGGCCGGGACGTCGTACGACCCCGGCCGCATCTGCTCGTAGGTGATGACCTCCAGCTTGATCTCGTCCCTGCTGTAGCCGACGGCGGTGTCGAGGCGGGTGAGGGGGCGGTGCAGGTCCTCGTAGACCCACCAGTCGCCGATGGGGCCGTCGTCGCCCGGCCTGCCCATGACGGGCTTGAAGCGGCCGCCGAGGAAGGTCATTTCCCTGAGGGGGGCGCGGACGGTGCGGGGCCCGGTGTCGAGGTACTTCTTCGGGAGCCGGTCCTGCCAGACGGTGGGGGGTTCGACGGTGTGGTCGTCGACGGAGATGATCGGAGGAAGAGGTGAGTTGGTCTCCATGGGGGCACGGTAGCGCCGATCTGACGGGCCGTCAGCTAGTGGGATGGGGCTTCCGGGTTCCCGGGCGGGTGGGGAGAGAGCGTGAGGGCCTTGTGATATCCCGCGCGCCCAGCTGTGATCGGTCTCTCCACAGCTGACGCATCTGCCATGAACAAGGCAAACTGGCGGGGTGGCTCAGGACATCTAGGGGGACGACGGCGATGGACGGTGTACCGCGAGTGCCGGAGGTACCGCGTGTACCGGAGCAGAGGCGGCGTCCCGGCTTCCCCGAGGAGGGGGCGGTGGTGTCGGGTACGGGCGTGCGGGGGGCCGAGGCGGCGACCCTGACTCAGGGATCCGGCGGACCCGGGGCTGCCGAAGTAACCGCCGTGGCACTGCGCTTCGGGGTGCTCGGCCCGGTGCGCGCCTGGCGGGGCGAGGAGTCGCTGAGCACCGGTTCTCCCCAGCAACGCGCCCTCCTGGCCGCCCTGCTGCTCCGCGAGGGCCGCACGGCCACCGCCGCCGAGCTGATCGACGCCCTGTGGGGTGAGGAGCCGCCCTCGCAGGCACTGGCGGCGCTGCGGACGTACGCCTCCCGGCTGCGGAAGGTACTGGACCCCGGCGTCCTGGTGAGCGAGTCCGGCGGGTACGCGGTCCGTGGGCTGCGCGACGGCGCGCTGGACCTCTCCGTCGTCCAGGACCTGGCGGCCGAGGCGGAGAAGGCCCGGTCGGCCGGAGACCTGTGCCATGCGCGGGACGTCCTGGACCGGGCACTGGCCCTCTGGGACGGTGAGGCACTGGCCGGGGTACCGGGCCCGTACGCGGAAGCGCAGCGGGTCCGCCTGGAGGAATGGCGGCTCCAACTGCTGGAGTCCCGCCTGGACATGGACCTGGACCAGGGCTGCCACGCGGAGGCGGTCTCGGAGCTGACGGCGCTGACGGCGGCGCATCCGCTGCGGGAGCGGCTGCGCGAACTGCTGATGCTGGCGCTGTACCGCAGCGGACGCCAGGCAGAGGCGCTGGCGGTGTACGCGGACACGCGCCGCCTGCTGGCCGACGAGCTCGGCGTGGACCCACGCCCGGGACTGCGGGAGCTGCAGCAGCGGATCCTTCAGGCCGACCCCGGCCTGGCCGAACCGTCGGCGCCCAGGGCGGAGCCGGCCGCCGCGCCGGTACGCCCGGCCCAGCTCCCCGCCACCGTCCCGGACTTCACCGGCCGGGCCGCCTTCGTCTCGGAACTCGGCGAGGTACTGGCCCTGGCGGAGGGCCGGGTCATGGCGGTGTCGGCCGTGGCGGGCATCGGCGGCGTCGGCAAGACGACCCTGGCGGTCCACGTGGCGCACCAGGCGCGGGGGGCGTTCCCCGACGGCCAGTTGTACGTGGACCTGCAGGGCGCCGGCGCGCGGGCGGCGGAGCCGGAGACGGTACTCGGCTCCTTCCTGCGCGCACTGGGCACCGCCGATTCCGCCATCCCCGACTCCCTGGAGGAACGGGCGGCGCTGTACCGCTCGATGCTGGACGGCCGCCGGGTCCTGGTGCTGCTGGACAACGCCCGCGACGCCGCCCAGGTACGCCCGCTGCTCCCCGGCATGGAGGGCTGCGCGGCCCTGGTCACCTCCCGGGTCCGGATGGTGGACCTGGCGGGGGCCCACCTCGTCGACCTCGACGTGATGTCCCCGGACGAGGCCCTGCAACTGTTCACGAAGATCGTCGGCGAGGAACGCGTGCGCTCGGAGCGCAAGGCCGCCCTGGACGTCGTGGCCGCCTGCGGGTTCCTGCCGCTCGCGATCCGCATCGCCGCGTCCCGTCTGGCGGCCCGCCGCACGTGGACCGTCTCGGTCCTCGCGGCGAAGCTGGCGGACGAACGCCGTCGCCTGGACGAGCTGCAGGCCGGCGACCTCGCGGTGAAGGCCACCTTCGAACTCGGGTACGGGGCCTTGGAGCCCGCGCAGGCACGCGCGTTCCGGCTGCTCGGGCTGGCGGACGGACCCGACCTCTCGCTGGCGGCGGCCGCGGCGGTGCTGGACCTGCCGGTGGAGGAGACCGAGGACCTGCTGGAGTCCCTCGTCGACACCTCGCTGCTGGAATCGGCGGCGCCCGGCCGCTACCGGTACCACGATCTGGTCCGGCTCTACGCGCGTGCCTGTGCGGAGCGGGACGAGTGGCCGCCCAGTGAGCGGGAGGCGGCGATGTCCCGGCTGCTGGACTTTTACCTGGCCACCGTCGCGGGGGTCTACCTGATCGAACGGCCCGAGGACCGGCTCGTGGACCACCTGGAGCGCACCGCGTACCCGGGGCTGACCTTCTCCGACCGCCACGCGGCCCAGGACTGGCTGTACGCGGAGGCGGTGTCCCTGCTCGCGTGCGTACGCCAGTCCGCCCGGCCCGCGACGCTGCGGCGCGCCGTCGACATCCTCTGGGCGGCCGTCGACCTGGCCGAGTCGGGCGCCAACTCCAAGGAGTACGAGGCCGTCGCCGGGCTCCTGCGGGACGCGGCGCAGGAGGCCGGGGACTCCCGCACGGAGGCACGGGCGCTGACGATGCTGGCCTTCGTCCACCACATCTCCGGCAGCAGGTTCGACGTGGCCGTCCAGGAGGCCGAGCGGGCCACGAAGCTGGCCCGGGAGGCCGACGACCCGCTCACGGGCTGCTGGTCGTCCAACATCAGCGGTGTGGTCGCGCTGTACCAGAACCGGCACCAGGAGGGCGAGGAGCACTTCACCCGCGCCATCGGGAGTTTCCGGGCCGTCGGCGACCGGCCCGGCGAGGCCAGCGCCCTGTGCAACCTGTCCCGCATCCATCTGGCCACCGGCCGGACCGAGACCGCGGTGGCGATGGCCCAGCAGGGCGCGGCGATGTACGACGACATGGGGCACGCCCTCAGGGGCGCCAACGGCCGGTACGCGCTGGGCCTCGCCCTCACCCAGAGCGGGAAGCTGTCCGAGGCGACCGAGTGCCTGCACCAGGCCCTCCAGGTGTTCCGGGACAGCCGCCAACGCCTGTGGGAGGGCATGACCCTGTTCCGTCTCGCCGAACTCGACCTCGCCGCGCGTCGCCCGGCCAAGGCCGCGGTGAACGCCGAGACGGCACTGACCCTGCTGCGCGGCATCGGCGGCGAATGGCGGCGCGGAAACGTCCTGACGGTGCTGGGGCAGGCGCTCGACGGGATCGGGCAGCGCGACCGGGCGCAGGTGTGCTGGCGTGAGGCGCTCGACATCTTCGAGGCGTTGGGCTCGCCGGAAGCGGCCGAGGTCAGGGGCCTGCTGAAGCCGACGGCCGTCGTCTGAGGCGGTGGCGCCGGCCGACCCGCGGTCCGCGTTCATCATTCGTTTATCGCCGCCCGGCACTCTCGATCCTGTCGAGCCGTCGCGTCGGGGGGCAGGCGGAGCGACGAGCGGCCGGACCTCTTAGGGTGAACCGGCCCAGCGGATCCGTCCGGCAACCCTCGGGGGAGTTGCCGGACGGATCCGTCAGTCCATCGCACAACACTGTCAGGGGAGTCAGCGACATGACCGACGAGAACAGCACCGACAACGTCCACGCCACGGACGAGCCGACCGGTGACGCCACGACGGACAACGTCCACGCCACCAGCGAGCCCATCAGGACCAAGAACGTGCACGCCACCACCGAGCCGCTCAAGGTGACCGGCGAGGACACGGGCGACGCGTCGACGGACAACGTGCACGCCACCGACGAGCCGGTCTGACCAGACCTTCCCGGACGGGGGATCGACCGCGGCGGCGCGGAGGGGAGGCCGCCGCGGTCGAGGCATGTCCAGCCTCCGCATTTGGACATGCCGTGACCGCGCGGGCCGCGCCGACCCGTCCCGGCGCGCACGGCCTCCACCGTCCCCTCCGCCCCTACCGCCCCCGCAACTTCCCCTTCACGACCTTCCCCCCGGCGTTCCGAGGCAGCTCCGCCAGGAACTCCACCGACCTCGGCACCTTGTAGTTCGCCATCTCGCGTCGCGCCCAGGCGATCAGGTCGTCCCCCGTCAGCACCGCCCCGGGCCGCCGGACCACGAACGCCTTGCCGACCTCCCCCAGCCGGGGATCCGGTACGCCGATCACCGCCACGTCGGCCACATCGGGGTGCAGGCCCAGCAGTTGCTCGATCTCCGCCGGGTAGGCGTTGAAGCCGCCGACGATGAACATGTCCTTCAGACGGTCGGTGATGCGCAGGTTGCCCGCCTCGTCCAGCACGCCCACGTCTCCCGTGCGCAGCCAGCCGTCCTCCCCCAGTACCTCCGCCGTCGCGCCCTCGTCGTCGTAGTAGCCGCGCATGACGGTGAAGCCGCGGACCAGGACCTCGCCGGGGACACCGGGCCCCGCCGTCCGTTCCCCGGCGTCCACCACCCGCACCTCCGCCCCCGGTATCGCCCGGCCCGACGTCGACGCGATGACCGAGGGGTCGTCGCCGCGGCGGCACATCGTGACGATGCCGCTCGCCTCGGACAGGCCGTAGGCCGTGAGGACCGTGCCCACGCCCAGTTCGCCCCGCAGGCGCTCGACCAGGCGCAACGGCACCACCGCCGCGCCGGTCACGACCAGGCGCAGGGCGGAGAGGTCGTGGGCGTCCCTGGCCGGGTGGTCCAGCAGCGACTGGTGCAGGGTCGGCGGGCCGGGCAGGACCGACACCCGTTCCGCCGCGATGTTGGCCAGCACGGTGTCGACGTCGAAGACCGGCTGGGGGATCATCGTCGCGCCCCGCATCAGGCAGGCGATCACGCCCGCCTTGTAACCGAAGGTGTGGAAGAACGGGTTGACGATCAGGTAGCGGTCGCCCTGCCGCAGACCGGCCAGGTCGCTCCACACCTCGTACGCCCGCAGGGTCTGCGCGTGGGTGATCACCGCGCCCTTGGGCCGGCCGGTCGTACCGGAGGTGTAGATGATGTCCGAGGGTGCCGAGCCGGGGATCGCCGACGCCCGGGCACGGACCCCGGCCTCCCCCACCGCGTCGCCGCTCGCCAGGAAGTCCTTCCAGGTGCGGAAGTCGGCCGGGGCGTCGTCGGACAGGACGACCACCTGCTCCAGTGCCGGCAACCCCGGCAGCACTCCGTCACCCGCCCCCTGCCCCGCCGCCCTGCGCAGTGACGCCACGTACGACGTCCCGAGGAACGTGCCCGTCACGAACAGCAGCCGGGCGCCGCTGCGTCGCAGGACGTCCGCCGCTTCCGTCCCCTTGAAGCGGGTGTTCAACGGCACCAGGACCGCGCCCGCCGAGACCGCGCCCAGGGCGGAGACGATCCAGTCGAGGGTGTTCGGGGCCCAGATCCCGACCCGGTCGCCGGCCGCGACGCCGTTCGCGAGGCACGCGGCCGCCGCGCGGTCCACGCGGGCGCCCAACTCGCCGTACGAGATCCGGGTACGGCCGTCCACCACCGCCTCGACGTCCGGGTACCGCTCGGCCGCCCACCTGACCAGCCCCGGAATGCTGCCCCACTCCAAGTCACCGCGCACGGGAGGCCTCCAGTCCCACTAGCTGACTACCCGTCAGATTAGCTGTACTCTGACGGTCTGTCAGCCGCCCAGCGAGCGTGTGGAGGTAACGCCCAGCATGGCCGGAGCAGCAGGAATCAAGGACGCCACCGCCATCGTCGGCATCGGTCAGACCCCCTTCGCCAAGCACCTCCCCGAGGACGAGAAGACCCTCGCCTGCCGTGCCGTACTCGCCGCTCTCGACGACGCCGGGATCGCGCCCGGTGAGGTCGACGCCCTCGCCTCGTACACGATGGAGGAGACCGACGAGGTCGAGCTCGCGAAGGCCGTCGGCTTCGGTGACCTCACCTTCTTCAGCAAGATCGGGTTCGGTGGCGGCGGTTCGTGTGCCACCGTCGCCCATCTCGCCGCCGCCATCGCGACGGGACAGGCCACCGTCGGCGTCGCCTGGAGGTCGCGGAAGCGGGGGTCCGGCCCCCGGCCGTGGAAGAACACCACCGCCCAGCTCCCCACCCCCGCCCAGTGGACGCGGCCCTTCGGTCTCCTGCGGCCGGTGGACGAGATAGCCATGCTCGCCCGCCGTTACCTGCACGAATACGGCGCCACCCGCGATCACCTCTTCAACGTCGCCCTCGCCTGCCGGAACCGCGCGAACCAGAACCCCGCCGCGATCATGTACGACCGTCCCCTCACCCGGGAGATGTACATGACCTCCCGCTGGATCAGCGAGCCCCTCTGCCTCTTCGACAACTGCCTGGAGACCGACGGGGCGTTGGCCTGCGTGATCGTCAGCAGGGAGCGGGCCCGGGACTGCCGGCGCAGACCCGTCTACGTCCACTCCGCCGCCCAGGGACTCCCGGCCCAGCACCACGGCATGGTCAACTACTGGAACGACGACCCGCTCACCGGTCCCGCCTGGACGGCCGCCCGGCACCTGTTCAAGCACGCGGACTTCACGCCCCAGGACGTCGACGTCGCCCAGATCTACGACGCGTTCACGCCCCTCGTACCGCTCTCCCTGGAGGGCTACGGCTTCTGCGACCGCGGCGAGGGCGGCGCCTTCACCGAGGGCGGCGCCCTGGAGATCGGCGGGCGGCTGCCCCTGAACACCGGGGGCGGCGGACTCAGCGAGGCGTACGTCCATGGCTTCAACCTGATCAACGAAGGCGTGAAGCAGCTCCGGGGAACCAGCACGGCCCAGGTCCCGGGCGCCGCCACCTGCCTCGTCACCGCGGGCGAGGGTGTCCCCACCTCCGCCCTGCTGCTGAGGAGCTGACCCGTGCTGACCCCCGTCACCGACGCCGACGGCGCCCCCTTCTGGCAGTACGCCGCCCAGGGCGAGCTCCGCGTCCAGGCCTGCGCCGACTGCGGCGAGCCGCGCTTCCCGCCCCGCCCGTGCTGCCCGCACTGCCGGTCCTTCGCGAGCGAGTGGCGGGCGATGTCCGGGCAGGGACGCGTCTGGTCGTACGTCGTTCCGCATCCGCCGCTCCTGCCGGACTACGCGGCGCTGGCGCCGTACAACGTCGTCGTCGTCGAACTCGCCGAGGCACCGCGCATACGGCTCGTCGGCAACCTGGTCAGCGAGCCCGGTGCCCCTCTCGACTCCCTTGATCCGCACGACATCCGGATCGGCGCCAAGGTGTCCTTCGCGTACGACGGGGCGACCGGGCTCCCGCAATGGATCCCGGAGCGGTCGTGAGCGTGCGCGTCGACGCCGACCAGGACACCGGCGTCGCCGTCGTCACCCTCGACCGGCCGGACAGGCTCAACGCCATCGACCTCGCCATGGCCGACGAACTCAGGAACGTGTGGCGCAAGTTGCGGTTCGACGACTCGGTGCGGGCCGTCGTCCTCACCGGCGCCGGGGAGCGGGCGTTCTGTACCGGGATCGACCGGGACGCCGTGGTGCCGCAGCCGACGTCGCCGTACATGCAGGACGATCCGCTGCTCACGGTCGGGCCGAAGGCGAACGACCTGTGGAAGCCGGTCGTGGCAGCCGTGTCCGGGATGGCCTGCGGGGGCGCCTTCTATCTGCTCGGCGAGTCGGAGTTCGTCGTCGCGGACACGACCGCCACGTTCTTCGATCCGCACACCACCTACGGCATGGTCAGCGCGTACGAGTCGGTGCTGATGGCGCAGCGGATGCCGTACGGGGAGGTCGCGCGGATGGCGTTGATGGGCACGGCCGAGCGGATCTCCGCGCGGCGCGCCCACGACATCGGGCTGGTCTGCGAACTCACCGAGCCGGGAGGCGCGTTGGCGGCGGCGACCGCCTGCGCCGCCGTCATCGCCGAGTGTCCGGCCGAGGCCACCCAGGGGACGGTCCGTGCGCTGTGGGCGGCGAAGGAGGCGGCGCGGGCGCAGGGGTTCGCGCAGGCGCCGCATCTCATCTCGCTGGGGAACCTGCCCGCCGAGCGGCAGGCGGAGCTGTTCGCCGGACGGCGAAGCGGCAGGTTCCGGTCGCGTTGAGCGTCCGTCAGCCGGCGGGCGCGTACGGGTCGGGGTCGCAGTGGTCGACCTTGGCCGCCAGGCCCGGGCTTGCCAGGGGCACCCGCACCTTCACCTCGTCGTTCGCGGTGACGTACTCGTCCACGCTCCGCACGTCCACCTGCTCGGATGCGGCGTCGAGGAACCTGACGGTGACGGTGAAGTAGGCGGCGCGGGAGTTCGGGTTGGAGACCTCGACCGTGGCGTACGCGTCGTCCTTCGTCACGCAGCTCACCAGCTTGACCCTGGCGTCCGTCAGCCGCTTGGAGGTGCTCGTGGAGGAACTGCCGGAGGAGCTTCCGGTGTCGTTGTAGTCGTCATCGTCGTCGTGGTCGCGGTAGGTACTGCCGCCGGACGTCGACGACGAACTGTCGTGGTTCTGGCTGGAGCTGCTGCAGCCCCCGCCTCCGCCGTCGCTGCTGCCACTGCTGCCGCTGCTGCCGTGACCGCGTCCCGATGAGAACCCGGTGAGCGACAGCACGACCAGTACCGCCACCGCTGTGAACTTGATCCTGCGTCCCCGTAGATGCATGCCGTCACTCTACGCAACGCCTGTCACGGTCATGTCACCGCGTGGCGATGGGCGCGTACCCGGCGTAGCCGGGCCGGTTCCCGCCGCGTCAGGTGGCCCTGGCCGTCCCCGTCCCCTTCTCCGCGTCCAGCGCGTACACGCACCGGTCCTTGCTGCACGCGTACACGACCCCGTCCTTCACGACCGGGGAGCCGGTGATCTCGCCGCCCGTGGCGAGCTTCCACCGCAGACGCCCGTCGTCGGCCTTGAGGGTGTAGAGCAGGTGGTCGGTCGAGCCGAAGTGGATACGGCCCTCCGCGACCGCGGGGGCGCCCACGATGTCGCCGCCCGCCTGGAAGCGCCACTTGGGCGTGCCGGTGACCGCGTCCAGGGTGTAGAGCCCCTTGCCGCTGCCCACGTGCACGTGCCCGGCGGCCACCAGCACCGAGTCGACGGAGGACCGGGCCTCGGTGGCGATGCGCCAGCGGTCACGGCCGTCGGTGGCGTCCAGGGCGTAGACCGTGCCGAGGTAGTCCGCCAGGTACACGCCCCCGCCGGTGACCGCGGGGCCCGGCACGAAGGTGGGCGCGCAGAGGAAGACTGCCGGGGCCTCGAAGTGCCAGCGGACGTGGCCGCTCACCACGTCGAGCGCGAGAACCCGGGTGCCCGCGGACACGTAGACGTGGCCGTCGTGCGCCTGGGCCACCCGGACCGGTACGCCGCCGCAGGAGGCCGCGTCGCCGATGGGGTACGACCAGCGCTCCTCGCCCGTGCGGGCGTCCAGGGCGCGCAGGCGGCCGTCGTGCCAGACGTACACCGTGCCCTCGTGCAGGGTGGGTCCGGCCTCCGGGGACTCGAAGTCGGTCTGGCAGCCGGCGAGCTCCCACAGCTTCTGGCCGCCGGAGGCCTCCCAGGCCTGGACGCCGCCGCCGCGGGTCCCGGTGATCACGGTTCCGCGGTCGGCCTTGAGGGAGTACACCCAGGCGTCGGTGGACAGCCGCCACAGGTCCCCGCCCTCGCGGGCGTCGAGGGCGAACAGGGTGGGCCCGTCGGAGGCGTGGATCCGGCCGTCCGCGACCGCCATCGACCAGGCCACGTCCCGCGTCTTGAAGCGCCGGCGGCCGGTGGCCACGTCCAGCGCGTGGACCTCGAAGGAGGTGACGTAGACGAGGTCGCCGGCGACGGAGGGGGTCCCCCAGACGTCGTTCGACATGCGGAAGCGCCAGGGGCGCCAGCCGGCCGCGGTCTCCGCGGGCACGGGAGGCGGCGCCGGTACGGCGGGGTCGGCGCCGTTGACGCCGGGGCGGGGCCTGGACCAGGAGGCGACCAGACCGGCCTCCGGCGGGGGCGCCTTCACGGCGGCGGCGCGGGCGTCGGCGACGCGCGGGCCGGGCCCGATGGGCACCTGGGCGCCCGCGAGGCGCACCGGGCCGGTGTCGGGGGCGGCGGACACGGACACGGGGCCCGGGACCGGCCCCGGGACCACGGGGTCACGGGACGGCGGGGGCGGGACGGGAGCGACCCGTCCGCCGCCGCTGCGTCCGCCGCTCTGCGGCTGCTGCACCGGCGGCCGGCCGCCGCGCCGCGTCTCGATGAGGCCCACGGCACGCTCGGGCAGCCACGCCGACGCCGTACCGCTGTCGTCGGAGCCGGAGCCGAAGAGGTGGGGGGCCAGCTGGGACTGGAGGTCGGCCGGGTTGGGGCGGGCCGTCGCCTCCATCTGCATGCAGGACTCGATGAGGGGGCGCAGTTCGTCCGGGAGGCCTTCGAGGTCCGGCCCCTCGCGGAGCAGCATGAACACGGTCTCGACGGGGTTGGCGCCGTGGAAGGGCGGGTGGCCGGTGGCGGCGAAGACCAGCATGGAGCCGAGCGAGAAGACGTCGCTCGCGCCGGTGACGCTGCGGGAGTCCTTGGCCTGCTCGGGGGACATGTAGGCGGGGGTGCCCACGGCGACGTTCGTCATCGTCAAACGTGTGTTCGATACGCCGGACGCGATACCGAAGTCGATGACCCGGGGGCCGTCCTCGACCACCAGGACGTTCGACGGCTTCAGGTCCCGGTGCACCAGCCCGGCGCCGTGAATCGACTGCAGGGCTTCCGCCACGCCGGCCGCCAGCCAGCGCACCGCCTGGGCCGGCATCGGCCCGCACTCGTTCACTATCTCCTCGAGCGAGGGCGCGGGGACGTACGCGGTGGCCAGCCACGGCACGGCCGCACGCGGATCGGCGTCGACCACGGCCGCCGTGTAGAAGCCGGAAACGGCCCGGGCCGCTTCCACCTCCCGGGTGAAGCGGACGCGGAAGAGCTGGTCCTCGGCGAGCTCCGTCCGGACCGTCTTGATCGCCACGCGTCGCCCGGACGCCGAGCGCGCCAGATAGACCAGCCCCATGCCGCCGGCACCCAGCCGTCCCAGCACCTCGAACGGCCCGATGCGCCGCGGATCGTGCTGCGTCAGCTGATCCACCACTTGCCTGCCACCTCCCCGTACGGGCCGCGTCATGCCACATGTGTACGCGACCCCGTGCAGCGTCTCACCACCGCACCGCCATGGCGGCACGCACCCCGATTCTTCCTGGCCCGGCCGCTGGTTGCGAACCCGGAAACAAATGGGGTGTCTCACATCAAAGCAGCATTCTTCCTCGCGCCGGCCGTGCGCTTCACCGCTCCAGCAGCGCGAACGACGCTCCCTGATTGTCGGTGACGACGGCCACCCGCCCGTACGACGTCTCGAAGGGCGGCGCCTGGGCGCGTCCGCCGAGCCGGTTCACGGTCCCGAGGGCGGCCGTGCAGTCCTCGACGCCGAAGTGGACGAGGAAGTGGGGCGGCATCTCGGCGGGAAAGACGTCCAGGACGGGGGCGCGGCCGAAGTCGGGCCGGGCCCCGGGGCCGAAGAGGGCCTCGTGGAAGAGCCCGCCGTAGAAGGTGTTGGCGGCCTCGGTGTCCCGGGTGTACAGCTCGGCCCAGGCGAAGGTGCCCGGCTCGTGCCGCCTGCCGAAGCCGCGGTGCGTGCCGGGCTGCCAGAGGCCGAAGACGGCCCCCTCCACGTCGGTGACCAGCGCGGCCGTGCCCAGGTCGCCGACCGGCACGGGCGCGGTGACGACCTGCCCGCCGGCCGCCCAGACACGGTCGGCGAGTCCTTCGACGTCCGGGGTGGCGAAGTACACCGTCCAGACGGTGGGCAGCCGGCCGTCCGCCTTGCGGGCGAGCGCGGCGACGGGCTCGCCGTCCCTGAGGGCCCGCGTGGATCCGCCGTACGCCTCCTCGAAGGTCCATCCGAAGAGCTCACCGTAGAACCGCTTGCCCGCCTCGACGTCGGGGAGCTGTGCGTCCACCCAGCAGGGGACGCCCTCTCCGTAGACGTCCTCTCCGTACCCGGATGCCCTGTTTTCGGCCATGCCGCCAACGTAACGGCGTCTCCCGCACCCCGCAGACCAGGCACACCCGTCCCCGCCCGCCCGTGCACCCCATTTGCAGTCGGCCGAATCGCGCTCCCATCACCCCTCGGTAAGCTGACGACATGACAGGACAAGTGCGTACCGTTGACGGCCGCGTGGCCGGTCGGCGTGGGCAGGCGACCCGGCAGAAGCTGCTCGACTGCCTCAGCGAGATGCTCAGCTCCTCCCCTTACCGGGACGTCAAAGTCATCGATGTCGCCCGGAAGGCGGGGACTTCGCCCGCGACCTTCTACCAGTACTTCCCGGACGTCGAAGGCGCCGTCCTGGAGATCGCCGAACAAATGGCCGCCGAGGGCGCCGGGTTGGCCGAGTTGCTGGCGGGCCGCTCCTGGGTCGGCAAGGCCGGCTGGCAGACCGCCCAGGAACTCGTCGACGGCTTTCTGGAGTTCTGGCGCCGCAACGACGCGATCCTCCGGGTCGTCGACCTCGGGGCCGCCGAGGGCGACAAGCGGTTCTACAAGCTCCGCATGAAGATCCTCAACTCCGTGAACAACTCTCTCTCCGACGCGGTGGCCGAACTGCAGGCCAAGGGCAGGGTCGACAAGGATGTCAACCCGGCGGCCGTGGCCGGTTCGATCGTCGCGATGCTCGCGGCCGTCGCCTCGCACCAGAAGGGGTTCCAGACGTGGGGTGTGAAGCAGGCTGAACTCAAGCCGAACCTCGCGTTGTTGGTGCACCTCGGCGTGACCGGCAAGAAGCCGACGAAGTAACTCACATCCTTTGTACGGTCCCCAAGTCCTGTCTGGCAGGCGGTAGTTCACTCGGGTGGGCTACCGCCTGCGTGCTGTAAGAGAGTCCGGGACTCACCTCCGTACGATCCTGAAGAGCCGTATCTCCCGCTCCACCCGCCTCTGGTACGTGGCGTACGGCGGCCAGAAGGCCAGTACCGCCGTCCAGGCGGCCGCCCTCTCCTCCCCCTCCAGCAGCCGGGCCGTGACGGGGACGTCCTGCCCCTTCCAGCTGACCGTGGCGTCCGGGTGGGCGAGGAGGTTGGCGGTCCAGGCGGGGTGGCCGGTCCGGCCGAAGTTGGAGCCGATCAGGATCCAGCTCTCGCCGCCCCCCTCCGGCATGCAGGCCAGCGGCGTACGCCGGGCCTGCCCGCTCCTGGCCCCGGTCGAGGTGAGGATCACCCCCGGCAGCAGCTGGGCGCTGAGCAGGAACTTCCCGCGGGTCAGCCGGTGCACGGCACGGTCGAGCGCCGGGATCACGTGGGGCGCGACCTTGGCGAAGCCCCGCGTCGACGACACCTTCTGGACCACTCGCTCACCGATCACACCGCCACCTCCACGCTCGCGAAAAGGTGCGCCGCGTCGGCGGCGTGCGCCCGGAGCCGGTGCGCCGGCCCGAACAGCAGCTCGTCGCCACATGCGCGCTTGAAGTACAGGTGAGCCTCGTGCTCCCAGGTGAAACCGATACCGCCGTGCAGCTGGATGGCCTCCGCGGACGCCGACCGCAAAGCCTCCAGAGCCTGGGCGAGGGCAAGCCCTCCCACTCGCTCTCCGTGCGCCGCCGCCCACGCCGCGTAGCAGGCCGCCGAGCGGGCCGCCCGCACCTGTACGTAGACGTCGGCGAGCCGGTGCTTCACCGCCTGGAAGGACCCGATCGGGCGTCCGAACTGTTCCCGCTGCCGCACGTACCCGACGGTCAGCCCCAGCGCCTGGTCGGCGGCACCGACGGCCTCGCCCGCGAGGACGGCGGCGGCGCCGTCGCCGACGGCGGCGAGGGCGGCGAGCACGTCCGCCTCCTCGTCGCCCAGCAACTCGGCCTCCACGTCCCGCAGCTGGACGCGCGCCTGCGGCCGGGTGGCGTCCAGGGTGGTCTGCCGGGTCCGCACGAGCCCGGCCGCGTCCCCGCGCACGAGGAACAGCAGCGTCCGCGAGCGCGCGAACCCGCCCGCGTGCGCGGCGACCAGCAGAAGCCGCGCACTGTGCCCGTCGAGCACCTGGTCTGCCTGCCCGTACAAGCGCCAGCCGTCCCCCGCCCGCCTGGCCTGCACGCCCCCGGCCCGGCCGCCGCCCGCCCAGTCGCCGGCGTTGTCGCCGGTGAGGGCGAGGGCGGTGGCGAGGCGGGTGCCGGGTACGGCGAGGGTGGCGGTGAGCGTGCCGGAGGCGATCCGCGGGAGCAGCTCGGCCCGCTGGGCGTCCGTGCCGAGGGCGAGCAGCAGCGGGGCGACGAGGGCCGCGGTGGCGAGCAGGGGCGAGGGGGCGAGGAAGCGGCCCGTCTCCTCGCAGGCGAGGGCGAGTTCGGTCACCGAGCAGCCGACACCGCCGTAGGTCTCGGGGAGGGCGAGGCCGGGCAGCCCGAGGCGTTCGGCGAGGGCGGTCCACAGGGCGGGGTCGTGTCCGGCCGGGGTGTCGACTGCGGCCCGGAGCTCGGCGGGCCCGCAGCGCGCCCGCAACAGCTCGTGGAGGGTACGGCGGATCTCGTCCTGCTCGGCGGTGAAGCCGGCGTCCATGGGGCCCTCCTCGAAGCCGTCCGTCACCGGATCCCGATCCGGATCTGACGGTCCGTCATATTAGGGCGGGGAGGACGGGAAGCCCAGCCCCGCGACACCTGCCGCGCACCACCTAATCTGATGTACCGTCAGATTCATGAGGACGGGATCCCGGAAAGTGGCGATCGTCGGCGTCTCCCTCTCCGACTGCGGCCGCGTGGACGACGCGACCCCGTACGCCCTGCACGCCCAGGCGGCCCGCCGGGCCCTCGCCGACGCGGGACTCGGCAGGGAGGTGGTCGACGGCTTCGCCTCGGCGGGCACGGGCACCCTCGCGCCCGTGGAGGTCGCCGAGTACCTGGGCCTGCGCCCCACCTGGGTCGACTCGACGTCCGTGGGCGGCTCGACCTGGGAGGTCATGGCGGCGCACGCGGCGGACGCGATCGCCGCCGGCCACGCGAACGCGGTGCTCCTGGCCTACGGCTCGACGGCCCGCGCCGACATCAAGGCCGGCCGCCGGACCGGCACCCTCTCCTTCGGCGCCCGCGGCCCCCTCCAGTTCGAGGTGCCGTACGGCCACACCCTCATCGCCAAGTACGCCATGGCGGCCCGCCGCCACATGCTCGAACACGGCACGACGATCGAGCAGTTGGCCGAGGTCGCCGTCCAGGCCCGCGCGAACGCCGCCCTGAACCCCGAGGCGATGTTCCGCGACCCGGTCACGGTCGACGACGTCCTGTCCGGCCCGATGATCGCGGACCCCTTCACCAAGCTCCACTGCTGTCTGCGCTCCGACGGCGGCGCGGCGGTGCTGCTCGCCGCCGAGGAGTACGTACGGGACTGCCGTACGGCACCGGTGTGGATCCTCGGCACCGGCGAGCACGTCTCGCACTCCGCCATGTCGGAGTGGCCCGACTTCACGACCTCCCCTGCGGCGGTGAGCGGACGACTGGCCTTCCAGCGGGCGGGAGTGCGGCCCCAGGAGATCGACTTCGCCGAGATCTACGACGCCTTCACCTACATGACGTTGGTGACGCTGGAGGACCTCGGCTTCTGCGCGAAGGGCGAGGGCGGGCCGTTCGTGGAGAAGGGACGGCTCAGGGTCGAGGGCGGGGACCTGCCGGTGAACACGGACGGGGGCGGGCTGTCGGCCCAGCATCCCGGGATGCGGGGCCTGTTCCTGCTGGTGGAGGCGGTACGACAGCTGCGGGGCGAGGCGGAGGGCCGCCAGGTGCGCAAGAACGGCGGACGGCTGCCGGAGCTGGCGGTGGCCTCGGGGACGGGCGGGTGGTTCTGCTCCTCGGGGACGGTGGTGCTGGGGCGGACTCGGCCGTAGGGAGGGTGTTTCGTCCGGTCACGTCGGCCGGGGACACAGGACGCGCCGGTCGGTCTCGCGGTCCGACCCAGCGCTGACCATGACCTCGCCGGTCGGTGTCGAGGTCCGGCGGGACGGGAACACGGGCCTCGCCGGTTGGGTGTCGCGATCTGGCAGAGGCGGGAACACGGGCCTCGCCGGTCGGTGTTGCGGTCTGACAGAGGACGATGACGCCCGAGCCGCTGGAGGAGTTCGCATGGCCCTGACCCGCGAAGATCGTGAGCAGTTCCTGGCCGAGCCGCACATCGCCGCCCTCGCGGTCGACGCGGGAGCGGGGCGCGCTCCGCTGACCGTGCCGATCTGGTACCAGTGCGAGCCGGACGGCACGGTGTGGATCATGACGGCGCTCGACTCCCGCAAGAACGAACTGATCCGCGCCGCGGGCCGTTTCACGCTCATGGTCGACCGACTGGAACCCACCATCCGGTACGTGTCGGTCGAGGGCCCGGTCATCGACACGGCTCCCGCCACCATCGAGCAGCTCCGGGAGATCTCCGCGCGCTACCTCCCGGCCGACAAGGTGGACGGGTACGTCGACGTGGCCTGGAAGGAGCACGGCGAGCAGGTCGTGATCCGGATGCGGCCCGAGCGCTGGGTGTCGTCGGACCTCGGTACGGTCTGAGGCCCGACAGGCGTGACAATCGGGGGATGGGAACGGATCTTCATGAACTGCTGAGGTCACTGCGCGTGTGGGACCCGGAGGTCACCACGCTGCCGGCCTTCGACCCGAGCACCGCCCCGGTCGACCCCCTCCCCCTGTTCACCACGTGGTTCGCCGAGGCGGTGGCGGCCGGGCAGACCGAGCCGCACACCATGTCCCTCGCCACGTCGGACGCGGAGGGCCGGCCGGACGTACGGACCGTGATGCTGCACGGCGCCGACGCGGACGGCTGGTCCTTCGCGACCCACGTCACCAGCCGCAAGGGCGCGCAGCTGACCGCCCGGCCGTACGCCGCGCTCGGCTTCTACTGGCCGGTCCACGGCCGCCAGGTGCGCGTCCGCGGCCCGGTCACGGCGGCCCCGTCCGGGGAGGGCCAGGCGGATCTGCACGCCCGCTCCACCGGGGCGCTGGCGGCCGCCCTCACCGGGCGGCAAAGCGAGGTACTCGCCTCGCTCGACGAGCTGGAGCGGGTCTCGCGGGCCGCCTGGGAACGGGCGCAGGACGAACCGGAGGCCCCGGTGCCCTCCTGGACGCTGTACCGCCTCCGGCCGGAGGAGGTGGAGTTCTTCCAGGGGGACGTGCGACGGCAGCACGTACGGCTGGTGTACCGGCGCGGGGAGGATGCCTGGGCGAGGGAACTGCTCTGGCCCTGACGGGTCCACGGCGAGAACCTGACGGCACTGTTCCTGGAACCTGACGGCCCTGTTCCTGAACCTGACGGCCCTATCGCGAGAACCCGTACACCGCGAAGTCGGCGACCGGCCGGTACCCGATCCGCTGGTACAGCGCGTTGCTGGTGGGGTTGTCCAGGTCCGTGAAGAGCAGCACCTCGTCCGCGCCCGCCTCCCGCGCCGCCCGGCTGACCTCGGCGGTGACGGCACCGGCGTATCCACGTCCGCGCAGGTGCGCCGGTGTGTAGACGGGGGCCACCCGGACCTGGCCGGCGACCGTCGGAGTCACTCCTGCCATGGCGACGGGCGTACCGTCCGGGCTCTCCCAGAAAGTGACGCCGCCATAGGCGATACGGGCGTCGACCCAGGCATCGGCGTTCGCGGGGGTGCGCTCACCGACGGCCTCCGCGAACTCGCCGTGCCACCGCACGAGTCGGGCCCGGTCGGGCTCCGCGGCGACCCTGGCCCGGCCCTCCGGGACCGGCTCCGGCATCGTCAACTTGCCCAGCCTGTACAGCCGTTGGCGCTCCTCGAGCGTGACGTCGGCTCCCGTGCGGGCCCGCCACGCCTCGGCGAAGGCCTCGGCGGTGTCGCGGTCCGCGCCGACACCGGGGAGTGGTCGCCCGACCTCGGCCAGGTGGGCGGCGAGGGAGTCTGCCTCCTCGGCGGTGAGCGCGGTGAGCTGCAGCCGGCGGGGCGGTGTCCGGAAGTAGGCCGCCCGTATCGCCCCCTCCCGCTCCAGGAGCCCGAAGACGGGCTGTCCATCGCCGTACGCGTGCCGGCCTCGGGTACGGAGACTCTCGGTCACCGTCAGGGCGAGAGTGTGGTGGGCGGGCCGGGAGCGCAGGAAGTCTCCGCCACGGGCCATGAAGGCGTCGAGGTCTTCGGTGCGGTGCCAGGTGCCTGCGGCGCGGGGTCGGTCGTCGGGGCGCATGCCTTCATGATCCCGCCGACCGTCTGACAACTCCCTTGATTTTTCCGCGACCTGGAGAGGGACTACGGCACGGGCTCCGGGTCCGGGTCTGACGCCAGGCGTGCGTGCAGGTGTACGTCCCGGAAGGCGTCCTTCCGGCCCGCCTCGAACATCGCGTCCCGCAGCGTGCCCTCGTGGCGGAAGCCGCACCGCTCGGCGACCCTGCAGGAGGCGTCGTGGCCGACGGCGTGGCCGAGTTCGAGGCGGTGGAGGCCGAGGTCGGTGAGGGCCCAGCGGGAGGTGAGGGCGAGGGCGCCGGAGGCGACGCGACGGCCGCGGGCCTCGGGGAGGACCCAGTAGCCGACGCGGGCCAGGCGCAGGTTTCGGTCGATCGCGTTGACGCCGATGTGGCCGAGAGGCGTACCGGTGTCGGCGTCCGTCACGCAGTACGACACCGAGGTCCCCTCGATCGCCTGCACCGCCTTGGAGCGCAGCGACTCGCGAGCGCCGTCGATGTCGGTGACCGGCCTGAGCGGTGTGTTCCAGCGCCGGACCTCCGGGTCGGTCGCGCCGCGGAGATAGGCCGCGACGTCGGCTTCGGACCGGGGGTCCCAGGGGCGCAGACGTATGTGGGGGGTGAGCAGGTCGGGGAAGGGGCGGGTGCGGCTGCCGTGCTGGTCGTCGACGTGGGTCATCGGCCCATTGAAGCCCCTCGGCGTGCCCCGCCGAAGCCACTCGGGGTCACCGGAGCGTCCGCGGCCCGCCGAAGCCGCGCGGGGGCCGCCGACGCGCCCACAACCCGGACAGGCCCGCCGGGATCACCGGTGCGTCCGCGGACCGCCGAAGCCACCCGGCCTCACCGGTGCGTCCAACAACCCGCCGAAGCCGCCCGGGGCCACCGACGCTCCCGCAGGCCGCCCAAGCCCGCCCGAGCTCACCGGTGCCTCCACGACCCGCACAGGCCGCTCGGCCTCACCGACGCGTCCACAACCCGCCCAGGCCGCTCGGGATCACCGGTGCCTTCGCGGCCGCCGGAGTCGCCCGACCTCCCTCGTGTGCCCTGACCCCGCCCAAGCCCTCCGGCCTCACTGGTGAATCCCGATCCCGCCCAAGCCCCCCGGCCTCACTCGTGAATCCCGATCCCGCCCAAGCCCCCCGGCCTCACTCGTGGATCCCGATCCCGCCCGGCGGCCGGAACACCGGCACCCCCTCCCGGAAGGCGACCTCCAGCTCCATCCCGGCCCGCAGCCGGTCGGGCGGGCACTCCACGACCTCCGTCATCATCCGCGGGCCCTCGGCGAGGTCGACGACCGCGGGGACGTACGGGGTGCGGGCGGCGAAGGGCGGCAGGTCGTTGCGGTGGACGACGGACCAGGTGTAGAGCGTGGCCCGGCCGCTCGCCCGCTCCCAGTCGACGTCCTCACTCCAGCAGTGCGGGCAGAACTCGCGCGGGTAGTGGTGGGGCCGCCCGCACGCCTGGCAGCGCCGGATCAGCAGCCGCCCCTGTGCCGCCGCGTCCCAGTACGTCCGGGTGAAGGCGTCCGCCTCGGGGACGTCGTACCGCGCGGTCACGGGAACAGCCCGAGCGCGCTGTCCAGCGACCACGTCTGCCACGACATCCCGAACAGCGCCACCACCGAGATCAGCGCCATCATCGAGTTCTGCCCCTGCTCGGCCCAGTCGTGGATCATCAGCACGAGGTAGAGCAGGTTCAGCAGTAGTCCGCCGACCAGGGCGACCGGGGTGAGGAAGCCGAGGATCAGGCCGAGGCCGAGGGCGAGCTCCGCGTAGACGACGACGTACGCCATCGTCCTGGGACGCGGCGTGACGACGACGTCGAAGCCGCCGCGCACCGCCTTCCACCGGTGCTTGGCCGCCACGTCCGCGGCCCAGGCGATCCCGGCTCCCTCGAACCACGCCTTCTTGTCCTTGTGCCGCCAGCTCTCCAGCCACCACAGCCCGAGTCCAATGCGCAGCACGGCCAGCCACTGCGCACCGGTGAGCCAGATCGAGTCCATGAATCTGACGGTACGTCAGCTAACGGCCTTCGGGAACCCCGCGTCGGCCGGGAGGGACGGACCCGCCTCACCGGAAGGGACGCCCGCGACACCCGAGAGGGACGGCCCCCGCCGACCCGAAACAGTCCCCGAAGCAGTCCTCGCCCCCGAACGCGGCCCCGGTTTCCCGTCAGAACTCCGGCCGCCGCCCCCGACGCCGAGCCCACCGCACCCTGTGGGCTCGGCGTCGCGGCCTGTCCCGAGTCCTGCACAACCACGCGCGCCACACCACCGGTCCCACCCACTCCCCATACAGCCGTGATCAATCCGCAACCAATTCCGGTCTTGACCGAGACCCATCAACCCGGCATGTGATTACGCTCGCGCTCATGGCCGACTCCACAGCGTCCTCCCCCGCCTCCGCGAGTCCCGCGGAGCCGAACCAGGCAGACCGCCCCGTGTACGTCATCGGCGGCGGCCCGGGCGGACTCGCCGCCGCGTACGCACTGCGCGCCCAGGGCCTGCGCGCTGTCGTCCTGGAGAAGTCCGACCACGTCGGGGCGTCCTGGCGGCGCCACTACGACCGGCTGCACCTGCACACGACCCGCCGCCTTTCGAGCCTGCCGGGGCTGGCCATGCCACGCCGGTTCGGGCGCTGGGTCTCCCGGGACAACGTGGTGCGGTACCTGGAGAAGTACGCCGAGCACCACGAGCTGGAGATCGTCACCGGCGTCGAGGTCTCCCGGATCGAGCGCTCCCCCGACGGCACCGGCTGGCTGCTGCACGCCACCGGCGGCCGGGAGCTGACCGGCGCCGCGGTGGTCGTCGCCACCGGCTACAACCACACGCCCCGGGTGCCCGACTGGCCGGGACGCGACACCTTCAAGGGCGGCCTCCTGCACGCCGGCGACTACCGCAACGCCGAGCCCTACGCCGGCCGTGACGTCCTCGTCGTCGGCATCGGCAACACCGGCGCCGAGATCGCCGTCGACCTGGTGGAGGGCGGGGCCGCGCGGGTGCGGCTGTCGGTGCGCACGGTCCCGCACATCCTGCGCCGCTCGACCGCCGGCTGGGCCGCCCAGTACACGGGCGTGCTCGTACGGCGTCTGCCGGTGTCCCTCGTCGACCGGCTCGCGGGACCGGTGGGCAAGCTCAGCGTGCCCGACCTCTCCGCGCACGGCCTGCCCCGCCCCGACACCGGCCTCTACTCCCGCGTCAACGAGGGCTCGATCCCCGTCCAGGACGTCGGCCTGATCGACGCCGTCCGCAAGGGCGGGGTCGAGGTCGTGGCCGCCGTCGAGGCCTTCGAGGACGGCAAGGTCGTCCTCGCCGACGGCACCCGTATCGAACCGGACACGGTGATCGCGGCCACCGGGTACACCCGTGCCCTGGAGGGCCTGGTCGGCCACCTCGACGTGCTCGACGCCCGCGGCAAGCCGGTCGTGCACGGCGCCCGCTGCCCGGACAACGCCCCCGGCCTCTTCTTCAGCGGCTACACCAATCCCATCAGCGGCATGTTCCGCGAGCTGGCCATCGACGCGCAGAAGATCGCCAAGGTCATCGCCAAGGACGGGACAGGACGGGTGTCCCGTCTCCCCGTGACGTAGAAGACGTCAACTCGCTTACGTAGAGCCCCTGTTGCGTCTGGGTCAGATGTGCCGCGCGTACGCGCGGGAAGGGCCCTTTCACGCCACGCACGCCACGCACGTGCCCAGAATGTGAGCCCTGCTCACTTTCCGGCTCCACCCACCTCTCGCTACGACGGAGGATGCCCGTGGCACGTGAAAGACAGCTCTCCCGACGCACCCTGCTCGGCGGCGCCGCCGCGACCGCCGGCGCCGTCACCCTCACCACCACCGCCGCCGGCACGGCGTCGGCCGCCACCCGTGACGTGGACGTCGCCGTCGTCGGCGGCGGCCTGGCCGGGCTCACCGCGGCCCGTGACCTGGTCGCGGCCGGACGGACGGTGACCGTCCTGGAGGCCCGTGACCGCGTCGGCGGCCGGGTGGTGAACCTGCCGTTGGGCAACGGCCGAGTCACCGAGGGCGGCGGCGAGTTCATCGGCCCCACCCAGGACCGCATCAAGGCGCTCGCCGACTCCCTGGGCGTGGCGACCTTCCCCACCTACAACACCGGCAAGAACCTCCTCTACAAGGACGGCAAGAAGACGGCCTACGCCACCGACGGACTGCTCGGCGCCGTCCCGCCCATCGACGTGGCCGGCCTGGCCAACGCGGCGATCGTGCAGGCCTCGCTGGACGACATGGCCAAACAGATCCCGGTCGACGCGCCCTGGACCGCCGCGAAGGCCGAGGAGTGGGACCGGCAGACCTTCGAGACCTGGCTCCGCGCCAACGCCGTCGTCCCGTCCGCCAAGTTCCTCCTCGACGTGGCCTGCACCTCGATCTTCTCGGCCGAACCCCGTGAGCTCTCACTTCTGTTCGTCGTCTCCTACATCGCCGCCGCCGGCAACGCGTCGAACCCCGGCACTCTGGAACGCCTCACCGAGACCGCGAACGGCGCCCAGGAACTGCGCTTCATCGGCGGCTCCCAGCTGGTGCCGGTCAGACTCGCCGCCACGCTGGGCGACCGAGTGGTGCTGCGGGCCCCGGTCCGCTCCGTCGTACGGTCCGGCAGCCGATACGTGGTGACCGCGGACGGTACGACGGTCACCGCCGACCGCGTCGTCGTCGCGGTGCCCCCGCCCCTCGCCTCCCGGATCTCCTACGAGCCCCTCCTCCCCGCCGGCCGCGACCAGCTCACCCAGCGCCTTCCGATGGCCTCGGTCGGCAAGGCGATCGCCGTCTACGACACCCCCTTCTGGCGCGCTGACGGCCTCAACGGCCAGGTCGTCAGCGACACCGGAGTGATCAGCTCCACCTTCGACAACTCCCCGCCCGACGCCTCCTACGGCGCGCTGATGGGGTTCATCGAGGCCGACGAGATGCGGGCGCTGGACGCGGCGAGCGAGGCCGAGGTGAGGGCGGCCGTGCTGAAGGACTACGTGACGTACTTCGGCGAGAAAGCCGCCTCCCCTTCCTCCTTCGTCCTGCAACGCTGGAACAACGAGGCCTTCACCCGCGGCGGCCCCGTCTCCATCGCCGCACCCGGCGTCCTGACCCGGTACGGCCCGGCTCTGCGCGAGCCCGTCGGCGGCATCCACTGGGCCGGGACGGAGACCGCCACCTACTGGATGGGCTTCATGGACGGAGCCGTACGGTCGGGCGAGCGGGTGGCGAGGGAGGTACTGGCGGCGTTGTAGGAGTCCGTCGGGACCGACCGTCGTCCCAGAGCCCCCGGGGGGCCTTCTCCAGGTACTCTCCGCCGGTCCGCCCGGCATCCTTTGCGTGCACGACCATTCCTGACGTTCCGTCAATTCTGTAATCTGACACAGCGTCAGTTGTTTGTGCTGTCACACAGGAGCGGGCGGACCGATGCTTGGATCAACCCACGGCACTCTCACCACCGACTCCCGCGGCGCCCGGGTCATCGCCTGTGGCGAGCAACCCGGGCCCGCCGTCCACGGCCGGCCCGCCGAGGTCGACGACCTCGACGTCAGCGGACGGCCGCTGTACTCCACGGTCCCCGATCTGGACCGCTTCTTCCACCCCACGTCCGTCGCGGTGATCGGCGCCTCGGACACGGAGGGCCGCCCGAACACCGGCGTGACCCGCCAACTGCTCGCCTGGTCCGAACGCGTCGGGGCGCGACTGCACCCCGTGCACCCCACCCGCCCGTCCGTCTTCGACATCCCCTGCTCCTCCTCCGTCGCCGACCTGCCCGAACAGGTCGATCTCGCCGTACTGCTGGTCGCCGACCCCCTGCCCGTGATCGAGGAACTCGCCGAGGCCAAGGTGAGGTTCGCGGTCGCCTTCGCCTCCGGCTTCGCGGAGACCGGCGAGGAGGGTGCCGCCGCGCAGGCCCGCCTCGCCGCCGCCGTGCGCCGGTCCGGGATACGGCTGTTGGGGCCCAACACCAACCTCAACGCCTTCGAGCACTTCCGGGACGACCTGGACGGTCCGGCGATCGCCCTGATCACCCAGTCCGGCCACCAGGGCCGCCCCGTCTTCGCCCTCCAGGAACTCGGCGTCCGCCTGTCCCACTGGGCGCCCACCGGCAACGAGGCCGACCTGGAGACCTCCGACTTCCTCTCCTACTTCGCCGAGCAGCCCGAGGTCGGCGCCATCGCCTGCTACGTCGAGGGGCTCAAGGACGGCCGCTCCTTCCTGCTCGCCGCCGACCGGGCCGCCCGGCGCGGGGTGCCGGTCGTGGCGGTCAAGGTGGGCCGCACCGAGACCGGCGCCCGCACGGCCGCCTCACACACCGGCAAGCTGACCGGCGCGGACACCGTGGTGGACGCGGCGATGCGGCAGTACGGGGTGATCCGGGTCGACGGCCTCGACGAACTCCAGGACACCGCGGCCCTGTTGGCCCGAGCCCGGCCGCCCCGCGCCGACGGGGTCGTCGTCTATTCGATCTCGGGCGGCACGGGCGCGCACGTCGCCGACCTGGCGACCGAGGCGGGACTGCGGCTGCCGGAGCTGTCCGACGCCCGGCAGACCGAACTGCACCAGTGGATACCCGAGTACCTGAACGTCTCCAACCCCGTCGACAACGGCGGGCACCCGGTCGGCGACGAACGGGGCCGGAAGATCATCGACGCGATCCTCGACGACCCGGAGGTCGGCGTTCTGATCTGCCCGATCACCGGGCCCTTCCCGCCCCTGAGCGACAAGCTCGTCCAGGACCTGGTGGACGCCGCCGAGCGGACGGACAAGCTGGTGTGCGTGGTGTGGGGGTCGCCGGTCGGCACCGAGCCGGCGTACCGCGAGGTGCTGCTCGGCTCGTCCCGGGTGGCTACCTTCCGCACGGTCGCGAACTGTCTCACCGCCGTCCGCGCCCACCTCGACCACCACCGCTTCGTGACCGGCTACCGTTCCCCCTTCGACTCGGCGCCGCGCACCCCCTCGCCGTCCTTNCGGGTGGCTACCTTCCGCACGGTCGCGAACTGTCTCACCGCCGTCCGCGCCCACCTCGACCACCACCGCTTCGTGACCGGCTACCGTTCCCCCTTCGACTCGGCGCCGCGCACCCCCTCGCCGTCCTTCCGCAAGGCGCGCGAGCTGATGCGCCCCGGCCAGCAGCTGAGCGAGCACGCGGCGAAGCAACTGCTGCGGGCGTACGGAATCCGCGTACCGCGCGAGCAGTTGGTGACCAGTGCGGCGGCGGCCGTGCGCGCGGCCGGCCTGGTGGGCTACCCGGTGGTGATGAAGGCGTCCGGCGCGCGGATCGCCCACAAGACCGAGCTCGGCCTGGTGAAGATCGGCCTGACCTCGGCCAGCCAGGTCCGGGACGCCTACCGGGAGCTGACCGACATCGCCCGCTACGAGGACGTGTCCCTGGACGGCGTCCTCGTCTGCCAGATGGTCGAGCGGGGCGTCGAGATGGTCGTCGGTGTCACGCATGACCAGCTCTTCGGGCCGACGGTGACGGTGGGGCTCGGCGGTGTCCTCGTCGAGGTACTGCGGGACGTGGCCGTACGCGTGCCGCCCTTCGGCGAGAGGCAGGCGCGCGACATGTGTGACGAACTCCGGGGGCGGGCCCTCCTCGACGGGGTCCGGGGGCGCCCCCCGGCGGACCTCGACGCGCTCGTCGAAGTCGTCCTGCGCGTGCAGCGCATGGCCCTGGAACTCGGGGACCATCTCGCGGAACTCGACATCAACCCGCTGATGGTGCTGCCGCGCGGGCAGGGGGCGGTGGCGCTCGACGCCCTGGTGATGTGCAGCTGAAAGCGACACGGCTGAAATGGACGGGGCCGAAACGGACGGGGCCGAAATGAATGCAGCTGAGATGAACATGTCCAATTCCCCCCAAGAGCCCCGAAAATCCCTTGAGTCATTGGTACAGCACGCCACTGACAATCAGGTCTGCCGCATCACGCTCAACCGCCCCGAAGCCCTCAATGCCCTCACCCCTGACCAGCGCGAACGCGTCATCCGGCTACTGTCGGAGGCCTCCGCCGACCCGGCCGTACGGGCGGTCGTCATCACCGGCACAGGGCGTGGCTTCTGCGCGGGCGCGGACCTGCGCGGCGGACCGCCGGCGGGCGACCGCGTCGCCGGTGACGTGGCCCGCACGATCCGCGTCGGCGCCCAGCGTCTCGTCGCCGCCGTCCTCGACTGCGAGAAGCCGGTCATCGCCGCCGTGAACGGCACGGCGGCCGGCCTCGGCGCCCATCTCGCGTTCGCCTGCGACCTCGTACTCGCCGCGGAGTCCGCCAGGTTCATCGAGGTGTTCACGCGACGCGGGCTCGTCCCCGACGGCGGCGGCGCGTATCTCCTGCCCCGCCTGATCGGCCCGCAGCGCGCGAAGGAGCTGATGTTCTTCGGCGACGCGCTGACCGCGCCGGACGCGGCACGGCTCGGCCTGGTCAACCGGGCCGTCCCGGACGGGGAGTTGGACAAGACGGCCCGCGAGTGGTCCGAACGCCTCGCCACCGGCCCCACTCGCGCCCTCGCGCTCACCAAACAACTGGTCAACGCCTCCCTGGACGCCGACCGCACGACCGCCTTCGCCGCGGAGGCCGCCGCGCAGGAGATCAACATGACGACGGCGGACGCGCGGGAGGGCGTGGCGAGTTTCGTGGAGCGCAGGAAGCCCGGCTTCCGCGGCCGGTGAGCGCCTTCCGCGCTCCCGCCCGCCCCTTCCTATCTGACACGCCGTCAGCTTCAATGGGGATGTGATGGGACACGCAGGAATGGCCGCCGCAGCCGTCCGCTACCTCAGGTCCGGGCCCCACCCGGAGCCCGTGGAGCCGTTGCCGCGCCCCGAGTTGCGCTGTGTCCGCGAGGACGAGCGGTTGCCGGTCGACCAGGGCGAGTTCCGGCGCGTGCTGGGGAGCTTCGCGACCGGCGTGACCGTGGTGACGGCACCCGTCACCGACGGCGAACCCGGTCCCGCCGGTTTCGCCTGCCAGTCCTTCAGCTCCCTCTCCCTCGACCCGCCCCTGGTCGCCTTCATGGTCGGCCGTACGTCCACGACCTGGCCCCGCATCGCCCGCGCCGGGGTCTTCTGCGTCAACGTCCTGAGCGCGGGCCAGGGCGACCTGTGCCGCGCCTTCGCGGTGAGCGGCACGGACAAGTTCGCGGGCGTCCGGCACGACCCGGCACCCGTCACCGGCTCCCCCCGCCTGACCGGCGCCCTGGCGTGGGTCGACTGCGCCATCCACGCGGTGCACACGGGCGGCGACCACCTGATCGTGGTGGGACGCGTGGCGGCGCTGGGCACCGGCGACGAGGACCAGGAGCCGCTGCTGTTCCACAGGGGCCGCTTCGGCCGCCTTCTTCAGGGCCTGGTCTGACCGGCGGACCATGCCGCGGACGCGGGGCCCGGCTCGCCGTTCCGCGGCGTTGTCACCGGTCGCCGACTCCCCAGGCTCGACAGCCTCGCGCGGGGAACTCCCGTCGCGTCGACGCCCCCTCCGCCTCGCTGCTCGACGCCCCAGACCCCGCCCACCCGCGTCGACGAGCCGCCGCGAGCCGCCGCCGATGTCCCGCGACCCGATCCGCCGGACCGCAGCCCTAGCCCGCGACCAGCACGGGAGCGGCCGGCCGTCGCCGGATCACCAGCGCCATCAGCGCCGCCGCCGCGCACAGCGCGCCCGACGCGTACCAGACCATGTCGTACCTGCCGAAGACGTCGCGGGCCACGCCCCCCAGGACGGCCACGATCGCGGCACCGACCTGGTGGGAGGCGAGGATCCAGCCGAAGACGATGGCGCTGTCCTCGCCGTAGTGCTCCCGGCACAGGGCCACGGTGGGCGGGACGGTGGCGACCCAGTCCAGGCCGTAGAAGACGATGAAGAAGAGCATCGGCGGATGGATCGACGGGGCCAGCAGCATCGGGAGGAAGAGCAGGGAGACGCCCCGCAGCGCGTAGTACACCGCCAGCAGCCGACGCGAGTCGAAGCGGTCGGTGAACCAGCCGGAGGCGATCGTGCCGACGACGTCGAACACGCCGATGACCGCGAGCAGCGAGGCCGCCGCCGGGACCGGCATGCCGTGGTCGTGGGCGGCGGGCACGAAGTGGGTCTGGACCAGGCCGTTCGTGGAGGCGCCGCAGATGGCGAAGGTGCCGGCCAGCAGCCAGAAGGGACCGGTGCGGGCGGCCTTGAAGAGGACGGCCACGGCCCGGCGCGCGGCTCCCGGCGCGGGGGCCGGCTTCGGTACGAACTCCCGCGCGCCGTACGGGTTCAGCCCGACGTCCGCCGGGTGGTCGCGCAGCAGCAGCCATACGAACGGGACCACCGCGAGGGCGGAGAGGGCGACCGTGACGACCGCCGGGCGCCAGTCGTGGTACTCGACCGTCAGGGACAGCACCGGCAGGAAGATCAGCTGGCCGGAGGCCGAGGCGGCGGTGAGGATGCCGGTGACCAGGCCGCGCCGCTCGGTGAACCAGCGGTTGGTGACCGTGGCGGCGAAGGCCAGCGCCATCGAGCCGGAGCCCAGGCCGACCAGCAGACCCCAGCACAGCAGCAGTTGCCAGGCAGCCGTCATCCACACGGTCAGACCGGACCCGATCGCGATCATCAGCAGGGCCGCGGCGACGACCCTGCGGATGCCGAAACGGTCCATCAGCGCTGCCGCGAAGGGCGCGGTGAGCCCGTACAGCGCGAGGTTGAGGGAGACCGCCGCGCCGATCGTGCCGCGCGACCAGCCGAACTCCTGGTGCAGCGGGTCGATGAGCAGCCCGGGCAGGGAACGGAAGGCGGCGGCACCGATGATCGTCACGAAGGTGACGGCGGCGACGAACCACGCCCGGTGGATGCGGGCCTGCTTCTTCCCGGCGGGGGGTGCCGCCACGGCGGCTCGGCTTGTCTGAGTCACGACATAGAGCTTTCCGTCCGCGGCACGCGTGATCGAGTGGCCCGAAAGACATCATTCGCTAGGATCGGGCCATGGAAACGGCCACCGGCTCCCCAGACTTCCGTCCGCACCGCGTCGCCGTCCTCGCCCTCGACGGAGCGCTCCCCTTCGAACTCGGCATCCCGCACCGTATCTTCGGCCGCCCCAAGGACGCCGAGGGACGACATCTGTACGAGGTGATCACCTGCTCGATCCGGCCACCGGGCCCGGTCGAGACCGACGCCGACTTCTCCGTTCACGTCCCGCACGGCCCACAGGCCCTGGCGACCGCCGACACCGTGATCATCCCGGCCTCGTACGAGCTCGGCCCGGTCTTCGAGCAGGGCGTGCTGACCGACGGGCTGGCCGCCGCGCTCGCGCACATCCGCCCCGGCACCCGGATCGCCTCGATCTGCACCGGCGTCTACGTCCTGGCCGCCGCGGGGCTCCTCGACGGCCGGCCCGCCACCACGCACTGGGCCGAGGCCGAGCACCTCCAGCGGCTCTTTCCTCGGGTCAAGGTCGACGCGGACGTCCTGTTCATCGACGACGGCGACATCCTGACCTCGGCGGGCGTCGCCGCCGGCATCGACCTGTGCCTGCACATGGTGCGCCGCGACCACGGCACGGCGATCGCCAACGAGGTGGCCCGCCGAACAGTCGTACCGCCGCATCGCGACGGCGGACAGGCGCAGTACATCCACCGGCCCGTGCCCGACCCGCAGCTGGCGAGCACGACCTCCGCGCGCGCCTGGGCGCTGGGCCGTCTGCACGAGCCGATCCAGCTGCGGGACATGGCCGAGCAGGAGGCCATGTCGGTGCGCACCTTCACGCGCCGCTTCCGCGAGGAGGTCGGCGTCAGCCCCGGCCAGTGGCTCACCCAGCAGCGGGTGGAGCGGGCCCGCCACCTGCTGGAGTCCACCGACCTGTCCGTCGACCAGGTGGCCCGGGACGCGGGCTTCGGCACCGCCCAGTCGATGCGGCAGCACCTGCAGGCGGCCCTCGGCGTCACCCCCACCGCGTATCGCCGCACCTTCCGCGCCGGGGGCGCCGGGCCGGCAGTCGGCGGCCTCGACGGCTACGGCGGTGTCGGCGCCCCGCGGTGACCGGCCGACGCGGCGCCGCTCGCCACGCGTCCCGACACGCCCCGGACCCGCTCAGAAGGTCAGCACCCCGCGCGCCACCCGCCCCGCCTCCGCGTCCGCCACCGCCTTCTCGAAGTCCTCCACCGGATACGTCTGCGTCACCAACTCGTCGAGCAGCAGCCGTCCTTCCCGGTACAGCTCGGCGTACAGCGGGATGTCGCGCTGCGGGCGGGAGGAGCCGTAGCGGCAGCCGAGGACCGACTTGTCCAGGAACAGCGACGAGACGAGGAAGGACGCCTCGGCCGTGGCCGACGGGACGCCGAGGAGGACCGCCTGGCCGTGCCGGTCCAGCAGGTCGATCGCCTGGCGGATCAGCTCCACGCGGCCGACGCACTCGAAGACGTGGTCCGCCCCCGTCGGCAGGATGTCCCGCACCCCGTCCGTGGAGGTCAGGAAGTGGGTCGCGCCGAACCGCCGTGCCACCGCCTCCTTCGCCGGGTTCGCGTCCACGGCGACGATCCGCAGCGCGCCCGCGATCCGCGCGCCCTGCAGGACGTTCAGCCCGACCCCGCCGGTGCCGATCACCAGCACGCTGTCCCCCCGGTCCACCGCGGCCCGGTTGAGTACGGCACCCACCCCGGTCAGCACCCCGCACCCGATGAGCGCCGCGGACGGCAACGGGATGTCCCCCGGGATGCGCACCGCCTGCACGGCCTTCACCACGGTCCGTTCAGCGAAGGCGGAGTTGGACGCGAACTGGAACACCGGCCGCCCGCCCCGCGTGAACGGCCGCCCCGGCCGCCCGATGGCCTTCCGGCACATCGTCGGCCGCCCCCGGTCGCACTCGGCGCACGCCCCGCAGTTGGCGAGCGTCGACAGGGCCACGTGATCCCCGGGCGCCACATGCGTGACACCGGCCCCGACGGCCTCCACCACCCCCGCTCCCTCATGGCCGAGCACCACAGGAACGGGGAAGGGTATGGTCCCGTCCACCACGGACAGATCGCTGTGGCACAGCCCCGCCGCCGAGATCGCGACCAGCACCTCCCCGGGCCCCGGATCCCGTACGTCGAGGTCGTCCACGACCTCGGTCCGCGTCCCGTCGAACACCACGCCTCGCATCACGCAGCCCCCTGTCAGCCCTTGGGTTCTCTCGGCAGACCGAGCACGCGCTCGGCGATGATCGTGCGTTGGATCTGGTCGGAGCCGCCGTAGATCGTGTCGGCCCGGGAGAACAGGAACAGGTGCTGGAGCGGGTCGAGTTCGTACGGGGCCGAGGCCGACCAGCTGGCCGGCCCGACCGCTCCCGCCGCGCCCCGCACCAGCATCGCCAGCTCCCCGAGCCGCTGGTGCCAGCCGCCCCACAGCAGCTTGGCGACACTGGGTGCGCCCGCGTCACCCGAACTCCCCAGCGTGCGCAGGGCGTTCCAGCGCATCACGCGCAGCTCGGCCCACTGCCGCACGAGCCGTTCCCGTAGGACGGGATCGTCCACCGCGCCGGAGTCGACGGCCGCCCGCACGACCCGCCCCAGCTCCTGTGCGAAGCCGATCTGCTGGGCAAGCGTCGAGACGCCCCGCTCGAACCCGAGCAGACTCATCGCGACCCGCCACCCGCCGCCCTCGCCTCCGACGACGTGCTCCACGCGCGCGCGTGCCCCGTCGAAGAAGACCTCGTTGAAGTCGCTCGTGCCCGTCAGCTGCCGAATGGGCCGTACCTCGATCCGGCCGGGCTGGTCCATGGGGACGAGCAGGAAGGTGAGCCCGTGGTGGCGCCTCGACCCCGGTTCCGTACGGGCGAGAACGAAGCACCAGTCCGCCTCGTGCGCGAGGGACGTCCAGATCTTCTGGCCGGTGATCCGGTACGTCCCGTCGGCGCCGCGTTCGGCCTTCGTCCGCACCCCGGCCAGGTCCGACCCCGCGCCGGGCTCGCTGTAGCCCTGGCACCAGAGTTCCTCCCCCGCCGCGACCGGGGGCAGGAACCGGGACCTCTGCTCGTCGGTGCCGTGGGCGAGGAGTGTGGGGGCGAGCAGGTTCTCGCCGATGTGCCCGGAGCGCGGCGGCGCGGCCGAGCGGGCGTACTCCTCGGCCCACGCGACCTGCCGGGTGAGCGTGGCGGTGCGGTTGCCGTACCCGCCCTCGGGCCAGCCGAGCCCGATCCAGCCTGCTTTGCCGAGGGTGCGCTCCCAGGTCCGGCGATCGAGGGACGTGTCGACATGCGTCGCGAGCCATTCCCTCGCCTCCGCCCGGAACGCCTCGTCCTCGCCACTGAATCCAAAGTCCACAGGGCTCTCCTCTCAACGCCGGACGAGTCCAACCTCGTGGGGGCGCGAGGAACTGCGCGACCAGCCGCACCAAACCCGCAGCCGCCCTGCGACCCGCACCCCAGGGCTACTGGGCGTTCGGCCGCGAACCATCCCGCGCCGCCCTCTCCATCCCCGCCACCTGCGACAGCATCGGCATCGGATCCACCCCGACCGACCCCGGCAGGAACTCCGCGATCCGCTCCGGCGTCCAGGACCCCTCCGCGTACGCGGCCCGCAACTCCCGGGGCTGAGCCCACACCGCGATCTTCGGCCCGGCGATCGTGTACACCTGCCCCGTGATCCGCTGCTCCCTCGCGCGGTCCGACAGCAGGTAGACCACGAGCGCGGCCACGTCCTCGGGTTCACCGATCTCGGTCAGCTCCACGGGAACGTTCGCCGACATCCGGGTACGGGCCACCGGCGCCACCGCGTTGGCGGTCACCCCGTACTTGTGCAGGCCGAGCGCGGCGCTCCGCACCAGCGAGATGACGCCGCCCTTCGCCGCGCTGTAGTTGGCCTGCGACACCGAGCCCTGGTGGTTGCCGCTGGTGAAGCCGATCAAGGTCCCCGCCCGCTGCTGCCGCATCACCGCCGACGCCGCCCGGAACACCGTGAACGTGCCCTTGAGATGCGTGGCGATCACCGGATCCCACTCCTGCTCGGACATGTTGAACAGCATCCGCTCGCGCAGGATCCCGGCGACGCACACGACCCCGTCGAGCCGTCCGTACGAGGTCAGGGCCGCGTCGACGACCCGCTGTCCGCCCGCCATCGTCGAGATGTCGTCGGCCACGGCGATGGCTTCGCCGCCCGCCGCCGTTATCTCCTTGACGACGGACTCGGCGATCTCACTGGTCGGGGAGCCGCCGTCCATGGAGACGCCGTAGTCGTTGACGACGACCCGCGCCCCCTCGGCCGCCGCGCCCAGCGCCACCGCCCGGCCGATGCCCCGCCCGGCGCCCGTCACCGCGATCGCCTTGCCTGCCAAGAAGTTCCCCACGCCGGCCCCTTCCCGCGGTTTCTGACGGACCGTTAGATTCTATGACCCGTCAGATGTGTGGACACAAGCCCCGGGAGCAGAGATGTCCTTGCCCGCACTCCATCCGGCGTTTCACGACATCGCCAAGCGCGTGAACAACTGGGGCCGTTGGGGGGACGACGACGAGATCGGCACCCTCAACCTGATCACCGACGAGGTGGTCCGCGAGGCCGCGACCTGCGTCCGGAGCGGGCTGCGGGTGCCCCTCGCGCTCCCTCTCCAACAGGACGGCGTCCAGACCGGGATGATGCCGGGCCGGGTCAACCCGCTGCACGCCATGGTGCAGATCAACCAGGAGATCTTCGGCCCGGGGACGGTGGCGTGCAGCGACGACGCCGTGACGATGGGCCTGCAGGCCGCCACCCACTGGGACGCGCTGACCCACGTCTCGCACTCGGGCCGGCTCTACAACGGCCGCCCGGCCGGCACCATCACCCCGCACGGCGGCGCCGAGTTCAGCGGCATCGACAAGGCCCGGCACATCGTCTCGCGCGGGGTGCTGCTCGACGTGGCACGCGCGCGCGGCGTGGACCGGCTCGACGGTGGCCACGCCGTCACTCCCGAGGACCTGGACGCCGCCGAGGAACTGGCCGGTACGCGCGTGCGTGCCGGTGACGTGGTGCTGGTACGGACCGGGCAGATCCAGGTGTACCTGGCGGGCGACAAGCCGGCGTACGGCCATCCGTCGCCCGGCCTGTCGATCCGCACCCCCGAGTGGTTCCACGCGCGCGATGTCGCCGCGGTCGCGAACGACACCCTCACCTTCGAGATCTTCCCGCCCGAGGTCGAGGATCTGTGGCTGCCCGTACACGCGCTCGACCTCGTCGAGATGGGCATGCTCCAGGGCCAGAACTGGAATCTCGAAAAGTTGTCCACAGCCTGTGGAGAAGCGGGCCGGTACGCGTTCCTGCTGTCGGCAATGCCCGAACCCTTCGTCGGCGCCACGGGAACCCCGGTGGCGCCGGTCGCGATCCTCTGAGCCCCCTGGGCCGTCGGGCGGCGGCGCGCGACTGCCCGCCCCGAGCACGGCATCGCGCGCCACCGACCGACTCCGGCGCACTGTCCCCCACCGGTTCCTCCTGGCCCTGAAAGAACCGACGCCGAATCACGACCCACACTCGTCGAGGGCTCCCGTCACCGGAACCCTCGGCGTCCCCTCGCGGCGAATCGCTGACCACCAGCGTGTTCAACCCGTCACGTGGCGTCAACACCTGTTCGGGGATTTACCACTTACGCCCTACTTGTCGTGGGCGCGCACAGAAGCACGTCCCGGCGCACGGATTCACCGCCGATCAAGGACGACAGCACTTTCTGCGGCCGTGCACCGGGTCGTCGGGCAGGCGACCAGGCCCGGTCCGCGAGGACCGCCTCGACGGCCGTGCGCGCCGGTCACACGGCTTCGAACGCCAGCCCCTCATACGCCGAAGCGCCGCCACCGTAGGTCGTGGTCCCCTCCTGGGGTGCGCCGCACCGGTCCAGTTCGCACCAGATGCGTTTGCCGGCGCCTTCGGGGCTCCAGCCCCAGCGGTCCGCGAGTCCGTCGACGAGGGCGAGTCCCCGGCCACCGGTCTCCTCGCCGTCGGCGCATCGCGGTACCGGGGCACGCTCGCTGCGGTCGGCCACCTCGAGGCGTACGGTGGCCGGTTCGGCCTCCAGCGGCGGCAGGGTGAGTCGCAGCACGGCCGGACAACCGGTGTGCACCACGGCGTTGGTGACCAGTTCGGAGACCAGCAGGATCAGGATCTCGGCCAGCGGCTCGTCGTCCCCTATGCCGAACCCGGCGAGGCGCGAGCGGGCCCACCTCCGGGCTCGCCCGACCTCAGAGGGGTCGGGCCGGATCTCCAGCTGCACTTGAAGCACCTGCACCGCTCACACCATCCGAACCGGCGGACACATAGCCTCGCGCCTCACGAGGGCCACGATCGTAGCCATTTTTTGCATGGCCAGAACAATGGCCAAAGCCGGGGTCACGGAACGTGAATCCCTTATGAGACAGCATGGTTGACGTACAGTCACCCCAACAAGCGCTTCGGGCATATTCCAGCGCGAAGGAGTACCCGTGCGCCATACTGTGCGACGCTCGTAGAGGGAAGTCGAACAAGCAGGGGACGACGGCCCTCCTGCCCTGCGAACAGCGGCGCGCACCGCCGGATCCGGAGCCGCCCCGAAGGCGACACCGGCATGGCTCGTGCTCGGAACCATTCGCATCTCACACAAGGTACCGGAGCGACCGACCGACTCCGGGACGTGACGAGTCACACTCAGGACACAACCCGATATCAACGCTCCGTGATTCCGGTATGCCACAATCCGCGACATCCGTCCCGGCCGCCGCGGCGACACCCCAGCCCACTCCGCCTCTTCGCCGCTCAGCCCACCAGATCGGCCGCGAGGACGTCCTCACTCTCCGTGTTCGCGCCGCCACGTTGAGCCCGCACCCAGGCCCGTTTCAGATGCAGGTGCACCTCGCTCTCCCAGGTGAACCCCATCCCGCCGTGCACCTGGAGACAGTCCCGGGTGCCGTGCACGGCGGCCTCGTCGGCGAGCAGCCGGGCCGCCGCGATGTCCACCGGGTCGGCGGTGACCGCCGCCGCGTACACGGCCGCCCGGGCCACCTCCGCCCGCACCAGCATCTCGGCGCACAGGTGCTTGACCGCCTGGAAGGCCCCGATCGGCCGCCCGAACTGCTCACGGGTCCGGGCGTGTTGCACGGCCAGCTCGCACGCGCGCGTGGCGGTGCCGAGCTGCTCGGCCGCGGTCAGGAGTACGGCGACGGGATCCGGGGAGCCCGGGGCGGTGACGGGGCCCCGGGAGCGCCCGACGGCGCCGGGTGAGCCCCCGGCGGTCACCCGGTGCAGCGGCGTCAGAGGATCCACCGACCGCATCGGTACCGCGCCGGCCGCCTCCCCCCGTACGAGGTCCGCCTCCGCCAGCCACTCCACCAGGCCCCCGTCGACGGCGGTCACGACCACCTCCCCCGTCGCCGCCCCCGGCACGCTCCCCGCCGCGAGATGCGTGGCCACCAGCGGCCCGGGCAGCAGTGTCCGCCCCGCCTCCTCGAAAACCAACACCGCTTCGGGCAGCCCGAGTCCGACCCCGCCCTCCGCCTCCGGCAGCCGCAGCGCGAAGAACCCGGCCGCGCCGAGCTCGCGCCACAGCGCGCGGTCCAGCCCCGGCGCCGCCACGGCCGCCCACAGCGCCTCGCGGTCGAAACGTCGCGCGAGCAGCTGCCGTACGCCGTCCCGCAGGGCTCGCTGGTCGTCCGTCAGCCGGAAACGCACGTCATCGTCCCTTCGGCAGCCCGAGGATCCGCTCGGCCACGATGTTCCGCTGGATCTGCGAGGTCCCGGCGGCGATGGTGTACGACAGCGACGACAGGCGGTCGAGCACCCACGGCCGGTCGAGGTCGAGACAGTCGGGGCCCAGGACGTCGGCGGCGGCGTCGTAGAGCCGCTGCCGGGCCTGCGAGTACCGCAGCTTGAAGACCGAGCCCCCCACACCCGGCACGCCGCCGCTCGCCTCGGCCTCGCTCACGTTCCACTGCGTGAGCCGCCACAGGGCGCGGAACTCGGCTTCCAGCCGGCCCAGCCGTCGCCGGAGCGCGGGATCGTCCCAGCGCCCGTTCCCGCGTGCGGTGCGGGCGAGTTCGCCGAGCACGCGCCGGCAGGCCACGACCTCGCCGACGAAGGCCGTGCCGCGTTCGAAGGACAGCGTCACCATGGTCACGCGCCAACCGTCGTTCTCGTCGCCGACCCGGTTCGCGACCGGCACCCGCACCTCGTCGAGGAACACCTCGGCGAACTCGGCCGACCCGGCGAGGGTCCTGAGCGGCCGTACGGTGATCCCCGGGGCGTCCATCGGCAGGGCGAGCCAGGTGATGCCCCGGTGCTTGGGGGCGTCCGGGTCGGTGCGCACCAACAGTTCGCACCAGTCGGCGACTTGGGCGTGCGAGGTCCAGATCTTGGAGCCGGTCACCACGTAGTCGTCGCCGTCCCGGCACGCGCGCGTGCGCAGCGCCGCGAGGTCGCTCCCGGCGTCCGGTTCGCTGAAGCCCTGGCACCAGACCTCCTCGCCGCGCAGCACGGGCGGCAGCCAGCGCGCCCGCTGCCCGGGTGTCCCCTCGGCGGCGATCGTCGGCCCCGCGTGCAGCAGTCCGACGAAGTTGGCGCCCACATAGGGCGCGCCGGCCCTCTCGGTCTCCTCCAGGAAGATCAGGTGCTGGGTCGGGGTGGCGCCCTGTCCGCCCGCGTCGACGGGCCAGTGCAGTCCGGCGTATCCGGCGTCGTGGAGCATGCGCTGCCAGCCGAGGTCGTAGGCGCGGCGCCCGGGCCAGTCGTCGGGCGACGGCTTCGGGGGCAGCGTGGGCAGCACCTTCGCCAGCCACTCCTTCAGCCGCGCCCGGAACTCCTCCTCTTCGGGCGAGTACGCGAGATCCACCAGCGGCCTCCCGGGAGAGTTACCTGACGCTCCATCAGATACGACTCCCGGGAAGGCTAGCCCCGCACCTCTGGACCGACAAGGCGGCGAGCCCTACGCTCTGCCCACCATCTGACTATCCGTCAGCTTCACAGGGGGCCGTTGTGAACGACACCGCCCACGCGCTCGGCGCGTCCCGCACCCTCTGGGACCTGGTCACCCGCCGCGCCGACCTCACCCCCGACCGCCCGGTCCTCCTCCAGGAGGAGCGCGCGCTGAGCTTCGGAGAGCTGCGCGACCGGTCCGAGCGGGTCGCGGCGGGCCTGTACGGCCGGGGCGTACGCCCCGGCACGGTCGTCGCCTGGCAGTTGCCCACCCGCATCGAGACGGCCCTGCTGTCCTTCGCGCTGGCCCGCCTGGGCGCCGTACAGAGCCCGGTCATCCCGTTCTACCGGGACCGCGAGGTCGCCTTCGCGCTGCGGGAGTCGAAGGCGGAGTACTTCGCGGTGCCGGGCGAGTGGCGCGGCTTCGACCACACGGAGATGGCGCGGCGACTCGGCGCGAAGGGGATCATCGAGGCGTACGACCGCCTGCCCGACGGCGACCCCTCCGCGCTGCCCGAGCCGCCCGCCGAGGGCACCTCGGTCCGCTGGATCTACTGGACCTCGGGCACCACCTCGTCCCCCAAGGGCGTCCTGCACACCGACCGTTCACTGATCGCGGGCGGCTCCTGCCTCGCCCACGCGCTGCGGCCCACCGCGTCCGACGTCGGTTCGATCGCCTTCCCGTACGCCCATATCGGCGGCCCCGACTACATGGTGATGCTGTTGCTGTACGGCTTCCCGGCGGTGATGTCCGAGCAGTTCGCGCTGCCGGACGCGCTGGAGGAATACCGCGGGCACGGGGTGACGATGGCGGGCGGGTCGACGGCGTTCTACTCGATGTTCCTGGCCGAGCAGCGCAAACAGCCGGGCGTCCCGGTCATTCCCTCCCTGCGACTGCTCGCGGGCGGCGGGGCGCCCAAGCCGCCGGAGGTGTACCACGCCGTCGTACGGGAGATGGGCGTGCAGCTGACCCACGGGTACGGCATGACCGAGGTGCCGATGATCACGATGGGGGCGCCGGACGACACCCCGGAGCTGCTGGCGACGACGGAGGGGCGGCCGCCCGAGGGGATGGAGATACGGATCGTGGACGGGGAGGTGCGGTTGCGGGGGGAGGCCGTCTGCCGGGGCTACCTGGATCCCTCCCAGAGCGCCGAGGCCTTCGACGAGGAGGGGTTCCTGCGCACCGGGGACCTCGGGCGGCTGACGGACGCCGGCCATCTGGTCCTCACCGGGCGGCTCAAGGACGTCATCATCCGCAAGGGCGAGAACATCTCGGCGAAGGAGATCGAGGACCTGCTGCACCGGCATCCGGGCATCGGTGACGTGGCCGTGATCGGGCTGCCGGACGCGGAGCGCGGGGAGCTGGTCTGTGCCGTGGTCGAGGCGGCGCAGCAGGCTTCGGCGGCCGAGGAGTTGACCCTGGACGCGGTGACGTCGTATCTGCGCGCCGAAGGGCTGTCGACGCACAAGCTGCCGGAGCGGCTGGAGGTGGTGGACGCCCTTCCGCGGGGCGAGACCCTGCGGAAGGTACTCAAGTACAAGCTCAGGGAGCGCTTTTCAGGTCGCGCGGGGACGTGAGGCCGCGGTCACGGTCACTCGGGGACGGTGAAGTACCGCGCGAAGGCCGTCACGATCTCGGTCTCGCCGACCTTGCCGTCGCCGTCCGCGTCGAGTGCCGTCGCGGCGGTCTGGGCGATGTCCTGGGGGACGCCCAGGATCCGGAGCACGCGCGCGGTGTCCTCGACGGTGGCCGCGCCGTCCCCGTCCGGGTCGGCGACGGCGAGCGCCGCGTGCAGGAAGGGCCGGGCGATCTCGGCGAAACCCTCGGAGTTGTCGCGCAGGCGCTTGACCGCGCCGCCCACGAACTCCTCGCGGGTGATGCGCTGGTCACCGTCCCGGTCCGCTATGCCGGCCATGCCCTGCCAGAACGCCTCGGCACCGAGGTACAGGGCCTGTCCCTTGTCGGAGCGGGCCGCCGTGCCGAACTCCGCGAGCAGCGCCTTGGCCGCCACGTTGAAGTCCCCGCGGTCGATGTAGCCGTTGCCGTCCTGGTCGAAGGTGGCGAACCGGGCGGCGATCCTGCGCTCGTACTCGCTGCTGACCATGTCTTCTCGTGCCGCCTTACGTGCTGACGTGGGAGTGCGAGGCCCTCCGCCTCGCCACGGAGCGTACGACGTGGAAGGCCCTCGGGGCGCGGGAAAGTGACCCTTGTGCCAAGACCGGGGGAATTTCGGGACAACGGTGTGGCACAGCCGTACGACCCGTCCTCACGCCGAGAGCGGATCGGCCTCGGTGCTCACGGCCGAGTCGAGGTCCGGATGGACGTCGAACAGCCGGCGGACGCCGAGCGCGCCCAGGACTCTGTTGACGTGGGAGCCGTCCTCCGCACCCCGGGCCGGGAGGATCAGGCGCAGTTGCCCCTGGCAGGAACGGATGAGGCGGCGCGAGGCGATGAGGACGCCGACGCCGCTGGAATCGCAGAAGAAGACCTCGGAGAGGTCGAGGACGATGCTGTGGCCGCCCTCGGCGATCACGTCGTGCACCCGCTGACGCAGCACGGGCGACGTCACCAGGTCCAGCTCGCCCGACACTTGGAGCACGGCCCACTCGCCGTGCCCACCTCCGGTCACATTGAACGCCACCACCATGCCCTTCGCTCGCCGGAAAGCAAACGGAAGCTGTCCCTACGCTTCCTTGCAGCGCGGCTGCCCAGCGGCCGTTCCCTGAAACACGGGCCCAGAAACGGTAGGAAGTCGAAAGAGGCTTGTTTCCGCCGTATTCGATCCTGTTCGATCAGGTCTGATCGGTCGTAGCGGGGGGTAAGCGCCGCCAAGGCTCCCGCCACAGTCCCCGCCAAGGTCCACTACCACCTCACGACCGCCGGGGGCGCGCATTGGAACAAAGGGGCGTGCACGGCCGGAAGTGCCGACTACATTCGAGGAGACAGTGGGCGCAGGCTTGACACAGACACAAGCCGGGACACAGGCAGGCCGAGGGGGCCGTATGGCGAAGAAGGACGCACCGCCCCGCTGGGACCGCAAGATGCAGCAGCGGCTCGCACGCGGTGAGGCGGCCGCCCTCGGCGAGCTCTACGACCGCTTCGCCTCCCTCGTGCACGGCCTCGCCCACCGCGTGCTCGGCGACGAACGCGCCGCCGACGGCATCACCCGCGAGGTCTTCACCCACGTCTGGGAACACCCCGACGCCTACGACCCCAAGCAGGGTCCCCTGCGCACCTGGGTGGCCACCCTGACCCACCGCCTCGCCGTGCAGCGGCTGCGCGCCACCGAGACCGCCGCCCTGACCCGGGACGGCCACGGCACCGCCGAGGACCTGGAGCGCAAGGTCCGCCACGCCTCGGTCGCCGCCCGCGCCGACTACATCGTCCAGTCCATGCCCGCGCCCCTGCGCGCCGCCCTGGAGCTCGCCTACTTCCAGCGCCGCGACTACCGCCAGACCGCCGCCGACCTCGGCGTCACCGAGGACGAGGCCCGCCGCCGGCTCCGCCTCGGCCTGCAACTCCTGTCCACCGCCCACGACGCCGGAGGACCCGGGGCACCTCCCGGATACGGGGGTGCGGCATGAGCGGAGCGGGCCGGTTCGAGGCGTACGACGAACACGACGACGAGGAAGCGGCAGGGCAGGAAGGCCGGGAGGGCGACGACGGCTCCCGCAAACCGGACGACGACAGGCCCGACGACAAACCCGACGACAAGGGCGCCGGCCAAGACGGCTCCGGTGGTGGCTCGGACGGTGGCTCAGGTGGACGGCACGGCCCCGGCGGCACCCCCGACCCCGGTCGGTCACCCCGCATACCCATGCCCCGTGCCTCCGTCGAGGACGGCGGCCGGCCGCTGCCCGCGCTGGAGGAACCGCCGCCCGTCCTGGAGCACCACGTCCTGAAGGCCCTCCTCGGAGCGTGGGCGCTGGCCGCCTGCTCGCCGGAGGAGACGATGGCCGTCGAGGAACACCTCGGCGACTGCGGAAGCTGCGCGGACGAGGCTCTGCGCCTGCGCGAGGCGGTCGGCCTGCTCCAGCGCCCCGAGAGCCTCGACCTCGACCCCGGCCTGCGCACCCGTGTCCTGGACGGCTGCCTCGACCGGCGCCCGCCCCGCATCCCGGTGCCCGTCTGGGCGACGCCGTACGACGCCGAGACCGCCCGCCTGGACGCCCTGCTCCAGGACATAGGCGACGCCGAGTGGCACACGCCCGTGCGGCTGCGCTGGTTCCGGGCCGACGAGGCGACGAGCCGTCGTACCACCGTCGCCGGGGTCATCGCGCACCTGCTCACCGTCGACGGGCTGGTCGCGCTCGCCCTCGGCCTCGACGACCCGCTCGGCGACGTCACCGCCGACGCGCCGACACCGGCCGCGCGGACCGAGGCGTACTGGCGGGCCTCGCACTTCCCGCCGACCCGGTCGGTGCGGCTGCCCTGGCGTGAGCAGAGCCACGACCTGGTCCGCACGGTGTCCTTCACCGGAGGCGACACCTCCCGCACGGCTGAAACCGAGCCCGGGGCGGGCGGCGGCAGGCTGGCCGTCCCGTACGGCGCCTTCGAACTGCCGCTGCACGACGCGATGCTGGACCGGGCCTTCGAGTGCTGGGTGCACGCGGAGGACATCGCCGAGGCGGTGGACTACCCCTACGGCCCGCCGTCCCCGCGCCACCTCAACCGCATGATCGACCTCGCGGCCCGCATGCTGCCCACCGCGCTGGCCGTACGCCGCCGGACCGGGCTGGCCGCCCCCGCCCCCGGCCGGCACCTCGTACCGGTCGGCGAGCCGGGCCGCAGCCTGCGCCTGGAGATCGAGGGACACGGCGGCGGCGAGTGGCTGATCCCCCTGGACTCCCCCGGCGCGGTGGGCTCCGCGGAGCACGAGGTCGCCCATGTCGCCCTGGACGGCGTGGAGTTCTGCCGACTGGCGGCCGGTCATGTGTCGCCTCAGGAGGCGGCTGCCGGACAGCTGGGAGACCGGGAGGCGATCAGGGATGTGCTGTTCGCGGCGGCGAGCTTGAGCCGGATGTAGGGGCGGGTTGCCGGTTCGCGGGCGGCTGCGGGTGCGTGGGGGCTGGTCGCCACGACCACCCGCAGCCGCCCGCGAGACAGAACCCCCCGAACTCCTAGGCGAACACGACCGTCCGGCGCCCGTTGAGCAGAATCCTGCGCTCCGCGTGCCACTTCACGGCCCGCGCCAGCGCCTGGCACTCCACGTCACGTCCGATCGCGACGAGCTGGTCCGGCGTCACGTCGTGGCCGACGCGCTCGACCTCCTGCTCGATGATCGGGCCCTCGTCGAGTTCGGCGGTCACGTAGTGCGCGGTGGCGCCGATCAGCTTCACACCGCGCGCGTGCGCCTGGTGGTACGGCTTCGCGCCCTTGAAGCTCGGCAGGAAGGAGTGGTGGATGTTGATGATCCGGCCGCTGAGCTGCTTGCACAGGTCGTCGGAGATGACCTGCATGTAGCGGGCGAGCACGACCAGCTCGACGTTCTCCTGCCGCACGAGTTCCAGCAGCTGCGCCTCGGCCTGCGCCTTCGTGTCCTTGGTCACCGGAATGTGGTGGAAGGGGATGTCGTACGACCCCACGAGCTCGGCGAAGTCGGTGTGGTTGGACACCACGGCGGCGATCTCCACCGGCAGAGCGCCGATGCGCGAGCGGAAGAGCAGGTCGTTCAGGCAGTGGCCGAACTTGCTGACCATCAGCACGATGCGCATCTTGTCGTCGGCCCGGTGGATCTGCCAGTCCATGTGGAAGGCGTCACCGATCGCCGCGAAGCTGGCCCGGAGCTTGTCCACGTTCACCGGCGCCTCCGCCGAGAAGTGGACCCTCATGAAGAACAGTCCCGTGTCGTGGTCACCGAACTGCTGACTGTCCTCGATGTTGCACCCGGTCATGAAGAGGTAGCTCGACACGGCGTGCACGATGCCCTGCTTGTCGGGGCAGGAGAGGGTGAGGACGTACTGGTCGGAAAGAGCGACGGTTCGGCCGGACTGCGCATTCATGCAGCACAGGGTCCCATATCCGCCCCGTGGCCGTCCCGCCGTCCCGCTACGCAGACCGGGTCAGGATCCGCAGCACCTCGAGCGTGCGCGGCGGCGTGTCCGGGTCCTCCCCGTCGGCCACCGCCATCCGGACGTGCGCGTCACGCGCCGCCCGGACCGCGTCCGGCCAGCCCTCGTGATCGACGTAGACGGAGACCGGGGCGTCCGGCCCGACCTGGTGCATGATCCGCAGCACCCGCAGGACGGCGGTGTCGACGAGGGCCGCCTCCTGGGAGTCCCGGAAGATCGTGCCGACGTACTTCTCGGCGGACCAGTTGTCCAGCCAGGTGTCCTCCACCAGGCGGTACACGGCGTCCGTGACGTCCCCGTACCCCTCGGTACCGGCCAGCCAGACGTTCTGCTGGAACGCCGGATCGGAGAGCATGTGCAGCGCCGAGCGCACATTGCTGCGCCAGCGCCACCAGGGCATGTCGTTCTGAGGCATGTCGCCCATGGTGGACGAGCGACGGCCGCGACGGGAAGAGTTCTCCGAACCTTGCACGGTCATCGATCGTACGTTCCTCGCCTCAGGGGCCTCACCTGCCCCCGTTGTTCACCCGTGCGTCACCCTTCCATAACCGAAGGTCACTTCCGGGTTAGTGATGTGAGGGAAGCGTGTGTGCCCATGACAGGCAGGCGACGTATCCGCAGCACCCTCCTCCCCACGTCCATCCGGCCCGGCAGAGCCACCGCCCTGGCCGCGGGGGCGCTGGTGGCCTGCGCGTCGCTGACGGCCGGTTGCGGGGTCGTCCCCGGTGCCACGGGGGGCTCCGGGGGCGACCCGATCAAGGTCATGACCTGGGCCCCGCAGGGCACCGAGGCGACCAACAAGCCCGGCATGCCCGCCTTCGCGCAGGCGTACGCCCGCTGGATCAACGCCCAGGGCGGCATCAACGGCCGCAAGCTCACGGTCCTGACCTGCAACGACCGCAACGACAGCGTGGCCGCGGCGAGGTGCGCCCGGCGCGCGGTCAAGGAGGACGTCGTCGCCGTCGTCGGCTCCTACAGCCAGCACAGCGACTCCTTCTTCCCGCCCCTGGAAGGCGAGGGCATCCCCTACGTCGGCGGCTACGGCGCCACCACCGACGAGTTCACCAGCCCCCTCTCCTACCCCGTGAACGGCGGCGCGCCCACCCTCCTGGCCGGCCTCGGCAAGGCCCTCGCCCCGAGCTGCGGGCCCGTGACCTTCGTACGGCCCGACACCATCGCCGGCGACGAACTGCCGGGCCTGCTCGACTCCGGCCTGAGGGCGGGCGGGCACGCGGTCGCCGAGGACCTGCGGGCGGCGGAGGACGCCACCCAGTACTCGGAGCAGTCGGAACGGGCCCTGCGCAGCTCCACCACCGATCCGGCGAAGAAGGGGTGCGTGGTCCCCGCGATCGGCGACCGCACCGGAACCTTCATGGACTCCTTCCGCCGCGCCCGCGACGAGTATCCGCAGGTGCGCACCGGCACGGTCCTCGGCAGCGTCGACCAGACGGTGATCGACGCCTCCGGCGGGCGGTCCGGGCCGTACGAGGGGTCGTACATCACCGGCTGGTACCCGGTGGAGACCGACGCCCGCTGGGACGCGATGAAGAAGGTCATCAGCGAGAAGGCCTTCGGCGACAACCGGATCGACCCCGCCGACGCCGGTGTGCAGACCACCTGGATCGCCTACACGGTGCTCAAGGCGGCCGTCGAGTCGCTCGGCGACGGGGAGGTGAGCGCCGACTCCGTGCGCAGGGCCCTGGACAACGGGCTCCAGGTCGACACGGGCGGGCTGACGCCGACGCTCCGCTGGGAGTTCCAGGCCCGACTCGCGTCCGTCGGCTTCCCGCGCCTGGTCAACACCGAGGTGACCTTGCAGGTCGTACGGTCCGGGCGGCTGGTGTCGGCGAAGAAGGGCTTCACCGACGTGACGGCCACGCTGAAGGACGCGCAGCTGAGCTGAGGGGCCGGGCTGAGGAGCCGGGCCGACGACTGGGCCGGCGGGCCGGGCTGAGGGGCCGGATCCCCTCAGCCGTGGCCCGCCGGCCGAGGCCCGGATCACAGCTGGGTCGGCTGGCGCTCCGTCAGGCCGTACTGCTTCGCGATGGTGTTCCACAGCCGGGCGGCCCTGGTCTTCTCGGTGCTGGCGGTGCCGCTCGCCTGGTTGCCGGCCTGGGTCTGGGCGGTGGTACGCGCCTGTCCCTTCTTGCAGCCCTTCTTGCCGGCCGCCTGGTCGGCCCACGCCGCGTAGTGGTTGTCGGCCGACGCGGACGCCTTCCACGCCTTGGTGAGGGCGTCGGTCAGCGCGGCGTTGTCGGGCAGCTTGTCGACCGTGACCCCCGAGAGCCGGGTGACCAGGTCGGTGCGCTGCTGTGCCGCGTCCCGCAGGTCCTTGGCCGCCTGGCCGAGGTTCTTGCAGGACTTCACGTTGGCCACCGCGTTGATCACGGCCGTACGGCTGTCACCGCTGTCCGCCAGCAACTTGTCCAGCGCGACGGCCTGTTCGCGGGCCGGGTCCGCCGACGGCGAGGCCGACCCGTCGGTCGCGGGGGCCGTCGCCGAGACGGTCTGCTTCTTGTCGGCGTTGTCGTCACTCCCGCCACCGGCGAGCAGCGCACCCGCGCCGATACCGAGGACGACGATGCCGATCCCGACGGCGGCGATCAGCGGCAGCCGCGAGCCGGAACGGCCGCCACGGCCGCCACCCCGGCCGTCGTCGTCGTACGTGGGGACCTCGGGCGGACCTGCGTACGACGGCTGCGCGGGCTGCTGGAAACGCGGCATCTGCTGGGTCGCCCCGGCCTGGGCCGCACCGGCCGGTCCACTGCGGAAGAGGTTGTCGAACTCGGCGGGCGGCTGCCGGTCCCCGCCCGTCTGCCCGGGCACGGGCGGGATGTACTGCGTGGCCTCGGCATCGGGACCGGACGCGGGCGGCATCGGACCGGCGGACGGCATCGGACCGGCGGTGGACCGGTGACCCGCTCCGGCACGGGGGCCGCCGCCCTGCGGGGCACGGCCGAGGAACTGCGTCGACTCCCCGGGCGACTCGGCGTGCACCTCGGGCGGCAACGCCCCGGGGCCCACCGGCGGTATGTACTGCGTCGCACCCTCGTCGGCGGCCTGCGCGGCCGTTGGCCCCGGATACTGCGGGCCCCCGCCCTCCCCGGCGGCCGGCACCGGCGGGAGGTACTGGGTGGCACCCTCGTCGGCGGGCGGCATCGGGGCGGCGTGCCCGCCACCGTGCACGACAGGCGGCGGGGAAGCGTGCGCGCCACCGTGCCCCGGCGCCGGAAGGGCGGCGTTCGCAGCACCGTGCCCTGCGGTCGGCTGGGACGCGCCACCGCCGGGAGAGCCGTACGGGTCGGCAGCGGGCGGCAGAGGCGCCCCGGCGCCGGGAGAGCCGTAACCGTCGGCGGACGGCAACGAAGCCCCCTGAGCGGACGGCTGAGCCGCCCCGGCACCAGGAGGACCATAGGCGTCGGCAGGCGGCAGGGAGGAACCCTGACCCGACGGCTGAGACGACCCCGCGCCAGGAGAGCCGTAAGCGTCGGCAGACGGCAAGGGGGACCCCTGGCCGCCGCCGTGGCCGGCGGTCGCAGCGCCGTAGGCGTCGGTACCGGGCGGGCCGTACTGGCCTGCGGGCGGCGGGGGAGAGCCGTACGAGTCGGCGCCGTACGCCTGTGTTCCTTGGGACGGCAGGGTGCCGGACGGCTGCTCCCAGGACTGGTCGGGTGAGCGCCACGACTGGTCGGGCGAGCTCGACCAGCCCTGACCCGGCGGCGGGGCCGGAGCCTGGTGCTGGTCGGGGCCCCACGGCGTGCCCCAGGCCTGACCGCCGGCCGGACCGGACATCGGGCCGGACGGCGAACCGGGCGAAGGCGCGTGGCCACCGGTGGTGCCGGTCTGCTGGCCGCCGTACTGGCCCTGACCGCCGTATTGACCCTGACCGCCGTATTGGCCTTGGCCGCCACTGCCACTGCCGCCGCCGTGTTCGCCTTGGCCGCCGTATTCGCGTGGCCGGCCGTAGGCGTCCTGGCGGCCGTTCTCGCCCTGGCCGCCGGGTGCGTTCTGGCCGCCGTAGCCGTTCTGGCCGCCGTAGCCGCTGTTTCCGCCGTATCCGCCCGTCATTCCCGGCAGCAGGGGTTCCCCGCCGTCGGAGGGCAGCACGATGCCTTCGCGCGCCTCACGCGGCGAGGGCTCCTCGCCCTGTCCACTCTGCGTCACCGGGACTCCTACGAATGGGGGACCTTCGGAATCGTCGGCTCACGCTACCGGGTCCCCTGAGCCGGGTGCCACGCAGCTCATGACGTGACCTGCGCGCCTGTGACGGCGGTAACAGATCACCATGCGCCCGGTGACAGAACCGGTCCCCCATCCGCTATATACAGGCCCCCTTCGCCTCCGGTGCCTTCGTTTCCCTGTTGTTCACGCTCCGGTACCTCGTGCTCTCACGCCGCCGCCTGAAGGTCCACCCGGGCCCCGAACTCCCTTACCACCGACTCGTCCCGGTACGGCTCCAGCCGCTGCTGGAAGTCGTCGAGATACTCGGCGCCCCGGTTGGAGCGGAGGGTCTCCAGCAACTCCACTGCTTTCATGCCGGTGTTGCATGCCTGCTCCACCTCCCGCTGCTGCACCTGCGCACTGGCCAGCAGGACGTAGCCGATGGCCCTGCGACGGGCCCGCGACTCCGGATGCCCGGCCAGCGACTCCCGCGCGCACCGCGCCGCCGCCTCGGCCTGTCCCAGGTCCCGGTGGCAGTGCGCCAACTCGTCGGCGAGGTAGGCCTCGTCGAAGTGCGCGATCCAGGCCGGGTCGTCCCCGGCGGACGGGTCCGCCTGCTCCAGCGCGCTCACCGCCCGCCCGGACGCCACCTGGGCCGCCCTCACGTCGCCCATCAACGCGTGCCCCCGGGCTTCCGCCGCGCAGAACATCGCCTCCGCGCGCGGAGTGACCTGCCCACGCGCCCCCTCCTGTGCCGCTCGCGCCAACTGAGCGATCTCCCGCGGGTTTCCGAGCTGCGCGGCGAGGTGGCTCATGGAGGCGGCGAGCACGTACCCGCCGTAGCCACGGTCGCCCGCCGCCTGCGCGAGCCGCAGGGCCTGGATGTAGTAGCGCTGGGCGAGGCCCGGCTGGCCGGTGTCGACGGCCATGTAGCCCGCGAGCTCGGTCAGTCGGGCGACCGCGGCGAAGAGGTCGCGGCCGACCGCCTCCCGGTAGGAGCCGGCCAGCAGGCCGGACACGACGCTGTTGAGGTAGTGCACGACGACCGGGCGCACGTGCCCGCTGCCGTACTGGTGGTCCAGGTCGCTCAGCGCCTGGGTCATCGCGCGGACCGCCGCCACGTCGGACTGCCCCACCCGCGGCCCCGCCGAACGCGCCACCTGCGAGTCGGGCGAGGAGATCAGCCAGTCGCGGCTCGGCTCCACCAGCGCGGACGCGGCGACGGAGGAACCGGACAGGAAGTCCCGGCGGCCCACGTCACTGCGCCACAGCTCGCACACCTGCTCGATGGCTCCCAGCACCGTCGGCGAGAACTGGAGGCCGACACCCGAGGCGAGGTTCTTGCCGTTGGCCATGCCGATCTCGTCGATCGTGACCGTACGGCCGAGTTTGCGGCCGAGCGCCTCCGCGATGATCGCCGGGGCGCGTCCGCGTGGCTGCTGTCCGCGCAGCCAGCGCGCCACGGACGTCTTGTCGTACCGCAGATCGAGACCGTGTTCGGCGCCGCACATGTTGACCCGGCGGGCGAGCCCCGCGTTGGAGCAGCCCGCTTCCTGGATGAGCGCCTGCAACCGTTCGTTCGGCTGCCGCGCGACGAGAGGCCTTGCGGCCATGGCGTACCCCCTGTGGCTGCGGTGCCTGCCCACGCACCGAGTTGACGTGTCTTCCACCGAAAATTTCCGGCCGTGAAGATCAGTGCCCCGCCGAGAGAGCGAAAATGCGAGGCATGCGAGGATTGCCGGGGTAAAGGCGGATGCCGCCCCCACACCTGGCTACCCAGCCCACGCCTCGCTTCCTCCTGCGCGCCCCCACACATGCATCCATGCGCCCCGGATGCGGAATCGATGCTCCTCCCCCGCGCGCGCTACGCCCGTAACCCGAGGTGGGCGCGGGAGTTGTGTTCAGCGTGGAAGAGACGATCGCGGGCACGCAAGCCGCTCAGATTCCGAAGCAGCGCGGGGAATCGCTGCTGGAGACAGCCGTACGCTACGCCGAGGAGCGCCACTGGGACGTCTTCCCCGGCACCTGGCTGGAAGCCGTCGAAGGGGTGCAGTGCTGCTCGTGCGGCGACGCCGCGTGCGCCGTACCCGGCGCGCATCCGGCGCGTGAGGACTGGGCGACGCAGGCGACCGGCAGTGCGACCGTCGCCCGGCGGATGTGGCAGAAGCAGCCGACGGCGTCCATCTTGTTGCCGACGGGGCGCACGTTCGACGCGATCTCCGTGCCGGAGACGGCGGGGTTTCTCGCGCTGGCGCGGATGGAGCGCATGGAGTTGACGCTGGGGCCGGTGACGTTGACGCCGGATCGTCGGATGCAGTTCTTCGTGCTGCCCGGGGCCTCGGTGAAGGTGCCGGATCTGGTGCGGAAGCTGGGCTGGTCGCCGTCGTCGCTCGACCTCGACGCGCTGGGTGAGGGTGACTACGTTGCCGGGCCGCCCACTCGGTTCGGGTCCCGGGGGGCCGTGCAGTGGGCCTGCAGGCCCACCCCGGCCAACCGCTGGCTTCCCGACGCGGAGGAGTTGATCTCACCGCTGGCCTACGCGTGCGGTAGGGATCGGTAGTTTCGCGGCCGCAGGTCGTTCACGGGGTGCTCGCGCCCACGCGGCGGAGCCGCACACCGGACACGGTCCCGCGCCCCTTGACGGCGTTGCTCCACCGTAGGGTTCGTGCATGACGTCGGGAGCAGTGACGGGTGCAGCGGCCGTGCGGGTGCGAGGGCTCTGGAAGCGGTTCGGGCAACAGGTCGCCGTGGCGGGGATCGATCTGGATCTGCCCGCCGGGAAGTTCATCGGGCTCGTCGGGCCCAACGGGGCCGGGAAGACCACCACGCTCTCCATGATCACCGGATTGCTGCGGCCCGACCACGGGTCGGTCGAGGTCGTCGGGCACGACGTGTGGCGGGACCCGGTCGAGGTGAAGGCACGGATCGGGGTGCTGCCGGAGGGCCTGCGGCTGTTCGAGCGACTGTCGGGGCGTGAACTGCTCGCCTACTCGGGGCGGTTGCGGGGGCTGCCCGGGGCCGAGGTCGACAAGCGGGTCACGCAGCTCCTCGACGTCCTCGACCTGGCCGGCGCGCAGCACAAGCTCGTCGTCGACTACTCGACCGGCATGCGCAAGAAGATCGGGCTCGCCGCCGCCCTCCTCCACAACCCCGAAGTCCTGTTCCTCGACGAGCCGTTCGAAGGCGTCGACCCGGTGTCCGCGCAGATCATCCGGGGTGTGCTGGAGCGCTACACCGCCTCCGGCGCCACCGTCGTCTTCTCCTCCCACGTCATGGAACTCGTCGAGTCGCTGTGCGACTGGGTCGCGGTGATGACCGCGGGCAGCATCCGCGCCCAGGGAACCCTCGCCGAGGTCCGCGGCGACGCGCCCACCCTGCAACGGGCGTTCCTCGAACTCGTCGGCGCAAACGGCCGCGACACCGGCTCCCACCTCGACTGGCTGGGCGGCGGGACGACCCGATGAGCGCCGTGACGACCTCCATCACCCCCGTCGTCGTCCGGCTGAAGCTGTCCCTGTTGCGCAACGGGCTTCGGCAGTCCAGTGGCCGGCGGGCCGCCTACGTGGCCTCGGTCGTCGCCGTCCTCCTCGTCTCCGTGGCACAGCTGATCGGCCTGATCGCGCTGCGCGGGCACGCGCACGCCGCGTCCGTGGTGGTGCTGCTGGTCGCGCTGCTGGCGGCCGGCTGGGCGGTGATGCCGCTGTTCTTCCCCGGCGGCGACGAGACCCTCGACCCCACCCGCCTGGTGATGCTGCCGCTGCGGCCCCGCCCGCTGGTGCGGGCGCTGCTCGTGTCCTCGCTGGTCGGCATCGGGCCGCTGTTCACGCTGTGCATGCTGGCCGGTTCCGTCGTGTCGGTCGCGCACGGCGGTGTGGCGTACGTCGTCGGGGTCGTCGGAATCATCCTCGCGCTCCTGGTCTGCGTGGCGCTCGCGCGGGCCGTCGCCGCGGCCAACCTCCGGCTGCTGACCAGCCGCAAGGGCCGGGATCTCGCGGTGCTGAGCGGACTGGTCATCGCGGTCGGGGCGCAGGTCGTCAACTTCGGCGCGCAGCGGCTGGGTTCCGGTGGCCTCGGCCAGCTGGACGGGCCGGCCGACGTGCTGAAGTGGGTGCCGCCCGCGTCCGCGATCGGGGCGGCGGACTCCGCGAGCGAGGGGTCGTACGGCGTCGCCGTCCTCCAACTCGCCCTGACCGCCGCCGCCCTGGTGGCCCTGCTCGCCCTGTGGTCGCGGCACCTGACCCGGCTGATGACCGCGCCGGACGGCTCCACGCTCCAGTCCGCCGACTCCGGCGCCAGCGAGCGGACCTCCACCGGCCTGTCCCGGCTGCTGCCCGCCGGGCGCACCGGCACGGTCATGGAGCGCAGCCTGCGCTATGTGTGGCGCGACCCCAAGACCAAGGCGGCCTGGGTGACGTCGCTGGCCATCGGTCTGATCGTGCCGGTGTTCAACGCCTTGCAGGGCACCGGCTCGATCTACTTCGCCTGCTTCGCCGCCGGGATGCTGGGCGTGCAGATGTACAACCAGTTCGGACAGGACACCTCCGCGTTCTGGATGGTTGCGCTGACGATCTCCTCGACCCGGGACGCCTACGTCGAACTGCGCGCCCGCGCGCTCGCCCTGCTGGTGATCACGCTGCCGTACGCCACCCTCGTGACCGTCCTGACGACGGCGCTGCTCGGCGACTGGCCGAAGCTGCCCGAGGTGCTCGGGCTGTCGTTCGCCCTGCTCGGCGCGATGCTGGCGACCGGCGCGTGGACCTCCGCCCGTTTCCCGTACTCCATCCCGCAGGAGGGCTACAAGAACGTGGCCCCCGGGCAGTCCGGGCTCGCCTTCATGGCCATCCTGGGCGGCATGGTCTCGGCGGCCCTGCTCTGCGCCCCCGTCATCGTCGGCACGATCTGGCTGAACGTCAGCGAGGGCGGCGCCGACTGGAGCTGGCTGCTGCTGCCGGTGGGCACGCTCTACGGGACGGCCATCACCGTGGCGGGCCTGCGACTGGCAGCCCCGCGCACGGCACGGCAGCTGCCGGAGATCCTTACGGCGGTCAGCAAGGGGTGACCGGGGCGGGGACAGGGTTTGGACGAGACCTTGGAACGGGGCCGTGCAGCCCGGCCCTTGGGCGGCGCCCCCAGGGGCGCGGGGAACTGCGCGACCAGCCACCGAACACCCGCACTCGGCACAGCGCACAGACCCCCACCCCCGTGGCCGCCGGCCCGCCGGGCCTTGCCGCCCGTTCCGGGCGAGCTCTGAGGGCCCGTGTCAGCCCGTGAGGTCGGTGAGGACCGTGTCCAGGAAGGGCTCGACCGCGCCCCGCCAGGCGTCCGGCTGGTCGTAGTGCACGAGGTGGCCGGCGTCGGCGACCTCCGCGTACTGGCCGCGGGGCAGTACGCGGACCATCTCCTGGGCCTCGGCGCGGCCCAGCTCGCCGTCGAGACCGCGGACGACGAGGGCGGGGCACTCCACCTGGGCGAGCTCCTCCCAGTGGGCGTCGTACACCCAAGTCTCGCGGGACTCGAGCATCTGCTCCGGGTCGAAGACGGGGCGCCAGCCGTCGGGGGACTCCTGCATGACCTCGGCGTAGAACTCGCCGCGGGCCGGGTTCGGGCGCTCCACCCAGGGGTCGTCCTCGCCGAACCACTTGCGGACGTCGGCGAGTGTGGCGAAGGGGACGGGCCAGGCCTTGAACCAGTCCTCCCACTCGCGCTGCGAGGCGGCGCCGAGTGCGGAGGCCCGCATGTCGCAGATGACCACCCCGCGGACCAGGTCGGGACGCTTGGCGGCGAGCTGCCAGGCGGTCAGGGCACCCATGGCGTGGCCGATGAGGACGGCCGGTCCGAGCCCGAGCTGTTCGAGGGCGGCCTCGGCGTCCTCGACGTACGCCACCCGCGTGTAGGACGCCCGTGGGGGCTTGTCGCTCCGGCCGTGGCCGCGCTGGTCGAGGGCGACGGCGCGATGCCGCTCGGAGAGCCAGCGGGCGGTGGACGCCCAGTGCGAGGCGCGGCCCATCAGACCGTGCAGTAACAGCACGCCGGGGGCCCGCTCGGCCTCCCCGGGGCCGGACTGCGGGGGCACCGTCCGCTCGGCCGCGGCCTGTTTCGGTACGTCGTGCTGCCGTAAGCCGTTCTGCTTCGGTACGTCCTTCGCGGGGTCGGTCTTGGGAGGGTCGCCGAACTCCCAGGCGGCGAGGCGTACGCCGCCCGCCCCGATCACGTCGATGCGTCGCGCCACTGGTCCTGGCACCCCCCTAGCTCCGCTCGGACCCGTTCGCTCCCGCTCCAGGCGGCGGGTCCTGTGAACCGCGTCCTGCCCTGCCGTGTCTGTCGTTCCTACCCCACACCTCTGAAGCGCAGGTTCCGCCTGGTGCGTCACCCGCAGAGCATCCAGCTTATCGAATACGTATTCGAAAATACGCCTCTGGCCGACAACACCCCTCGTTCGAGTGACCCCCCTCAAGGAATGATCGCCGTCGCCGAGGGGAGATCTTCAACGGGAGGCGGACCGCTCGGGGAAAACGGTCCGAAGGGGATGACCTTGAGAGCTCGGGGCTCCAGGTCAGCACAGGGGAGGACAGGCCCCGGCGCCACCAGGCGCCGGGGCCATCCACACGTCTGCGGCACATCTTCCCGCCCCCTCCCCGGCCGGACGCGGCATCGCTGCCGGACCACGGCCAAGAGCCCTCAGGTCATATGCCTCACGCGACAGCCTCGCACGGGAAGCCTCCGAGCGCTGCGATTCGGCACAGTGAATCTTGGATTCGACGAGATCGCCGGAAGACCACAACTACCCCGCCAGTCTCGGTAGTTGAGACGGCGGCCGTCGGGCCCGGTGGCATCGCCGAACCGCTCAGCGCTTGGCGACGAACACGTGCGACGCGACGTCCGCCTCCAGCTCCGCCGCCTCGCCACCACTGCCCACGAGCACACCGCCCGCCGACTCCGTCACACTCACCACCGAGCCGGGCTGCACGCCCGCCCGGCGCAGCGTGTACATCAGCTGCGCGTCCGTCTGGATCGGCTCCCCGATCCGGCGCACCACGACCGTCTTGCCCTCCAGACCCGGGTCGAGATCGGCGAGCGACACCATGCCCTCGTCCAGGAACGGGTCGGCGCCGTCCTTCTCACCCAGCTCCTCCAGGCCCGGGATCGGATTGCCGTACGGCGACTCGGTGGGGTGGCGCAGCAGCTCGAGGACGCGGCGCTCGACCGCCTCGCTCATCACGTGCTCCCAGCGACACGCCTCGGCGTGCACCTGCTCCCACTCCAGACCGATCACGTCGACGAGCAGACACTCCGCGAGCCGGTGCTTGCGCATCACGCGCGTGGCCAGCCGACGGCCCTCGTCGGTGAGCTCCAGGTGACGGTCGCTGGCGACGGACACCAGTCCGTCGCGCTCCATCCGCGCCACCGTCTGGCTGACCGTCGGCCCGCTCTGGTCGAGCCGCTCGGCGATCCGGGCGCGCATGGGGACCACACCTTCCTCCTCCAGCTCGAGGATGGTGCGGAGATACATCTCCGTGGTGTCGATCAGTCCGGACATACGTGCCCCTTGATGAGATCTGCCGGAAGCACGACAGCTTCCCGGCTTGTGCGCTGGCCCTGGCACCAATTCTGCCGGATACCACCGACAAGCGTGCCGCGCCGTTGAAACCGAGGGGTACGGGACGCTTCCCACGACCGTATTGACATCCCAGTGGTCCAGACCGCACCGTGATCCGCGACACAGACGCAGAGACGCGTACGCCGAGACACGTACGCCGAGACACACTCCCGATGCTCCGAAGGGGCCCGCATGAGCGACAGCAAGCCGGCCGGTCAGTTCTTCGACGCCGCGATCGGCCTGCTGCAACGCGTCCGGGACGAGGAAGCCCGCACCATCGAGGCGGCCGGCGAACTCCTCGCCGACACCGTCGCCTCCGGCGGCCGGCTCTTCGCCTTCGGCGCCGGACACTCCTCCCTCGCCGCCCAGGACGTCGTCTACCGCGCCGGCGGCCTCGCCCTGATGAACCTGCTGGCCGTCCCCGGTGTCGTCGGCGTCGACGTCATGCCGGCGACGCTCGGATCAGCCCTGGAACGCGTCGACGGCCTCGCCCGCGCCGTCCTCGACTGCTCCCCGGTCCGCGCAGGCGACGCCCTCGTGATCATCTCCCTCTCCGGACGCAACGCCCTCCCCGTCGAGATGGCCATGAGCGCCCGCGCCCTGGGCCTCAAGGTCATCGGCGTGACATCCGTGGCGTACGCCTCGGAGACGACGTCCCGGCACCTCTCCGGCACCTACCTCAAGGACCACTGCGACATCGTCCTCGACTCGAAGATCGCCGTCGGCGACGCGGAACTCACCCTCGACACCATCCCGGCCCCCTTCGCCCCCGCCTCCACGGTCGTCACCTCGGCCATCCTCCAGGCGGTCATGGCCACGGCGGCGAGCAGCCTGGCCGACCGGGGCATCGAACCCCCACTGCTGCGCTCGGGGAACGTGGACGGGGGCCACGCATGGAACGGACGAGTGTTCGAGAAGTACGCGGAACGGATCTTCTACCGGCGCTAGCCGCCGGCCCGCGGACAGCCGTACTAGCGCTGCTCCCGCCCCAGCACCTCGGCCAGATCCAGCGCCGAGCCGATCCGAACGGCCACATCCTCCGCGTACACCGCGTCCCCACGCTCGAACTGACTCCGCCCGGCCCCCCGCAGAAACGTCACGACCCCGAGCGTCCGCCCCCGGCTCCGCAGCACCGCGCACAACGCGTGCACCGCATCCGACGGCCACTGCCGAGTCTGCGCCCACTCCCGGGCCTTCTCCACCGACACGGCCCCCACACTCGCCCGCACCGACCCGGCCCGCTCCACGCACTGCAACGCCGGATGCCCCTCCGCGTACCGCACCGGCAAACCCGCCTGCCCCGTGAGCAGAGACGGCCCCGGCGCCCCGGACGGCGTCGCCGCGACCCGTACCAACCGCAGAGAAGCCGTCTCCGCCCCGTCCTCCAGCGCACCGCCCGACACCCGGTCGATCAGCGCATGATCGGCGAACCCGGCCAGCGCGAAATCCAGATGGACGGCGGCTGCCTCACGCGGGTCCTCACACTCGGCGGCGGCCCGGACAGCCCGGTGCAACTGGTTCGTACGGAACCGCAGCAGCGACGCCTCCTGATCACTCTGCTTGGACTCGGTCACGTCATGGAACAACCAGCCCACACCCAGCGGCACGGGCTCCTCGGCGAGCGGCGACGCCAACCGGACGAACCCACAGCGCCAGCAGCGCCGCTGCTCACCGTCCGGCGTACGCACGCTCACCCAGATCTCCGCCGGCGCGGGCGGCGCGCCCTCGGCCAGCACATGCGTGAGCGCGCTCTCCAACTCCTCCACGCCCTGGGCGAGCAGGTCCCCGAGCGGCCGCCCCAACGCCGACGTACGCCCGACACCCAGCGCCCGGGCGGCATGCGTGTTGACCACGGCGGGCCGCAGATCGGCGTCGACGAGCACGACACCCCAGCTCGCGTCCTCGAACAGCGCCTCGCTCAACGCGATGGACCGCTCCAGATCGATCTGCGCGTGCACCTCACTGAAAGCGCAGTACAACCCCGCCGGCTTGCCGTCCGGCCCACGCACCGACGCCGACTGCGTCCGCACGAGCACCCGCCCGCCGTCCTTGGTCAGCAGCGCGAACTCGTGCACCTGCCGCCCGAGAGCGTGCATGGCGGCCAGCAGCCGCCCCTCGATCTCCTCGGCGTCGGCACTGCGCACCGCCCACCCCGCGAACCCGTGCCGCCCCACGGCCTCGGCGGCGCTCCACCCGAGAATCCGCTCCGCCTCGCGGTTCCAGTGGGTCACCACCCCGTCCGCGTCGAAGGCGCACAGAGCCGCGTCCATCCCGTCGAGCAACGCGGCCAGCAGATCCGAGCCGTCCGAAACCTCCGGACCGTCCCGCTCGGGCTCGTCCGGCCCGATCTCGTCGGTGGTCCCACTACGCCGGGAAGCACTCACCTGGACCCCCTGCAGGCTGCCGCGTCCGCACGTACGGCACGTCGGTTCGCTCACTAACAATCATCTAACTGGAACGTGATGCAGCACACACCGGGTTCCCACAAGATTGAAGGAATCGTTGTGTGCCGGAAATTCGAGTACCCCGCCACACCGCCGGGCTAGGCCAGGGAAGACGCGAGCCTCAGATCCACCCACACCTCGGTCTCACCGTCCAGCACATACCGCTCCACCTCCACAAACCCCCGCGCCCCGGCGAACCGCAGCCCGTCCTCGTTCACCGCCAGCACACACGTCTCGATCACCCGAGCCCCCAGCTCATGCGCGCACCGGAGCCCCTTCTCATACAACGCCGCCCCAAACCCCCGCCCCCGGTACTCGGGCAGCACGCGCGCGATGACGGTCGCCACGGCCCCCTCCCCCTCGGGCGGCCGCACGGTCGAACACCCGACGAGCACCTCCCCGAGATAAGCGTTCTCCAGCCGGTACCGCCCACCGCGCTCCCGCACCTCGTCGATCCCCATGGCGGCGGGCGGCACGATCACGTTGTGCACATGCCGCCACTGCTCGAGCATGGCGTCTCCGTGGACCGGCTCGATCCGCAGGTCGGACACGACGACCATTCCCCTCCGAAACAGCTTCTCGGGCCCCGGACTACTGCCCGTTCGCCCCCGAGTCGACGCGCGTTTCCCGTAGCAGCGAGATCGGCCGGCGGGGCGACGGATACGGGTACAGCAGTCGCCCCGAACGAGCACGGTCAACATCCCGGAAAATGGGTTGATCCGTGCCCGACCGGTTCCTAGTGTGTGGCTCACGCCGAAAGGAGGTGATCGGGTAAATGAGTGAAACCCGGACGCGCGAGGTGGCTGCGGGCTAGCGGCCCGTCACCACACTGAGTGCGGTGCCGGACCAGCGTGTGCGACGTACACGCAGCCGGCCCAATCCACATGCAGTCACCCGACCCGCGAGCTCGCCGGTACGTCCGGCCGGCTTCTTCGCCGTCAGGCGGAGGGACCACGAGCTCGCGGGTCGTCTGCGTTCACGGGACCGGCCGAGTGGCACCACGCGGAGTTGTTCGGTCCCGCGTGATGCCCGGCGGCAGGGCTCAGTTCACGATGTCGCCGTAGCCCTCGATCTCGCGCGGGTCGCGGGAGCCGGGGCCGATGTAGCGGGCGGACGGGCGGACCAGGCGGCCGGTGCGCTTCTGTTCCAGGATGTGGGCCGACCAGCCGGCCGTGCGGGCGCAGGTGAACATCGAGGTGAACATGTGGGCCGGGACCTCGGCGAAGTCGAGGACGATGGCGGCCCAGAACTCGACGTTCGTGGCGAGGACCCGGTCGGGGCGGCGGGCGTGGAGTTCGGCCAGGGCCGCCTTCTCCAGGGCTTCGGCGATCTCGAAGCGGGGGGCGCCCAGTTCGCGGGCGGTGCGGCGCAGGACGCGGGCGCGGGGGTCTTCGGCACGGTAGACGCGGTGGCCGAAGCCCATCAGGCGTTCGCCCTTGTCGAGGGCCTGCTTGACGTAGGCGTCGGCGTCGCCGGTGCGTTCGATCTCCTCGATCATGCCGAGGACGCGGGAGGGGGCGCCGCCGTGCAGCGGGCCGGACATGGCTCCTACGGCGCCGGAGAGGGCGGCCGCGACGTCCGCGCCGGTCGAGGCGATGACGCGGGCGGTGAAGGTGGATGCGTTCATGCCGTGTTCGGCGGCGGAGGTCCAGTAGGCGTCCACGGCCGCCACGTGCTTGGGGTCGGGCTCGCCGCGCCAGCGGATCATGAAGCGTTCGACGACGGACTGCGCCTTGTCGATCTCCCGCTGCGGGACCATGGGCAGGCCCTGGCCGCGGGCGGACTGGGCGACGTAGGAGAGGGCCATCACGGCGGCTCGGGCGAGGTCCGCCCGGGCCTGGGCGGCGTCGATGTCCAGCAGCGGTTTCAGGCCCCAGACGGGGGCGAGCATGGCGAGTGCGGACTGGACGTCGACGCGAATGTCCCCGGAGTGCACGGGGATCGGGAACGGCTCGGCGGGCGGCAGGCCGGGGTTGAAGGCGCCGTCGACGAGCAGTCCCCAGACGTTGCCGAACGAGACGTGGCCGACCAGGTCCTCGATGTCGACGCCCCGGTACCGGAGTGCGCCGCCCTCCTTGTCGGGTTCGGCGATCTCCGTCTCGAACGCGACGACTCCTTCGAGTCCGGGTACGAAGTCGGACATCAGGCGGCTCCTCGTGATGTGTACGACGGATGGTGGGGTGTTCTGTTGTGCTGCGGCTGGTGTGATGGTGCGGGTGTTGTGGGGTGCGGGTGCGGGTGCGGCTGCCGCGTGGCAGGCGGCGGGTATGCGTCCGTCCGACGGCTCCGCGGTTCGTCTCCGAGAACTCGCGGTCCTGGGCGGTACCTCTGTGATGCCCCGTGCGGTCGGCGGTCATCCGACCGGAACGGCATCAGCACGATATCCCCGGGTGCCACCCTTGGGGAGGGATTGCGGCACTCAGTGCCACGCAGTGATGAAGACCACCATGGCGAACGTCGCCCGCTCATACGGCAGGATGACGGCGTGACCGACCGAGACGCCGCCCTCGATCCCGCCTCCATGCGTAAGCAGTACCGCGCCGAGGGGCTTGCCGAGGCCGACCTCGCCGCGACGCCCGTCGAGCAGTTCGCGCACTGGTTCAAGGAGGCCGCGATCGAGGGGCGGCTCTTCGAGCCGAACGCCATGGTCGTCGCCACGGCGGACGCCGAGGGCCGGCCCAGCGCGCGCACGGTGCTGCTGAAGCACTTCGACGAGCAGGGCTTCGTCTTCTACACCAACTACGACTCCCGAAAGGCCCGCGAGCTGGCGGAGAACCCTTTCGTCTCGCTGTTGTTCCCATGGCATCCGATGGCCCGCCAGGTCATCGTCACGGGCGTCGCGCGGCGCACCGGACGGGACGAGACCGCCGCGTACTTCCGCAGCCGCCCGCACGGCTCCCAGCTCGGTGCGTGGGCGAGCGCGCAGTCCTCGGTGGTCGCGGACCGGGCCGGCCTGGACGCGGCGTACGCGGAGCTGGCGGCCCGCTACCCGGAGGGCGAGCAGGTGCCGGTGCCGCCGAACTGGGGTGGCTTCCGGGTGGCCCCGCAGGCGGTGGAGTTCTGGCAGGGCCGCGAGAACCGGCTGCACGACCGGCTGCGGTACGTGGCGGAGGCGGACGGGAGCTGGCGCGTGGAACGGCTGAATCCGTGAGGCGCGGGCCGAATCCGTGAGGCGGGGCCTGAGCCCGTGAGGCGGAGGCTGAGCCCGTAAGGCGGAGGCTGAATCCGTGAGGCGGGGCTGCCCAGCCGTGAGGACGGGGACGATACCCAGTCCGTGAAGCCGCGGGGCCACCCAACCCGTGAGGCGGAGGCTGAATCGTGAGGCGCGGGCTGCCGGCCCGTGAGGCCGTAGGGAGGCCGCCCCACGCGATCAGGGGATCACGTGGGGCGGGCCCGGCCGGGCCGCCCAGCCGTGACGCGCGGGCTGCCCGGTCCGTGAAGCCACCCAACCCGTGAGGCGGAGGCTGAATCGTGAGGCGCGGGCTGCCGGCCCGTGAGGCCGCGGGGGTCTCCCAGCCGATGAGGCGGAGGCTGCGTCCGTGAGGCGCGGGCTGCCCAGTCCTTTAACCGCAGGGCCACCCAACCCGTGAGGCGCGGCCCTCGGGCGGGATGTCCGTCCGGTCGGGTGGGTTCCGGAGCGTTGCCGCGGGCCTCCGTCAGCCCAGTGCCTCGTCCAGCAGGCTCGCCCACTGGGTGACGACCCGGTCGCGGCGGGCGGCGTCGTCCGTGAGCAGGTTGGCCAGTCCCAGCCCCCGGGCCATGTCGAGCAGGCCCTGCACCGTCTCCCGTACGCCCGGCCGGGACTCGTCGGCGCCGAGCAGGTCCACGGCGATGCGGTGGGTTTCGCGGCCGACGCGGGCCTCGAGTTCCGTCACCCGCGGTCGCAGCTGGGCCTCGTTGGAGGCGGCGACCCACAGGTGGAGGGCGGCGCGGAAGAGGGGGCCGGTGTAGAGGTCGACGAGGGCGGAGACGACGGTCCTGCGGTCGTCCGTGGCCGCGCCCTGGGGAAAGAGGGCGCGCAGGGCGGTGGAGCGTTCTTCGGCGACGTATTCGACCGCGGCGGTGAAGAGGTCCTCGCGGGTCGGGAAGTGGTGCTGGGCGGCGCCGCGGGAGACGCCGGCGCGTTCGGCGACGACGGTGACCGTGGAGCCCGCCCAGCCGTGTTCGGCGAGGCAGGCCACGGCGGCTTCCAGGAGGCGTTGCCGGGTGGCGCGGCTGCGGTCCTGTTTGGGGACGCGGTCGCCGGGGGCGCGGTCGACCGCGTTCACAGCACCCATGCGGGATCCCGTCGTTCGAGGAAGGCTGTCATGCCCTCGCGGGCGTCGGCGGAGGCGAACAGGCGGGCCGAGAGTCTGGCCAGTTCGCCCGCGTCCAGGTCGAAGGCCTCCAGCACCTTAGCCGTGAGCAGGCGTTTCGTCTCGGCCAGGGCGCGTGGGGAGGCTCGTCGCAGTCCGTCGAGGACGGGGGCGAGGACCTCGTCGACGTCGGTGTGGTCGCCTGCCGCCGTGAGGAGTCCGATGCGGGCGGCCTCGGCCGCGTCGAAGGTCTCGCCGGTGAGGTAGTAGCGGGCGAGGGCGCGGGGGTCGACGCGGGGCAGCAGGGGGAGGGAGATCAGCGCGGGGGCCACTCCGATGCGGACCTCGGTGAAGGCGAAGGTGGCGGTGTCGGAGGCGGCCGCGATGTCGCAGGCGCCGAGCAGGCCGAGGCCGCCGGCCCGTACGTGGCCGGTGACCCGGGCCACGACGGGCTTGCGCAGCTTGACGATCTGCCGGAGCAGGGCGACGAGGGCCTTGGGCTGGGGTGGTTCGCGCAGGTCGGCGCCCGCGCTGAAGGTGGTGCCGGTGTGGGTGAGGACGACGGCGCGTACGTCGTCGTCCTTGCCGGACCGTTTCAGGGCGTCGGTGAGTTCGTGCACGAGGGCGGCGGACAGGGCGTTGCGGTTGTGCGGCGAGTCCAGGGTGAGGGTGGTGATGCCGCGTTCGTGTGTGGGGTGGATCAGGGCGGTCACGTCCGCTCCCTGAGGTGTCGGCGCAGGATCTTTCCGGAGGCGGCGCGGGGGACGCCTTCGATGAAGGTGACGTGGCGGACGCGCTTGTAGGGGGCGACGCGTTCGGCGACGTACATCATGACCTCTCCTTCGGACAGGCCGGTGGCGGTCGGCTGGCGGACCACGTAGGCGTGCGGGTTCTCGTTGCCGTCGTCGTCGTAGACGCCGATGACGGCCGCATCGGCGATGCCGGGGTGGGTGAGGAGCAGGGCTTCGAGTTCGGCGGGGGCGACCTGGAAGCCCTTGTACTTGATGAGTTCCTTGACGCGGTCCACGACGAACAGCCAGCCGTCGGCGTCGACGTGGCCGACGTCTCCGGTGTGCAGCCAGCCGTCGGGGTCGATCATCGCGGCGGTGGCGTCGGGGCGGCCCAGGTAGCCCTTCATGACCTGGGGACCGCGGATGAGTATCTCGCCGGACTCGTCGATGTCGAGGTCCTTGTCGGGGTCGTCGAGGGAGACGATCCGCATCTCGGTGCCGGCGATGAGTTTGCCGACGGTCCCGGCGGGGGCCTCGCTCATGGCGTCCAGGGGGACGACGTGGGTGCCCGGGGACAGTTCGGTCATGCCGTAGGCCTGGCCGACGGGGGGCAGGCCGAGCCGCTGGGAGCAGGCGGCGGCGAGTTTGGCGTCCAGGGGGGCCGCGGCGCTGACGATGTACTTCAGGGACGACAGGTCGTACTGCGCGACCGCGGGGTGCTTGGCGAGGGCGAGGACGATCGGCGGGGCGACGTAGAGGCCGGTGATGCGGTGGTTCTGGATGGCCGCGAGGAAGGTCTCCAGGTCGAAGCGGGGCAGGACGACGACGGTGGCGCCCATGCGCAGGGGGGCGTTCATGAGGGCTGTCAGACCGTAGATGTGGAAGAAGGGCAGTACGGCGAGGATGCGGTCGCCGGGGCCGGTTCCCATGGCGGGTTCGAGCTGGGCGAGGTTGGTGGCGATCTGGCGGTGTGTGAGCATCACGCCTTTGGGGACGCCGGTGGTGCCCGACGAGTACGGGAGGGCGGCCACGTCCTGCCCGGGGTCGAGGTCGATCCGGGGCTCGGGGGCCGCGGACACCAGCATGTCGATGAGTGAGCGGTGTCCGGGGGCGCTGTCGCAGACGAAGATCTCCCGGACGCCACCGGCGAGTTCGGCTGCCCTGCGGGCGGTCTGCAGGAGCGGTGAGACGGTGATGATCCAGCGGGCGCCGGAGTCGGTGAGCTGCTTGGCGAACTCCTCCGGTGTGGCGAGGGGGTGCACGGTGGTGACCGAGGCACCCGCGCGCGTGGCGGCGTAGAACGCGGTGGGGAAGGCGATCGTGTTGGGGCTGTGCAGGGCGAGGACGTCGCCCTTGGCGACGCCCGCCTCGGCGAGGGCGGCGGCGACCCGGCGGTGGAAGCGCTCCAGCTGCTCGTAGGTGAGTGTGGTGCCGTCGGTGCCGTCGATCAGGGCGGGCGCGTCGCCGAACTCGGCGGCCCGGCCGAGCACCGCCTCGTGGATGGGGAGTTCTACGGGCGGGACGTCTGCGTACTCGCTGCGGAACACGGTTCCTCCTCGCGCGGCACGTGCCGGTCAGTACGACTTGGGCAGGCCCAGGGTCTGGTGGGAGACGTAGTTGAGAATCATCTCCCGGCTCACCGGAGCAATACGAGCCACGCGCGCGGCCGTTATCAACGAGCCGAGCCCGAACTCGCGTGTGAGGCCGTTTCCGCCGAGTGTGTGCACCGCTTGGTCGACCGCCTTCACGCAGGCCTCCCCGGCCGCGTACTTGGCCATGTTGGCGGCCTCGCCCGCGCCGACGTCGTCCCCGGCGTCGTAGAGGTGGGCCGCCTTCTGCATCATCAGGCGGGCGAGTTCGAGGTCGATGTGTGCCTGGGCGAGGGGGTGCGCGATGGCCTGGTGGGCGCCGATGGGGGTGTTCCAGACGGTGCGCTCGCGGGCGTACGTGATCGCTTGGGCGAGGGCGTAGCGGCCCATGCCGATCGCGAAGGCGGCGGTCATGATGCGTTCGGGGTTGAGGCCGGCGAAGAGCTGGAGGAGGCCGGCGTCCTCGTCGCCCACGAGTGCGTCGGCGGGGAGCCGTACGTCGTCGAGTGTGAGTTCGAACTGCTTCTCCGCGGCGGTGAGTTCCATGTCGATGCGGTGGCGGGTGAAGCCGGGTGTGTCGCGGGGGACGATGAAGAGGCAGGGTTTGAGGCTGCCGGTGCGGGAGTCCTCGGTGCGGCCGACGACGAGGGTGGCGTCGGCGATGTCGACGCCGGAGATGAAGACCTTACGGCCGGTGAGGAGCCAGTCCCCGGTGTCGGGGTCGCGGCGGGCGGTGGTGGTGATGCGGTGGCTGTTGGAGCCGGCGTCGGGTTCGGTGATGCCGAAGGCCATGGTGCGGGTGCCGTCTGCCAGGCCGGGGAGCCAGTGTTGCTTTTGGGCGTCCGTGCCGAAGCGGGTGAGGACTGTGCCGCAGATGGCCGGTGAGACGACCATCATGAGCAGGGGGCAGCCTGCGGCGCCGAGTTCTTCGAGGACGATGGAGAGTTCGGCGATTCCGCCGCCACCGCCGCCGTGTGCCTCCGGCAGGTTGACGCCGAGGTAGCCGAGTTTGCCCGCCTCGGACCAGAGGGCTTCTCGGTCGTGGTTGCGGCCGTGGCGCCGGCCGAGGGCGGCTACGGCTGCTCGTAGGGCCTGGTGTTCCTCGGATTCGATGAGGGTGGTCATGGGGCTCCTCGGGGGAGGGGGGGCTCTGCCGTTCGGAGGGTGCGGGTCGTCTGTGGCTGGTCGCGCTCACGCGGCGGAGCCGCATATGTGATGCAGCCCCGCGCCCCTAGGGTGCTTTCACCACCGCCAGCAAAAGGCCCGGCTCCACCTGTTGACCGACTACGGCGTGGAGGGCGCTCAGCGTTCCTGTGACGGGTGCGGTGATCTTGTGTTCCATCTTCATCGCCTCCAGCCACAGAAGGGGCTCTCCGGCCTGGACGGCGGCTCCTACGACGGCCCCCTCGGCGATCCTGGCCACCGTGCCCGGCATGGGGGCGACCAGGGAGCCGGGTGCCAGTTGGGCCACCGGGTCGGGGAAGCGGGGCAGGGCGGTGAGCCGGGTGGTGTTGACGTGCACCTCGTCGTCGTACCGCGCCACCTCGAACCTGCGCTGTACGCCGTCCACTTCGAGGACGACGAGACGGGCGTCGGCGTGGACGACCCGCACCCCGTCCGCCTCCAGGCCCGCCCGGGTGTGCCGGTAGTGGACCTCGTGCTCCTCCCCCGCCGTCGCGTAGCGCTTGGCCTGCGGCTGGGAGGGGACGTTGCGCCAGCCGCCGAAGCGGGAGCGGCCGTGGGCGTCGGCGAGGGCGGCGGCCAGGGGGGCGTGGGGTTCGGGAGCGGGGGCGGTGAGTTCGGGCAGGTGGCGGTCGTAGAAGCCCGTGTCCATGCGGGCGGTGGTGAACTCCGGGTGCCGTAGTGACCGTACGAGCAGGTTCCGGTTGGTGACGGGGCCGTGGAGCGTGGCTCGCTCCAGGGCGCCGGCCAGTTTGCGCAGGGCCTCCGCGCGGGTGAGGGCGTGGGCGACGATTTTGGCGAGCATGGGGTCGTAGTGGACGCCGATGGAGTCGCCGTCCTCGTAGCCGGTGTCCAGGCGGACGCCTTCGGGGACGGCCAGGCGGTGCAGGGTGCCGGTCTGGGGGGACCAGTCGTTCGCCGGGTCCTCGGCGTAGAGGCGGGCCTCCACGGCGTGGCCACGCGCGCGTGGGGGGTCGTTTTCGAGGGGATGGCCTTCTGCGACGCGGATCTGGTGGGCGACCAGGTCGATGCCGAAGACGGCTTCGGTGACGGGGTGTTCGACCTGGAGGCGGGTGTTCATCTCCAGGAAGTGGGGTGTGCCGTCGGCGACCAGGAACTCGACCGTGCCGGCGCCCACGTAGTCGACGGCGCGGGCGGCGCGTACGGCCAGGGCGTGCAGTTCCTCGGCGAGCCCGTCGGGCAGGGCGGGTGCGGGCGCCTCCTCGATCACCTTCTGGTGGCGGCGCTGGAGGGAGCAGTCGCGGGTGCCGAGGGCCCACACCGTGCCGTGGGTGTCGGCGAGCACCTGGACCTCGACGTGGCGTCCGTTCTCCACGTACGGCTCGACGAACACCTCGCCGTCGCCGAAGGCGCTCGCGGCCTCGGCGCGCGCGGCCTCCAGCGCGGAGTCCAGGTCCTCCGGACGCCGCACGATCCGCATGCCGCGACCCCCGCCGCCCGCCGCCGCCTTCACCAGGACGGGCAGGTCGGTCTCGGTGACCTCGCGCAGGGGTTCGAGGCCCATCAGCTTCTTGGCGCGGGTCTTGGACGCCATCGCCTCGATCGCCTCCGGGGGCGGGCCGATCCAGACGAGGCCGGCGCCCAGGACGGCGCGCGCGAAGTCGGCGTTCTCGGAGAGGAAGCCGTAGCCGGGGTGGACGGCGTCCGCGCCGGCGGCGACGGCGGCCTTCACGATCAGGTCGCCGCGCAGGTAGGTGTCGGCGGGCGCCGCGCCCGGCAGTCGCACGGCCGTGTCGGCCACGCGCGCGTGGAGGGCCCTCTCGTCGGCGTCCGAGTGCACGGCGACCGTCCGGATGCCCAGCTCGCGGCAGGTGCGGAAGACGCGGCAGGCGATCTCGCCGCGGTTGGCGACCAGCAGTGTCGAAATCATGGGTCTCACATCCGGAAGACGCCGAAGCCGCCCCGCGCGCCCTCGTAGGGGGCCGTGTGGAGGGCGGACAGGCACAGGCCGAGGACGGCGCGGGTGTCGCGCGGGTCGATGACGCCGTCGTCGTACAGGCGCCCGGACAGGAACATGGGGAGCGACTCGGACTCGATCTGCTGCTCCACCATGGCGCGCAGGGCGGCGTCCGCGTCGTCGTCGTACGGCTGTCCCTTGGCGGCCGCGGACTGCCGGGCGACGATGGAGAGGACGCCGGCGAGCTGCTGGGGGCCCATGACGGCGGACTTGGCGCTGGGCCAGGCGAAGAGGAAGCGGGGGTCGTAGGCGCGGCCGCACATGCCGTAGTGGCCGGCGCCGTAGGACGCGCCCAGGAGGACCGACAGGTGCGGGACCTTCGAGTTGCTGACCGCGTTGATCATCATCGCGCCGTGCTTGATGATGCCGCCCTGCTCGTACTCCTTGCCGACCATGTAGCCGGTGGTGTTGTGGAGGAAGAGCAGCGGGATGTCGCGCTGGTTGGCGAGCTGGATGAACTGGGCGGCCTTCTGGGACTCCTCGCTGAAGAGGACCCCCTGGGCGTTGGCGAGGATGCCGACCGGGTAGCCGTGCAGGGTCGCCCAGCCGGTCGTCAGGCTCGTCCCGTACAGCGGCTTGAACTCGTCGAAGTCGGAGGCGTCGACGATGCGGGCGACGACCTCGCGGGGGTCGAAGGGGGTCCTCAGGTCGCCGGGGACGATCCCCAGGAGCTCGTCCTCGTCGTACTCGGGAGGGATGGCCGGGCCCGGGTCGGCGTAGGCCTTGCGGTGGTTGAGGCGGGCCACCACGCGCCGCGCCTGGCGCAGCGCGTCCGGCTCGTCGACGGCGAAGTAGTCGGCGAGGCCCGACACACGCGCGTGCATCTCCGCGCCGCCGAGTGACTCGTCGTCGCTCTCCTCGCCGGTGGCCATCTTCACGAGCGGCGGCCCGCCGAGGAACACCTTCGCGCGCTCCTTGACCATGATCACGTGGTCGGACATGCCGGGGATGTAGGCGCCTCCGGCGGTGGAGTTCCCGAAGACGACCGCGATGGTGGGGATCCCGGCGGCGGAGAGCCGGGTGAGGTCCCGGAAGATCGCGCCGCCGGGGATGAAGATCTCCTTCTGGGAGGGCAGGTCGGCGCCGCCGGACTCCACCAGGCTGATGCAGGGCAGCCGGTTGGCGAGCGCGATGTCGTTGGCGCGCAGGGCCTTCTTCAGGGACCAGGGGTTGCTCGCGCCCCCGCGCACGGTCGGGTCGTTGGCGGTGATCAGACACTCCACGCCCTCGACCACCCCGATGCCGGTGACGAGGGACGCGCCGACCGTGTAGTCGCTGCCCCAGGCGGCCAGCGGCGACAGTTCCAGGAAGGGCGTGTCGGGGTCCAGGAGCAGTTCGACGCGCTCACGGGCGAGGAGCTTGCCGCGCCGGCGGTGCCGCTCGACGTACTTCGGGCCGCCGCCCGCGATGGCCTTCGCGTGCTCGGCGTCCAGGTCGGTGAGCTTGGCGAGCATGGCCTCGCGGTTGGCCCGGTACTCGGGGCCGCCCGTGTCCAGGGCGGAGGCGATGACGGTCACAGGAGGGCCTCCGGGATGTCCACGTGACGGGAGCGCAGCCATTCGCCCAGCGCCTTGGCCTGCGGGTCGAAGCGGTGCTGGGCGGCGACGCCCTCGCCGAGGATCCCCTCGACGACGAAGTTCAGGGCGCGCAGGTTCGGCAGGACGTGCCGGGTGACGTTCAGCTGACGGCTCTCGGGGATCAGCTGCCGGAACCGGTCGACGGTCAGCTCGTGGGCGAGCCACCGCCAGGCCTCGTCGGTCCGGGCCCAGACCCCGACGTTGGCGTCCCCGCCCTTGTCCCCGCTGCGGGCGCCGGCGACCAGGCCGAGCGGGGCGCGTTTCACCGGCCCTTCGGGGAGCGGCCTGGGCAGCGGCGGCTCGGGAACGCCGTCGAGTACGAGGGTGTCGCGGGCCGGCGTGACGGGGATCCGGCGGCCGTCGTCGAGGACGGCCACATGGCCTGCGTCCTCGTGCGGGACGTACGCCGCCTCGAAGACTCCGTAGGGCGTGCCCTTCCCGGGGGGTGCCAGCATGTGGAAGCCGGGGTAGCTGGCGAGCGCCAGCTCGACGGCGGCGCCGCTCAGCACTCGTCCGACCTTCTCCTGGACGGGGTCGCGCACGACGAGCCGCAGCAGCGCGCTCGCGGTCTCCTCGGAGCCGGCGTCGGGCCGGTCGGTGCGCACGAGGTCCCAGCTGACCTGCGCGGGGCGGGAGGTGGCGAACGCGGCCCGCATCTGGCGGCGCACCAGGGCCGCCTTGGAATCGATCTCCAGCCCGGTGAGGACGAAGACGACCTCGTTGCGGAAGCCGCCGAGACGGTTGACGCCGACCTTGAGCGTCGGAGGCGGCGCCTCGCCCCGTACGCCGTCGACCCGCACCCGGTCGGGGCCCTCCTGGGTGAGCCGTACGGTGTCGAGGCGGGCGGTGACGTCCGGTCCCGGATAGCGGGCCCCGCCCGTCTCGTACAGCAGCTGGGCCGTCACCGTGCCGATGTCGACCAGGCCGCCGGTGCCGGGGTGCTTGGTGATGACACTGCTGCCGTCCTCGTGGAGTTCGGCGAGCGGGAAGCCCGGGCGGGTGGCGCCGCCCTCGCCGAAGAACGCGTAGTTGCCGCCGGTGGCCTGCGCCCCGCACTCCAGGACGTGCCCGGCGACGGCGGCCCCCGCGAGCCGGTCGTGGTCCGTCGGTGTCCAGCCGAAGTGGGCGGCGGCGGGCCCGGTGACGAGCGCCGCGTCCGTCACTCTCCCCGTGACCACGATGTCCGCGCCCTCCCGCAGACAGGCGGCGATCCCGAAGCCGCCGAGGTAGGCGTGGGCGGCGAGGCTGCCGGGGTGGGCGGCGGTGAGGTCGTCGCCCTCGACGTGCGCGACGCGTACGGGGATACCGAGCCGGTCGGCCAGGTTCCGCACGGCGTCGGCGAGTGCGGCCGGGTTCAGGCCACCGGCGTTGGTGACGATCCGCACGCCTCGCTCGTGGGCCAGCCCGAGGCACTCCTCCAGCTGCCGCAGGAACGTGCGGGCGTATCCGGCGCCGGGGTCCTTCAGCCGGTCGCGGCCCAGGATCAGCATGGTCAGCTCGGCGAGGTAGTCGCCGGTGAGGACGTCGAGTTCGCCGCCGGTGAGCATCTCGCGCATGGCGTCGAAGCGGTCGCCGTAGAAGCCGGAGGCGTTGCCGATTCGAAGGGTCACGGTGTGTCACCCTTCGCCGGGCGCCCTTCGCCCGGCGGTCCCGCGAAGGCCTGGGCGAGGTCGAGCCACCGGTCGGCGTCGGGGCCGTCGGCCTCGAGGGCGAGGTCGGCGCGGTGGGCGCGCCGGGTGACCAGGAGGCAGAAGTCGAGGGCGGGCCCGGTGACGCGCTGGGGTGCGGTTTCAGGGCCGTACGCCCACACGTCGCCGCCGGGACCGACGAGTTCGATGCGGAACTCCTGTGGTGGCGGGGTCAGTCCGCGCACGTTGAAGGCGTAGTCCCGTGCCCGCACACCGATGTGGGCCACATGCCTGAGCCGGTCGGTGGGTGGCCGCGCCACACCCAGGGTGTCTGCCACGTCCTGTCCGTGGGCCCACGTCTCCATGAGCCGCGCGGTGGCCATGGAGGCGGCCGACATGGGTGGGCCGTACCAGGGGAAACGGGCGCCGGGCGGGGCGGCGCGCAGTGCGTCGTCGAGGGCGGCTCGCCCCTGCCGCCATCGCGGCAGGAGTTCGGCGGGCGGGAGCTTGGCGCCCTCTTCCGCGCCCTCGTCGACGAAGGAGTCGGGGGCGGCCACGGCCTCCTCGACCAGCTTCTGGAACGCGTCCCGGTCGGTGACCGCCAGCAGGGCGGCCCGGTCGGTCCAGGCGAGGTGCGCGATCTGATGGGCGATGGTCCAGCGGGGGGCCGGGGTGGCGAGGGCCCACTGGTCAGGACTCAACTCGGCGACGAGGAGGTCGAGTTCGTCGCTTTCGGCACGCAGGTCGTCGAACAGGGGCGTCGGGTCGGCCATGGGGCGAGCATGGCAGCGGCCCCGGAAACAAGCAAGCATGCTTGCATGAATTGACGCGGTCGGAATGCTGTCGGGTGACGGCCCGGCCGGCCGGGATGCGGCTGCGTGAGCGGTGGGACGGGTGAACACGGCAGCCGTTCACGGACGCAAGCCGGCAGCACGTCCGCGTCCGGGAGAAGCCCGGCGGCTGACTCCCGTCAGACCTCCGGCACCGTCGCCTTCCCCCGCCCCATCTGGGTCCGCACGGCCCCCATGCTCGCCGCGATGACCAGGGCGATCGCGGCCGCCTCCGTGGTGCTCAGGGCCTGGTCGAGCAGAAGGAAGCCGGCGCCGGCGGCGATGGCCGGTTCCAGGCTCATGAGGATGGCGAAGGTGGAGGCGGGCAGGCGCCGGAGGGCGAGGAGCTCGAGGGTGTAGGGCAGGACGGAGGAGAGCAGGGCGACTGCCGAGCCGAGGGCGATCGTGGTCGGGTCGAGCAGCCTCGTGCCCGCCTCGGCGATGCCCAGGGGGAGGAACAGCAGGGCGGCCACCGCCATCGCCAGCGCGAGCCCGTCCGCCTTCGGGAAGCGGCGGCCCGTACGTGCGCTGAAGACGATGTACGCCGCCCACATGGCGCCCGCACCCAGGGCGAAGGCGACGCCTATGGGGTCGAGGTCGCTGAAGCCTCCGCCGCCGAGGAGGAAGACGCCGGCGAGGGCGAGACCGGCCCAGACCAGGTTGAGCGCGCGACGGGAGGACAGGACCGAGAGGGTGAGGGGGCCGAGTACCTCCAGGGTGACCGCGGCGCCCAGCGGGATGCGGTCGACGGCCTGGTAGAAGAGGCCGTTCATCGCGGCCAGGGTGAGGCCGAAGGCGACGACCGTGCCCCAGTCGGCGCGCGAGTGGCCGCGCAGCCGGGGCCGGCAGACCAGCAGCAGCACGACTGCCGCCGCCAGCAGCCGCAGGGTGACCACGCCGAGCGCGCCGGCCCTCGGCATCAGCGTCACGGCGAGGGCACCACCGAACTGCACCGAGACGCCTCCGGCGAACAACAGTCCCACCGGCCCGAGGGAGCCCCAGCGCTGCGGGGCGCCGTCCGGAGAGGGTACGGGACCGACCGGCGTGGGGGTGCTGGACGGGGTGGTGGCTGCGCTGCGGGTGCTCACGGTGCCTTCCGGGGCGGCTCGGGGTTTCGTACATCTCACTGCACGCTGAAGTCCACAGTAATGGACTGCGCCAGGTGTGTGAACCCTTTATGCAACTGTCCCACCTTTACGCGACTGTCCCACTCGGGGTGCCGCCGGGCCGGGCCCTCGGCTACCGACGGGACATGTACAGACCCAGCGCCTTGTGCAGCAGCCGGTTGATCGGGAAGTCCCACTCCCCCAGGTACTCGACGGCCTCACCGCCCGCGCCGGCCTTGAAGCGCAGGAGCCCCAGGAGGTGGTTGGACTCCTCCAGCGTGTCGGTGATGCCCCGGAAGTCGTAGACGGCGGCGCCGAGTTCATGGGCGTCGGTCATCATGCGCCACTGCATGGCGTTGTTGGGCTGGACCTCGCGCTTGCGGCCGGTGGAGGCGCCGTAGGAGTACCAGACGTGGTCACCGACGGTGAGCATGGTGGCCGCGGCGAGGACCTCGCCGTCGTGGTGGGCGAGGTAGAGCCGCATGCGGTCGGGGTGCTCGGCGGTGAGCGCGGTCCACATGCGCTGGAAGTAGGACAGCGGGCGCGGAAGGAAGCGGTCGCGCTCGGCGGTCTCGACGTACAGCTCGTAGAAGGCGGGCAGGTCCTCGTAGCCGCCGCGGACGACCTTCACGCCGGCCTTCTCCGCCTTCTTGATGTTGCGTCGCCACTGCTGGTTGAGGCCGCCGTGGATGTCCTCCAACGACCGGCCGGCGAACGGCACCTGGAAGACGTACCGGGGCTGCCCGGCCGCGAAGCCGCCCTCGCTCCCGGATCCGGTGCGCTGCCAGCCGGCCCGCAGCAGCCGGCCCGCCACGTCGACGGCACGCGGTTCGTACGACGTCGCCTCCGCGTCCCCCAGCCGTCGGGCCGCCGGATCGGCGATCGCCGCCTTCACCGCGTCGGCGCTCCATCGGCGTACGACGACGGGCGGGCCCATCCTGACCGAGAAGGCGCCCTGCCGCTTGAGGTGGGTGAGCATCGGGTCCAGCCAGCGGTCGAGGTCGCTCGCGTACCAGTCGATCAGCGGTCCCTCGGGCAGGTACGCGAGGTACCTCCTCAGCTTCGGCACCGGCCGGAACAGGGCGAGTCCCGCTCCCACCAGCCGCCCCTCCTCGTCGAACCATCCCAGGCTCTCCGCCCGCCAGTCCGGCTTCACCTCGCCCCAGGAGGGAACCTGCATGTGGCTGGCGGAGGGGCGGGTCGCGACGAAGGCGAGATGTTCGTCGCGGGAGATGGGCTGGACGCTGAGGGGCATACCGGGACTCCTTGACGGTGGCAGGACCCGCCAGCCTATGAACTGCGGCGGCCCGTGTCCGTGAGGCTCGAGTCCCCTCGGTCATCGCACCGCGGCCGGCCCCTCCGCACGGGCGAACGCGAGGATGTCCGGGACCGCTTCCCGCAGACTCCCGAAATGGCGGTGCGCGCCGGTCACGCCGCCCGGAGTGTTGACTGCCCACACCGTCATGCCGGCCCGCAGCCCCGACTCGACGCCGGACGGGGCGTCCTCGATCACCAGGCAGTCCTCGGGGCGGGCACCGAGGTGCCGGGCGGCCAGCAGGTAGGGCACGGGCGACGGCTTGCCCTCCTCGACCGCGGCCGCGTCCACGAGGACGTGCGGCACGGGCAGCCCCGTCCGGGCGAACCGGCCGCGCACCCGGTGCTCGTAGTTCGAGGTCACCAGCGCCCACGCGCCCGCCGGCAAGGCGTCCAGCAGCTGCGACGCGCCCTCGAAGGCCGTGTAGAGGCCGGAGCGGACGTCCTCGTCCTCCAGGTGGTGCAGCGCGGCCAGGCACTCCCCCGGATCCCGGTCCGGGGCCACCGCCGCGAAGGTCTCCTTCGGCCGGGTCCGCAACGCCACCCTGTAGACCTCGTCCGCGTCCAGCCCGTACCGGCCGGCCCACGACGCCCAGACCCGGTGCTGGTTGGCCACGGCGTCGATCAACGTGCCGTCGACGTCGAAGAGGACGTACTTCCTGGGGCGGGGCCGTACAGACTCACGGGTCACGCCGTGATCATGTCAGGGAGCCCGCGACCCGGTCATTCCCTTTCCCCACCTCGCTCCTCCTCCCCGTCTCGCTCCTCTTCCCCGTCTCGTTCCTCCAGCCCTTCCGATCCCTCCACCCCGTCCGCCCCTTCCAACCGATCCAGCCCCTCCGCCAACACCTCCGCCAAGTGCCGCCCCCGCACCCCCGCCAACTGCTCCAACTGCGTCCGGCACGAGAATCCGTCCGCCAGCACCACGGCCCCCTCGCCCTGTGCCGCTCGTGCCGCAGGCAGCAACCGCTCCTCCGCGCACGCGGCCGACACCTCGTAGTGGCCCTTCTCGAAGCCGAAGTTGCCCGCGAGTCCGCAGCAGCCGCCGGCCAGCTCGCCGGTGAGGCCGGCGGCCCGGCGCAGCCGGCGGTCGGGGGCGTCGCCGAGTACCGCGTGCTGGTGGCAGTGGGTCTGGCCGGTGGCCGGGCGGTCCAGCCGGGGTGGGGTCCAGTCGGGGGCGAGGCGCTCCAGGGTCTCGGCGAAGGTCAGGATCCGGGATGCCAGGAGGGCGGCCCGGGGGTCGTCGTGGAGGAGTTCCGGGAGGTCGGTGCGCAGGGCGGCGGCGCAGCTGGGTTCCAGGACGAGGACCGGGGTGTCCGTCTCCAGCACCGGGGCCATGAGGTCGAGGGTGCGGCGCAGCACCGTACGGGCCCGGTCCAGTTGGCCCGTGGAGACGTACGTCAGCCCGCAGCAGACCCGGGCACGCCCCCGGGCCGGCGACACGGGGTTCAGGACGCCCGACCTGCCGTCTCCCACCCGACCGCGCCCCCGCAGCGTCGGCGGCAGGGCCACCCGCAGGCCCGCCGCCTCCAGCACGCGGACGGCCGCCCGGCCCACGGACGGCGAGAGGTGTTCGGTGAAGGTGTCGGGCCACAGCACGACCAGCGCGCCCCGGCCGGAGGCGGACGGCCGTCGACGCCGCCACCACCTGCTGAACGTCTCCCCCGCCACCCGAGGGATCTGCCGCTCGCCCGCGATGCCGCCCAGCCGTTTCGCCACCCGGGCGAGCGGCCGTACCGAGGCGAGCGCGTTGACCACGGCACCGGCCCGCATCCGGGACACCCAGCGCAGCCACACCGGCAGCCACCCCATGCTGTAGTGCGCGAGCGGGCGTCGCCGCCCGGCGTAGTGGTGGTGGAGGAACTCCGCCTTGTACGTGGCCATGTCGACCCCGACCGGGCAGTCGGACCGGCAGCCCTTGCAGGACAGGCACAGGTCGAGGGCGTCCCGGACCTCCTTGGACCGCCAGCCGTCGGTGACCAGCTCACCCGCGAGCATCTCGTGCAGCAGCCGGGCACGCCCGCGTGTGGAGTGTTCCTCCTCGCCGGTCGCCCGGAAGGACGGGCACATGACAGCGGTCCCGGACGCCGAGGTCGTACGGCATTTCGCGACCCCGACGCACCGGCGCACGGCCGCCGAGAAGTCGCCGCCGTCCGCCGGGTAGCCGAAGGCCACGTCCACCGGTTCGCGCGGCAGCACGGAGAAGCGGAGATTCGAGTCGAGGGGGGCGGGGCGGACCAGCATGCCCGGGTTGAGCAGGTCGTCCGGGTCCCACAGCGCCTTCGCCCGCTCGAAGAGGCCCACCAGTTCCTCGCCGTACATACGGGGCAGCAGCTCGGCCCTCGCCTGCCCGTCCCCGTGCTCCCCGGACAGCGAACCGCCGTGGGCGACGACCAGCTCGGCCAGCTCCTGCGAGAAGTGCCGGAAGCGGGCGATGCCCGGCTCCGTCAGGAGGTCGAAGTCGATGCGGACGTGGATGCAGCCGTCCCCGAAGTGGCCGTACGGCGTACCGCGCAGCCCGTGCGCTCCCAGCAGGCCCCGGAAGTCCCGCAGGTAGGCGCCCAGCCGGGCCGGGGGCACCGCGCAGTCCTCCCAGCCGGGCCAGGCCTCGGAGCCGTCCGGCATCCGGGTCGCCGTACCGCTCGCGTCCTCGCGGACGCGCCACAGCGTCCGCTGCCCGGCGGGGTCCGTCACCACGAGCGCGTCGACGACGTCCGCCGCGCGCACGATCGCCTCCGCACGCGCGCGTGCCTGCGCCTGCGTGTCGCCGCCGGTCTCCACGAACAGCCAGGCCCCGCCCCGGGGCAGGTCGGCCGTGGAGCGGACGAGGTCCGCCGCCATGCCCTCCACGGTGAGCGGCCGGTGTGGCAGCAGCCCGGCCGCCGCTTCCGCCGCCGCGCTTTCGTCGGCGTACGCCAGCACGGCCAGGGCACGCGCGCGTGGCGCCCGCACCAGCCCTACGACGGCCTCCGTCAGGACGCCCAGCGTGCCCTCCGAGCCGCACAGGGAACGGGCGACATCGGCCCCGTTCTCGGGCAGCAGCGCGTCCAGGGCGTAGCCGGAGATACGGCGGGGCAGCTCGGGGAAGCCGGTGCGCAGCATCGACAGTTCCCCGTCCACCAGCTCCCGCAGGCCCGTCGGGGCGCCCGCCCACCCCTGTCCGGGGCGCAGCCGCTCACCGCGCGCGGTGAGCACGGACAGCTCCCGCACGCTGTCCGCGGTCGTGCCCCAGGCCACCGAGTGCGAGCCGCAGGAGTTGTTGCCGATCATCCCGCCGAGCGTGCAGCGGCTGTGGGTGGAGGGGTCCGGGCCGAAGCGCAGCCCGTGCGGGGCGGCGGCCTCCTGGAGGCGGTCCAGGACAAGCCCCGGCTGCACGACCGCGGTGCCCGCCTCCGCGTCGAGGGACAGCAGGCGGTTCATGTGCCGGGTGAAGTCCAGTACGACGCCCGTGCCCGTCGCCTGACCGGCGATCGACGTCCCGCCGCCGCGGGCCACGACCGGCACGCCGTGTTCCCGGCACACGGCGAGCACCGCCGCCACGTCGTCGGCGTCCCGTGGGGCCACCACGCCGAGCGGGACGCGCCGGTAGTTGGACGCGTCCATGGTGACCAACGCCCGGGAGGTGACGTCGAAACCGACCTCGCCCCGGACGGTCTTGCGCAGCGCGGCCTCAAGATCCGTCATGCCTCCAGGAAACCAGCCCGCCGACACCGAGGCGTCTCACCCGACGGACTACGTTTCGACCAGGTTTCCCCCAGCGGCTAGGCTCCCTTCGTGGCTGAGATCCAGATTCCTTCTGACATCAAGCCCGCGGACGGACGTTTCGGCGCGGGACCCTCCAAGGTGCGGACGGAGGCGCTGGACGCACTCGCCTCCACCGGTACGTCCCTCATGGGCACCTCACACCGTCAGGCCCCGGTCAAGAACCTGGTCGGCAAGGTTCGCGAGGGCATCTCCGAGCTGTTCCAGCTCCCCGAGGGCTACGAGGTGGTCCTCGGCAACGGCGGCTCCACCGCCTTCTGGGACGTCGCGACCCACGGCCTCATCGACGACAAGTCGCAGCACCTCAGCTTCGGCGAGTTCAGCTCCAAGTTCGCCAAGGCCGCCAAGCTCGCCCCGTGGCTCGCCGAGCCGACCGTCATCTCCTCCGACCCGGGCACCCACCCGGAGCCGCAGGCGGAGGCGGGCGTCGACGTGTACGCCTTCACGCACAACGAGACGTCCACCGGTGTGGCCGCGCCCGTCAAGCGGGTCCAGGGCGCCGACGCGGGCTCCCTCGTCCTCGTGGACGCCACCTCCGGCGCCGGCGGCCTCCCGGTCGACATCGCCGAGACCGACGTCTACTACTTCGCCCCGCAGAAGTCCTTCGCCTCCGACGGCGGCCTGTGGATCGCGATCTTCTCGCCGGCCGCGATCGAGCGCGCCGAGCGCATCCACGCGTCCGGCCGCCACGTCCCGGAGTTCTTCTCGCTCCCGACGGCGATCGACAACTCGCGCAAGAACCAGACGTACAACACCCCGGCGCTGGCCACCCTCTTCCTCCTCAACGAGCAGCTGGAGTGGTTCAACGGCCAGGGCGGCCTCGCCTGGTCCACGGGCCGCACGAAGGACTCCTCGACCCGCCTGTACGGCTGGGCGGACGAGTCCAAGTACGCGACCCCGTTCGTCACCGACCCGGCCAAGCGCTCCCAGGTCATCGGCACGATCGACTTCGCCGACGAGATCGACGCCGCCGCCGTGGCCAAGGTCCTGCGCGCCAACGGCGTCGTCGACACCGAGCCCTACCGCAAGCTCGGCCGCAACCAGCTCCGCGTCGCCATGTTCCCGGCGATCGACCCGGCCGACGTCGAGGCGCTCACCAAGTGCGTCGACTACGTGATCGAGAAGCTCTAGCTGTAGCCGTCTCGCGCGATACGACGGAGAAGGGCGCCCGGTGATCACCGGGCGCCCTTCTCCGTCGTATCGCGCGAG
>NZ_JBXEJE010000019.1:1663-91737 GCF_056820935.1 Streptomyces sp. Q2 | reverse complement strand
CCTGCGCGCGATACGACGGAGAAGGGCGCCCGGTGATCACCGGGCGCCCTTCTCCGTCGTATCGCGCGCAGGTTCAGGTCGCCGTACAGGTCACCGCCGGCACACCCCCACCCCCGGGCGCGCCCCCGAACCCGAAGCTCGCCGAACCGCCCGCCGCGACCGCCCCGTTGTGACCGGCGTTCGCGGCGGTCACGCTCGCCCCGCTCTGGGTGTACGAGGCGTTCCACATGCTGGTGACCTTCTGGGCACCGGGCCAGGTCCAGGTCACCTTCCAGGACGTGAGCGCGGTCGTGCCCGGGTTGGTCACCTTCACCTCGGCGTTGAAGCCCGAGCCCCAGTCGCTGCTGACGGTGTAGACGGCGGTGCAGGCGGCCGTGCCTCCGCCGGGGCCGCCCGGGTCACCGGGGTCGGTGGGGCCGCCCCCGCCCGCCGGGAACCCCGGCGCCTTGATGCTCGCCAGGTATCCGTCCTTCACGGTGTCCACGGTCGACCAGTCGTCCTTCAGGATCCCGCCGGTGTCGCCGGAGTTGGGGTTCCACGACCAGAAGGTCCAGTGGAAGGAGTCGGAGCCGTACCCGGACGTCGAGCGCAGGTACGTCACCAGCGCGGCCAGCCACTTCTGGTCCACGGTGGACTGGAGTGTCGTACCGAACTCGCCGACCCACACGGGCGCGATGTTCTGCTTGAAGATGTAGCCCCAGTACTTGTCCCAGATCCCCGGCATGTTGGCGGGGAACGACGGGTCGCTGAACCAGCTCTGCTGGGCCACGCTCGTGGCGTAGTCGTGGGCGGAGTACACGACCCGGTTCGGCACGTCGAGCCGTACCGGGTATTCGGCGACGCCCATCAGGTTGCCGCCCCACCAGCCGGAGACGTCGTTGAAGGTCTGCACGCCCTCGACGAGGATCAGCAGGTCGGGGTTGACGGAGAGCACCGCGTTGCCGGCCCGCTCGGCCGCCAGGCGCCAGTCCCTCGTCGTGTCGCCGCAGCCCCAGCAGGCGGGGTCGTGCGGCTCGTTGTGCAGGTCGATGCCGATGACGGTGGGGTTGCCCTTGTACCGGGTCGCGAGCGCCTTGAGGTTGGTGATCCAGGTCGACTCGGGGACCGCCGAGGTGTACCAGAGCGCCGACTGGCCGGCCGCGTCCGGGCGGTGCCGGTCGAGGATGACCTTCAGGCCGTCCTGACCGGCGTACGAGACGATTCTGTCCAGGACCTGGAGGGAGGTGAGCCCTTGCAGGTCGGCGTTCTTGCCGCCGGAGAAGTCGATGCTGTCGGGGACGGTACCGCTCTTGAGGATGTCGTCGCTGAAGGGCATGCGGAGGGTGTTGTAGCCCAGCGACTTCATCTGGTCGATCATGCTCTTGTAGTCGCGGGACCAGAGCCCGTGGGTGACGTGGTTGGCGGTCTCGAAGCCGAACCAGTTGATCCCGGCGATCCGGACGGGCTGCCCGGCGGCGTCCAGGATCTGGCGGCCGCTGGTGTGCCAGTAGCCGTCGCCGGGCGCCGCCGCGTGAGCCGTCTGCGCGCCGGCCAGCGGCATCAGGGGCAACAGGAGCGCGGCGGCGGCAGCGCACAGCGCTCTTCGCAGGCTGCGGAACATTCGCTGCTTCCTCTCGGGGAGGCGCGGGCCCGGAATCGATGGGAGCGCTCCCATCGCACCACGCACCCCCCATGGAAGCCATCACTCATGAACACGTCAAGATAGGCGGCATCACCTTGTGCGGCGGCCGTCACCGGCTCAGCTTCTGGAACCTCCGTACCGCGAGCGGCAGGAAGATCGCCGTGAGCACCACCGGCCACACCCCGGCCATCAGCAGCGCGTGCCGCTCGACCCAGGAGTCCCCGGTACCGACCGGCGTTCCGAAGAGCTCGCGGGTGGCCGCGGCCGTGGAGGAGATCGGGTTCCAGGCGGCCACATGGCCCAGCCAGTCGGGCATCAGCTGGGGCGCGACGAAGATGCTGGAGATCATGGTGAGCGGGAAGGCGACCGCGAACAGCCCGCCCGCCGCCTCCGGGTTGGGCACGAGCAGCCCGAGCCACACACCGATCCAGATCAGCGCGAACCGCAGCCACAGCAGCAGTCCGAAGGCGGCGAGGAAGCCCCAGCCGCCGTCCGGCCGCCAGCCCATGGCGAACGCGGTGGCCATCATGATCCCCAACTCGGCGCAGGCGACCAGCAGATCGGTCACCCCGCGGCCGGCGACCACGGCGGACGAGGCCATCGGCATGGAGCGGAAGCGGTCGATGACGCCCTTGGTGGAGTCGTAGACGACGACGGTGGCGGTGTTGATGAAGCCGAACGCCATCGTCATCACGAACATCCCGGGCATCAGGAAGTCCCGGTAGTCCCCGCCGCCGGGCACCTGCATGGCGCTGCCGAACACATAGCCGTACAGCAGGACGGACAGGATGGGGAAGCCCAACTGCCAGGCGATGTTGACGGGTTGGCGCTGGTAGTGGGTCAGTCCGCGGCGGACGATGTTCCAGCAGTCGGCGAGTGCCCAGTACGCGCGGCCGCGGGTGTCCTGGCCGGCCAGGTCGACGGCGCTCATGCGGCGGCCTCCTTTCGGGTCTGCTCGGTCGTCTCGGTCCGGTGTCCGGTCAGGCGCAGGAACACGTCGTCGAGGCTCGGCCTGCGCAGCCCGATGTCCTCGACCCTGACGCCCTCGTCCTGCAGCGTCCGCGCCACCTCGGTCAGCGCGGACACCCGGTCGGTCACCGGGGCGTGCACCCGCAACTCGGTCTCGTCCGCCTCGGGTTCGCCGTCGCAGACACGGGCGACGACCTTCACCACCCGCGCGATCTCCGACCTTTCGGCGACCACGACCTCGATACGGTCGCCGCCGATGCGGTTCTTCAGCCCGTCCGGGGTGTCGTCGGCGATGGCCCGGCCGTGGTCGATGACGGTGACGCGGGAGGCCAGCTTGTCGGCCTCCTCCAGGTACTGCGTGGTCAGCAGCACGGTGGTGCCGCCCGCCACCAACGCCCGTACGGAGTCCCAGACCTCGCCGCGGCTGCGCGGGTCGAGGCCGGTCGTCGGCTCGTCGAGGAACAGGACGGCCGGGGCCAGGATCATCGAGGCGGCGAGGTCAAGGCGGCGCCGCATGCCGCCGCTGTAGCCGCCGACGCCCTTGTCGCCGGCGTCGGTGAGGTCGAACTGCTCCAGCAGCTCGACGGCCCGCAGCTTGGCGCGCCTGCCGCCCAGGTGGAACAGGCGGCCGAACATCTCCAGGTTCTGGCGGCCGGTGAGCACCTCGTCGACCGCCGCGTACTGCCCGGTGAGCCCGATCCGGGCGCGCACCTCGCGCGGCCGCCGGACCACGTCGAGGCCGGCCACCGTCGCGTGTCCGCCCTCCAGCCGGACGAGCGTGGACAGGATGCGGACCGCGGTCGTCTTGCCCGCGCCGTTCGGCCCCAGCAGGCCGTGCACGGTGCCCTCGCGGACGGCCAGGTCGAAGCCGTCGAGGGCGCGTTTGTCGCCGTAGCGCTTTTCCAGGGCCTCGGCCCGCACGGCGTATCCGTCGCTCATGGGTCCCCCTTCTCGGTAACCGGGTCTTCTCGGTAACTGAGTACACCGTACTCGATGGCGAGTACGGTGTACTCAGTTTTTTCGCGAGGACCTAAACTGGGCTCCATGACGAGCGGCAAGGGCGGTACGGAAACCAGTGGCAGCGGAGACGTCGTCCGCACCCTGGAACTGCTGTGGGACACCGGCCGGCGCCCCAGTCGCGGGCCCAAACCGGCCCTGACCCTGGACCGGATCGTGGAAGCCGCCGTCCGGGTCGCGGACGAGGAGGGGCTGGAGGCGGTGTCCATGCGCCGGATCGCCACCGAGCTCGGCACCGGCGCCATGTCCCTGTACCGGTACGTGCCCGGCAAGGGCGAACTGCTCGACCTGATGCTGGACCGCGTGCAGCGCCCCTCGGAGAACCCCGCCGACCTCGGCGACGGTGGCTGGCGCTCGGCCCTGGAGGCCATGGGCCGTGCCACCCTCGCGCTCTACCGCCGCCACCCCTGGCTGCTCCAGGTCAACCAGTCCCGGCCGATCCTCGGCCCGAGCGCCCTCGACGGCATGGAGAAGATCCTGTCCCGGATCAAACCGATGGGGCTGACCGACCCCGAGCTGGTATCGGCGGTCATCATGATCGACGGCTATGTCGTCGGCGCCGCGCGCACCCAGCTGTACCAGCGGGAGGCGGAGCGCCGGACGGGTCTGACGGACACGGAGTTCTGGCAGGCCCAGGCGCCGGTGCTGGAGAAGCTCATGACCTCGGGCCGCTTCCCCCTGCTTTCCTCCCTCGACGAGGACACCTGGGGCCCCGGCTTCGACCACTTCGAGTTCGGGCTGCAGCGGATCCTCGACGGCCTCGAAGTGTTCGTGGCACAGCGCCGCGCCCAGGAGTGACCGGGGCCTATCCCCGCCGTCGCAGCCGCCGGAACCCCAGCAGGGCGGCGAGGGCGACGGCCACGGCGAGCGCGCCGACCTTCACGTTGCTCCCCGAGCCGTCGCCGCCGGACCCGCTCCCGGTGGCGGCGGAGCCCGCACTCCCGTTGCCGGACGCCCCGGAGCCGCTGTCGCCGGGCGCGTCCTCGGCCGTCACGGGGCTGTCGGCGCCCTCGCTGCCGTACATCAGCTTCGTGCCGTCGGCCGAGTAGCTGACGGACTCCCCCTGACCCTGCAGGGGCACGCTGAGCCGGCCCTCGCGCTTGATCTTCCCGGCGTTCCAGTCGTACCAGACACCGCCGAAGTAGCCGCGTACGGCAAGCTGTCTGCCGTCCGGGGAGAGGGCCGCGTCGGTGGCCCACAGGTCGACGGCGGCGACGGGCTTGAAGAGGTTCGTCCCGGAGGCGGAGAGCTCGGCGGGGCCTTCGTACAGGTGCCCGCCGTCCTCGTTCTTGTCGATGATGTACGCGCGCCCCGTGCCACGGTCCACGACCAGCGACTCGGCGTCGCGGGATCCGCCCTCGTACTTCACGACGTACTGCGTGGCCCGGATCGTCTGGTCCTTCAGCTGCTTGGGCTCGGGAAGCCGGTAGATCCACACGTAGGACCAGGTGACGCCGTCGTTGTCGCCGATGTCGCCGACGTAGATCTGGTTGTCGGGCCCCATCGAGATGGCCTCGACGTCGCGCGGGGTGCCGACGCCGGTGAGGGTGATCGTGGCGACGGTCTTGCCGGTGGTGCTGTCGACGGCGTAGAGGTACGGGCCGTCGTCGCTGTCGTTGTGCGTCCAGTAGATGCCGGGGTGCTGACGTGAGGCGGCCAGCCCGCTGGACTCGGTGATGCGGGGGTCCGTGATGGAGAACCCCTCGTCACCGTCGGCGGCAGCCGCGGGCACGGGCGCGGCGAGCACGCCGACGAGGAGGCCGGCGGCCAGGAACGCGAGGGAGCGACGCATGCCCCAAGACTGCCATCCCGGCCGCGGGTCCGAGGGCGCGTGGTGGGCTTCACACCCCAACCGCCCCGGTGATCGTCCATCATGAGCGGATGCTCAGGATCATGTCGGTCGGCGACTCGATGACCATCGGAAGCGTCGGCGAACACACCTGGCGCCACCGGCTGTGGCAACACCTGTGCACGACGTACGGCGGTCCGTTCACCCTGGTCGGCCCCCGCGAGACCCTCTACGACAAGGCGGCGGACGCCCCCACGTCGCACGCCTACGCCGACCCCGACTTCCCGCGCGCACACCTCGCCGGCTGGGGCGAGGGCTGGCTGCACATGGCCCCGCTGATCGGCGACGCGGTCCGCGACTGCCGGGCGGACATCCTGCTCGTCTCGCTCGGCCTGATCGACCTCGGCTTCTACACGGACGCGGAACAGACAGCCGTCAACACCCGTGCCTTCGTCGCCGAGGCCCGCGCGGCCGAGCCGCGGCTGCGGATGGTCCTGCTGCCGGTCATCCCCAACGTCCGGGCCCAGTCGGACGCCCTCTTCGCCGCGCAGGTCGACCGCTTCAACGAACTCCTGGCCAAGACCGCCGCGGACCTGGACGAACCCCGCTCACCCCTCCTGCTGGCGTCGGCCCCGCCGGCGTACGACGTCGCCCACGACACCTACGACGGCACCCACCCCAACGCCCGCGGCGAACACAAGATCGCGGCGGCGTTCGCGGACGCGATGTACCAGGGGTGGGGAATCGGCGCGCCCTACCGGCACTGAACACGCCTGCCTGGAGCGCACTCCACGTCGTGGGCTCGAGTCCCATGGAGCACACGCAGCTCGGACGCACGGGACTCAAGGTCAGCCGACTGGTGCTCGGCACCATGAACTTCGGTCCGCAGACCGACGAAGCGGACAGTCACGCCATCATGGACGCGGCACTGGACGCGGGGATCAACTTCACCGCCAACTGGCAACTTTGACGCCGGTTTGCGCAGCAGCGCATCGCTGACGCTCACCGCTCCTGCGGACTCCGAGTGGAAACGACGAAGCCGCCGCCTCCAACTCGCTTCGGACGCGAGCAGAAGGCGACGGTCCCTCGCGCAGACCCGCTACCTCACCATGCGAAGGCTTCGGGAGACGGTCCGGGGCCGGGGAAGATCTCGTCCAGAGATGTCAGCAACTCGTCGCTCAGCTCCAGCTCCAGGGCGCGCAGCGCCGAGTCCAGCTGTTCCTGCGTGCGGGGGCCGACGATCGGGCCGGTGACGCCGGGGCGGGTCAGCAGCCAGGCGAGCGCTGCTTCACCGGGCTCCAGGCCGTGCTTGTCGAGGAGGTTCTCGTACGCCTGGATCTGCTCGCGTGTCTTGGTGTCCTTGAGCGCGTCGGCAGCGCGGCCACTCGCCCGGCGCCCCTGTGTGGCCTCCTTCTTGAGGACGCCGCCGAGCAGTCCTCCGTGCAGCGGAGACCAGGGGATGACACCGAGGCCGTAGTCCTGCGCGGCCGGGATGACCTCCATCTCGGCGCGGCGCTCAGCGAGGTTGTAGAGGCACTGCTCGCTGACCAGGCCCATGCGGCCGTGCCGGGCGGCAGTCTCGTTGGCCTGGGCGATCTTGTAGCCGGGGAAGTTGGACGACCCGGCGTAGAGGATCTTGCCCTGCTGGACCAGGACGTCGATCGCCTGCCAGATCTCCTCGAACGGCGTCAAGCGGTCGATGTGATGGAACTGGTAGATGTCGATGTAGTCCGTCTGCAGCCGCTTGAGGGAGGCATCGACGGCCCGGCGGATGTTCACCGCGGAGAGCTTGTCGTGGTTGGGCCAGACGTCTCCGTCGCCCCCCATGTTCCCGTACACCTTGGTGGCGAGCACGACCTTGTCGCGCCGCCCGCCACCCTGGGCGAACCAAGTACCGATGATCTCCTCGGTGCGGCCCTTGTTCTCACCCCACCCATAGACGTTGGCCGTGTCTACGAAGTTCAGACCTGCGTCGAGAGCGGCGTCCATGATGCCGTGGCTGGTTGATTCGTCTGTCTGCGGACCGAAGTTCATCGTGCCGAGAACGAGTCGGCTGACCTTGAGTCCGGTGCGTCCGAGGTGCGTGTACTTCATGGGCCACAAGCCAACTGCTTCGAGTCCCCTCCAGGCAAGGGCATAGGGTGCCGCCGTCAGGAGTCGTTTGCCCCTTTCGTGCTGGGTCGACAACGTGCTCCACCGTTCCCGGTAGGTCTCTCCTGTCGGGATCTCCTCCCAGGTGTCCGGGCGCGTGGGCTGCGCGATGAGCTGTTCACGTCGCGCGTCCAGCCGCTGTACGCCTCCCGGTACTCCTGCTTGCCCAGCTCACTGGAGTAGAGGCCCGCCTCGCGGTCCTCCCTCAGGTCCGACAGGGCGCGGTCCGACAGGGCGCGGTTCACTGTCGGACACGGCTTGTGCGTGGCACGGGAGGCTCAGCGGTAGTAGGGCCAGTTACCGCCAGGGCCGCCGCGCAGGACTACGGCGTCGGCGTCATCCCCTGGTCGCCGCTCCAGGGCGGCGCGCTCAAGAAGGAGGTCACGGGCGGCCGACGCGCCTCCGGGCGGACGGCCGACGCGCTCGCCAACCCGGCCGTCCGGGCGCACCTCCAGGCGTACGAGGATCTGCGGCCGTCCGGGCGCACATCCAGGCGTACGAGGATCTGCTCGACAAGCACGGCATCGAGCCCGGCGAGGCCGCCCTGGCCTGGCTGCTCACCCGGCCCGGCGAGGCCGCCCTGCCTGGCTGCTCACCCGGCCCGGCGTGACCGGCCCGATCGTCGGCCCGCGCACCGCCGAGCAGCTCGACTCGGCCCTGCGGGCCGTCGAGCTGGAGCTGAGCGAGGAGCTGCTGACCGGGCTGGACGAGGTCTTCCCGGGGCCGGGGCCGTCCCCGGATGCCTTCGCCTGGTAGGGCCCCAAGGGGCTCGGGGAACCGCGCGACCAGCCGCCTGCGGCCCGCGGTCGGCGAACAACGTGCGGTTCCCCGGCGCTCCCCGCCCGGCGTCTACCTGCCGAGCGCGGCCGCCAGGGCAACGACGACGAACATCAGCACGAGCGCACCGGCCATGATCCGGTTCCTGGTTTTCGGGTCCACGCCTTCGAGCCTAACCGGCGGCGGCGAGAGGCCAGCGGGCGACCGCCTCGTAACGCGGCTGCTCGCCCGGAACTCCCGACTTCGGCAGGTTGCTGCGGACCAGCGTCAGCTCGTCCACCGTCCAGGTGCGGCTGGTGAACGACTCCAGGGCCTCCAGGTACGGCCGTACGTCCACGTCGTCCCTGCTGCGGGCCACCGTCAGGTGGGCCTTGTAGCGGCGGTGCTCCCCCATCGGGACGCCCGCCTTGCGCGCCGCCGCCTCCGCCCGGTCGGCCAGCATCCGCAGTGCGGGCAGGTCGCCCTCGGCGCCGGCCCACAGCGCCCGCCCCTTGCCGAACTGGCCCCCGCCGCGCACCGCCAGCGGGAAGGGCGCGGTGCGGTGGGCGGCCCGCTCCAGGCGCGCCGACAGGTCGGGTAGCAGGTCGTCCGCGACCTCGCCGTAGAACGCGAGGGTGAAGTGCCAGCCCGGCCGGCCGGTCCAGCGCAGGGCGTCCGCGCCGGGCAGCCCGCGCAACCCGGCCACCTCGGCGGCGAGTTCGGCGGCCACGTCCTCGGGTGGCAGTACGGCGGCGAAGAGTCTCATGCGGTCACCCTAGGAGGGTGGGCCGAAGGCCGCTCCCCGGTCCACCGAAGGCCGCTCTCCGGTCCGCCGAAGGCCACCCCGCGCTCCACCGAAGACCGCTCCCCGGTCCGCCGAAGGCGAGTGGGGCCGCCTGCCAAATCGCCCTGGAACCCGCTCGGTTGGTCACCTAGGGTGCCGTCATGGAGATCATCAGGATCAGGGAGGGCGGGCCCGACGACATCCCCGCGATACTCGGCATGCTCGACAGCAGCGTGGAGTGGCTGGTCTCGCAGGGGCGCACCGGACAGTGGGGGACAAGGCCGCTGTCCGAGAGCCCGAGGACTGTGGAGTCGGTCGCCCGGTACATGGACGAGGGCGACGTGTTCATCGCCGAGGTCGGGGGCGTGCCGGCCGCCACCCTCACCCTCACCGACGCGGCCGGCGCCTACCTGTCCCACCTCCCGCCCCCCGGCGAGCCCGAGCGGTACATCCACTGGCTCGCCTCCGACCGCCGCTTCAAGGGGCACGGCGTGGGCAGCGCCCTGCTCGCGCACGCGGTCGAGGAGACCAGGCGGGCGGGCGTCTCGCTGCTGCGGGTGGACTGTTACGCCGGCGACGACGGCAAGCTCGTCCGTTACTACGAGAGCAACGGCTTCACCCGCACCGAGGCGTACACGGTCGGGGACGGCAAGTGGCCGGGGCAGGTACTGGCCCGGAGGGTGTGAGCCCCCGGGTTCCCGTAGGCCTACGCCGCTCAGGCCGCCGCGGCCAGCTCCTCCCGCTCCCGCGGCACGAACCGCACCTGCGGGTGTCCGTGGTTCCAGCCGACCGACAACCGCAGGTTGCCGACGCGGGCCAGGACCAGCCCGATCGTCACGGCCGCGACGGCCGAGACGGCACCGCCCGCCGCCATACCCGCCCGGACGCCGTACACGTCCGTGATCCAGCCGGCGATGGGCGCGCCCACCGGCGCTCCGCCCATGAACACCATCATGTACAGGGCCATCACACGGCCCCGCATGGCCGGGTCGGTGCTCAGTTGGACGCTGCTGTTGGCCGTGACGTTCACCGTCATGCCGAACATGCCGATGGGGACCATGAGCAGGGCGAACAGCCACAGGGAGGGGGCGGTCGCGGCCACCAGCTCCATCGCGCCGAAGGCCACCGCGCCCGCGACCAGCACCCGCAGCCGGGCCGTGCCGCGCCGGGCCGCGAGCAGCGCGCCCGCCAACGAGCCCACCGCCATCAGTATGTTGAAGAGGCTGTAGGCGCCCGCGCCCGCATGGAACACGTCGTCGGCGAAGGCCGAGAGGTAGACGGGGAAGTTGAAGCCGAAGGTGCTGACGAAGCCGACCAGGACGATGGTCCAGATCAGCTCCGGACGCCCGGCGACGTAGTGCAGGCCCTCCCGCAACTGGCCCTTCCCGCGCGGGGCCCGCTCGACGACGTGCAGCTCACGTGCGCGCATCATCAGCAGGCCGGCGAGGGGGGCGACGAAGGACAGGCCGTTGGCGAGGAACGCCCAGCCGGTACCGACGCCGGTGATCATCACGCCGGCCACGGCGGGGCCGATGAGCCGGGCCGACTGGAAGTTCGCGGAGTTGAGGCTGACCGCGTTCTGCAGCTGGTCGGGGGCGACCATCTCGGAGACGAAGGTCTGGCGGGCCGGGTTGTCCACCACGGTCGCGAGGCCCACGGCGAAGGCGGCGACGTACACGTGCCAGACCTGGACCTGGCCGGAGAGGGTGAGGACGGCGAGCGCGATGCCGGTGAGGGCCATCGCCGACTGGGTGAACAGCAGCGTGGGGCGCTTGGGCAGACGGTCGACGAGGACGCCGCCGTAGAGGCCGAAGAGCAGCATCGGCAGGAACTGCAGGGCGGTCGTGACGCCGACGGCGGTGGCGGAGCCGGTGAGGCTGAGCACCAGCCAGTCCTGGGCGATGCGCTGCATCCAGGTGCCGATGTTGGAAACGACCTGGCCCATGAAGAACAGGCGGTAGTTCCTGACCTTCAGGGAGCTGAACATGGACGAGCGCTTGGGGTCGGACAGGGAGTCGTGGGTGGTCGGTGCGGGGGCGGAGTCTGCTCCGGGTCCCGAACTCAAAGGGTCGCCTCCTTGTGAACGCTGCTTACAGGTGTGCGAGCTTCTCCAGGACGGGGGCGGCGGCGCGGAGTTTCGCCCACTCGTCCTCGTCCAGTCCGTCGACCAGGGTGGCCAGGAAGGCGTTGCGCTTGCGGCGGCTCTCCTCGAGCATCGCCTCGGCCTGCTCGGTCTTCGTGACGACCTTCTGCCGCCGGTCCTCGGGGTGCGGCTCCAGACGGACCAGTCCCTTGGCCTCCAGCAGCGCCACGATGCGGGTCATCGACGGTGGCTGGACATGCTCCTTGCGGGCGAGTTCGCCCGGGGTGGCCTTGCCGTGGAGGGACAGGGTGCCGAGCACCGACATCTCGGTCGGGCTCAGCGACTCGTCGACCCGTTGGTGCTTGAGGCGACGGGACAGCCGCATCACGGCGGAGCGCAGGGAGTTCACGGCGGCAGCGTCGTCGCCATGGGTAAGGTCCGGCATCTCCTTAGCGTAACTCATTACTCTCGCTAAACAAGCTGGGGCGCGCACGGATTCCCGTGACGCCCGCCACTGAAACCCGATCATCACCCGTACGAGTGAGTGCGCGGCGGAAAGTGAACGCCACCGCGGTCCGCCAGCGACCCTCAGTTCATGGGGACCAGCGTGCTCAGCCTGCGAATAGACGAGGAGCTGCTCGAGCGGCTCCGGGACCATGCGGCGAAAAGGGGAATGAGCGTCCAGGACTACGTGGTCCGGACGCTCGTTCGCGACGACTTCGACGAGCGGTTCCAGTCGGCCGTCGAGGAGACGGAGAAGTTCTACGGGGTCCCGTGACCCGCTCGGCTCAGGGTCACGTGACCCGCTCGGCTCAGGGTCACGTGACGCACTCGGCTCAGGGTCACTGACGCACTCGGCTCAGGATCACGAGACGCACTCGGCTCAGGTCAGACCCAGCGCCGGCATCAGGTAGTAGAACGCGAACACCGCGGACACCACGTACATCGCGGCCGGGACCTCCCTGCCGCGGCCGGCCGCCAGGCGCAGCACCGCGAAGGTGATGAAGCCCATGCCGATGCCGTTGGTGATCGAGTAGGTGAACGGCATCATCACCATCGTCACGAAGGCGGGGATCGCGATGGTGTGGTCGGCCCAGTCGATCTCCTTGACCGAGCCGGACAGGATCAGGAAGCCGACCGCGAGCAGGGCCGGGGTGGCGGCCTGGGACGGGACCATCGTGGCGATGGGCGTGAGGAAGAGCGCCGCCGTGAAGAGGCCGCCGGTGACGACGTTCGCGAAGCCGGTCCGTGCCCCTTCGCCGACGCCGGCCGTGGACTCCACGAAGGCGGTGGTGGCGGAGGAGGAGCTGGCGCCACCGGCGGCGACGGCGAGGCCGTCGACGAAGAGGACCTTGTTGATGCCGGGCATCTGGCCCTGGGCGTCGGTCAGTCCGGCCTCGTCACTGACGCCCATGATCGTGCCCATCGCGTCGAAGAAGCACGACAGCAGCACGGTGAAGACGAAGAGGACGCCGGTCAGCACGCCGACCTTCGCGAAGCCGCCGAAGAGGCTGACCTCGCCGATCAGGCCGAAGTCCGGGGCGGCGACGGGGTTGCCGGGCCACTCGGGCGTGGTCAGACCCCAGGAGGGAATGTCCGCTACCGCGTTGATGATCACCGCGAGGACGGTCATCGTGACGATCGAGATGAGGATCGCGCCCGAGACCTTGCGGACGATGAGGGCCAGGGTCAGCAACGCGCCGAGGACGAAGATCAGCACCGGCCAGCCATCGAGGTGACCGTCGCCGCCGAGCTGGAGGGGGACGGTGGTCTGGGCGACGTCCGGGATGCGGGAGACGAAGCCGGAGTCGACGAGGCCGATCAGCATGATGAACAGGCCGATGCCGATGGAGATGGCCTTGCGGAGGCTGTAGGGCACGGCGTTCATCACGCGCTCGCGCAGGCCGGTGGCGACGAGGATCATCACGATGAAGCCGGCCAGGACGACCATGCCCATGGCGTCCGGCCAGGACATCCGGGGTGCGAGCTGGAGCGCGACAACCGAGTTCACACCGAGGCCGGCGGCGAGCGCTATCGGGACGTTGCCGACGACGCCCATGAGCAGGGTGGTGAACGCCGCTGTCACGGCCGTCGCCGTCACCAGCTGGCCGTTGTCAAGCTGGTGACCGTACATGTCCTTCGCGCTGCCGAGGATGATCGGGTTCAGCACGATGATGTAGGCCATCGCGAAGAAGGTGGCGAAACCGCCCCGGATCTCCCGGGACAGCGTGCTGCCGCGCTCGGAGATCCGGAAGTGGCGGTCGAGGGCGCCGAAGCCGGACGTGCCGCCCGGCGGCTGGGGCGCGGGAACCTTGGCGGGGGCCGAGGTGGACATGCGTGACCTCATCACCGGTGGCCCTCCCCCAGGAGACCTTCGGTGTTTCGTACGAAGAGAAGTGGCCGGACAAAAACAGGTTCAGTATGAACATATGACCCGGTCGGCGCTATCTCCGCGCGTAGACCTGATCGCCTCGTAAGCTGTCCCCATGGAGAAGTGGACCCCCGAGCACGAGGCGCCGGAGCCCCTGGAGGGCCCCATCGTCCCCACCGTCATTGGGGGCACGATCCTCTGGTTCGCCCTCTTCCTGGTACAGCTCCCCTTCTACGGCTGGTTCGACGACCACGGCCACACCTGGTGGGTCTGGACCTGCCTCGCCGGCGCCGGCCTGGGCCTGATCGGCATCTGGTACGTCCGCAAGCGGGACGCGGCGATCAAGCGGGCGGAGGGGCCTGAGGCAACGTCGGTCGAATAGCACCCGGCGCTGATGCGGGCCCCCTGGGGGCTCCGCCCCCAGACCCCCGACCTATGCCCACCCACCACCCGACTCGGTCGGCCGAACGGTCAGCCATCCCTCAGCCGATCCGCATCTCTCAGCCCGTCCGGCGTTTGAGGACGAGGCCCTCCGGGCCAAAGCGGGGTCTGGGGCGCAGCCCCAGCGGGGTGCAGGGGCGGAGCCCCGCAAGTCGCGACACGGACGCGGCCACCACCCGGACCCACAAGCCGAGCCCCGCCACGGGTGCAGGGGGCGCAGGCCCCGCCAGGGGCGCAAGGGACGCAATCCCCGCCAGGGGCACAGAGGCAACGCCCCGCCAGGGGCACAGGCGCAGCGCCCCGCCAGGGGCACAGGCGCAGCGCCCCGCCAGGGGCGCAAGGGACCCAGCCCCCGCCGGGGCACAGGGGCGGAGCCCCTGGTGGGGTCGAAGGGGCGGAGCCCCTGGGGATGGGACGGGTAAGGGCGGCGGGGGCGAGGAAAAGGCCCGCGGCCACCGATGGCGTCGGCTGCCGGGTGGCCACGCCCCGTAGTACTACGGCACCACTCCCCCTCCCCCGCCCTCATCCCCAAGTCGGATCTTCCGCCCACTCACCGGGTGAAGCCGTAAATCCGCACGTACCGTCGAATGCATGACGCACATCGACGCGGGCGCCGAGCTGGATCCGACGCGCCCGACGACGGTCACGGCCGCGGCGACCGGACTGACCGCGACCGAGGTCGCCGAGCGGGTCGCGCGCGGGCAGGTAAACGACGTGCCGGTGCGCAGCAGCCGGTCCACCGTCGAGATCGTCAGGGCGAACGTGTTCACCCGGTTCAACGCGATCATCGGCGTGCTGTGGGTGATCATGATGTTCGTCGCGCCGTTCCAGGACAGCCTGTTCGGCTACGTGATCCTCGCCAACACGGGCATCGGCATCATCCAGGAGTGGCGGGCGAAGAAGACCCTGGACTCGCTGGCCGTGATCGGGGAGGCCCGCCCGACCGTGCGGCGGGACGGCATCGCCGCCCAGGTGGCCACCAGCGACATCGTGCTGGACGACCTCATGGAGATAGGACCCGGCGACAAGGCGGTCGTCGACGGGGTGTGCGTCGAGTCCGACGGCCTGGAGATCGACGAGTCGCTGCTCACCGGGGAAGCCGACCCGGTCGTGAAACGCCCCGGGGACCAGGTCATGTCCGGGAGCTTCGTGGTCGCGGGCGGCGGCGCCTTCCAGGCGACCAAGGTCGGCCGCGAGGCCTACGCCGCCCAGCTCGCCGAGGAGGCCTCCCGGTTCACGCTGGTCCACTCCGAGCTGCGCTCCGGCATCTCCACGATCCTCAAGTACGTGACGTGGATGATGGTCCCGACCGCCATCGGTCTGATCATCAGCCAGCTGTTCGTCAAGGACAACGACCTCAAGGACTCCATCGCGCGGACCGTCGGCGGCATCGTCCCGATGGTCCCGGAGGGGCTGGTGCTGCTCACGTCCGTCGCCTTCGCGATCGGCGTCATCCGGCTTGGCCGGAAACAGTGCCTGGTTCAGGAACTCCCCGCCATCGAGGGTCTCGCCCGCGTCGACACGGTCTGTCTCGACAAGACGGGCACCCTCACCGAGGGCGGCATGGACGTCACCGAGCTCAGGCCGCTCCAGGGCGCCGACGAGTCGTACGTACGCAACGTGCTCGGCGCCCTCGGCGAGTCGGACCCGCGCCCGAACGCCTCCCTCCAGGCGATCATCGACGCCTACCCGGACGGGGAGGACTGGCGCTGCGCCGAGTCCTTGCCCTTCTCCTCCGCCCGCAAGTACAGCGGCGCCTCCTTCAGCGAGGGCGACGGCGAGATCAGCACATGGCTCCTCGGCGCCCCCGACGTCCTCCTGGCGCCCGACGACCCTGCCCTCACCGAGACCGAGCGGCTCAACGAGCAGGGGCTGCGGGTCCTGCTGCTCGCGCGGGCCGCCCGTGACCTGGACGATCCCGAGGTCGCCCAGGGCGCCCGGCCCACCGCCCTGGTCGTACTGGAGCAGCGGCTGCGGCCGGACGCGGCCGAGACCCTGCGCTACTTCGACGAGCAGGACGTCCGGGCCAAGGTCATCTCCGGGGACAACGCGGTGTCGGTGGGGGCGGTGGCCTCGAAACTGGGACTCACCGGCACCACCATCGACGCCCGTCGGCTTCCCGCCGACCAGGACCGGATGGCCACGGCTCTCGACGAGGGGACGGTCTTCGGGCGGGTCACCCCGCAGCAGAAGCGGAACATGGTGGGCGCCCTGCAGTCGCACGGGCACACGGTCGCGATGACCGGCGACGGCGTGAACGACGTACTCGCCCTGAAGGACGCCGACATCGGCGTGGCGATGGGCTCGGGCTCGGAGGCGACCCGGGCGGTCGCGCAGATCGTGCTGCTCAACAACAGCTTCGCGACGCTGCCGTCGGTGGTCGCGGAGGGCCGGCGGGTCATCGGCAACATCACCCGTGTGGCCACGCTCTTCCTGGTGAAGACGGTGTACTCCGTCCTGCTGGCGATCCTGGTGGTGTGCTGGCAGGTCGAATACCCCTTCCTGCCCCGCCACCTGACCCTGCTGTCGACCCTCACCATCGGCGTCCCGGCCTTCTTCCTCGCCCTCGCGCCCAACAAGGAACGGGCGAAACCGAACTTCGTACGGCGAGTGATGCGGTACTCGATCCCCGGCGGGGTGGTGGCCGCGACGGCGACCTTCGCGACGTATCTGATCGCCCGGCACCACTACACGGGCAGCGGCGCGCTGGACGCGGAGACCAGTGCCGCGACGCTGACGCTGTTCCTGGTCTCGATGTGGGTGCTGGCGATCGTCGCCCGCCCCTACACCTGGTGGCGGGTGGGGCTGGTGGCGGCGATGGGTGCCGGGTTCCTGCTGGTCCTGGTCGTGCCGTGGCTGCAGGACTTCTTCGCGCTGAAGCTGGTCGGCGTGACGATGCCGTGGCTCGCGGTCGGCATCGCGGCGGTGGCGGCGGTCGCCCTGGAGCTGTTGTGGAGGGTGGTCGACCGCCGCTTCCCGGCGTAGAGCCGAGGGGTTTGGTTACCGCACGTCGACGTAGTCACCGACGGCGCTGATCGCCGGGGTCGTCGTGGTGCCGGCGAAGCTGAAGCGCCAGTAGCCGTCGTAGGCGGCGGTGGCGGTGGCCTTCAGGTTGCCGTACGAGTCCGAGTACACCGTCTTGACCGTGGTGTACGTGCTCGTGCCCGCCTTGCGGAACTGGAGCTTGACGGGCTGGTTGGTGTAGCCGTGGTAGTGGTTGTCCTCCCAGTTGGCGCGGGACAGCTTGCCCGTGGAGGTGATGGTCTTGCCCTTGTAGACGGGCTCGGGACCGGCGTTGACCGTCAGCCTGGAGTAGCGCTGGACCTTGGTGGTGCCGAGGCTGCCCTGGTCGGTTTCGCCCTGGTCGCTGTAGGTGAGGGCCAGCGCGCCGGCCGTCCAGGTGCCGGCGTCGGCGTTGAGCAGCTCGCCCTCGGCCGGGTAGATGTTGATGTCGCCCTTGCAGCTGGCGACGGTCGACGAGGTCGCGGTGCAGGTCGCCGGGTAGTCGCCCAGCAGCACGTTGCTCGGGGAGTCGTACGAGCCCTTGTAGATGGCGGGGCCGGTGGCGAAGTCGTCGGAGGTGATGTCGACGTCCGTGCCGTGGGTCATCGTGTAGGTGACCGTGGTGGTGACCTCGTTGGTGGTGCCGACCTTGATCGCACTGGCGATCTTGAGGTTCGAGAAGGTGACGTCCGGGCCCGTCGCGTCGGCGGAGGTGCTGAGCGCGGCCTTGCCGGAGACGGCGGCGTGCGCCGCGGCGAACGCCTTCGTGGCGTCCGTACGGTAGGACGACGAGGCGTCGGCGGCCTGCGCGGCCGGCACGACGAGAGCGGACAGAGCCAGGGCGCCGGTGACGGCGGCCACGGTGGCACGAATGCGCATGTGCGTTCCCCAGGGGGAGAAGTGAGCTAGGAGTCTGTTGACTCACGCGCTCAGATCCGCGACGCCTGTGCCTGGTTGTACGGGCGGATCCGGATTTTGTATCCGGGATACCAACTACTTGCCAGGTGCAGAGAAAAGGCCGGCCCCGGATGGATTCCGGGGCCGGCCGCACCTCGTTGCGTGGTTACTTCACGTCGACGAAGTCACCCGCGGCGCTGACCGCCGGGGTGCTGGCCGTGCCCGCGAAGCTGTAGCGGAAGTAGCCGTCGGCGGACGCCTTCACGGTGGTGCTCAGGTTGCCCGTGGAGTTCGTCGTGATGGTCTTCACCGTGGTGTAGGTGCTGGAGCCCTTCTTGCGGAACTGCAGCTTCACCGGCTGGCCGCTGTAACCCGCGTACTTGTGGGTCTCCCAGTTGGCGCGGGACAGCTTGCCCGTGACGGTGATGGTCTTGCCCTTGACGACCGGCTCCGGGGAGGCGTTGACCGTCAGCTTGGAGAGGCGCTGGAGCCTGGTGGTGCCCAGCCCGTCCTGCTCGACGTAACCGACCTTGCTCCAGTCGGTGTCGTCGGCGTCGGGGTCTTCACCGTTCAGCGCGATGGCGTAGCCGCCGACCTTCCACGTGGTGGCGAAGGAGTTGATCAGCTCGACGTCCGGGTAGACGTCGATGGTGCCCTTGCAGTTGGCGGTGGTGGTCGAGGTCGCCGTGCAGGTCGGCCACTCGTCGCCGTAGAGGTTGTAGTCGTAGTCCGCGTAGGACGGACCGCGGTAGAGCTCGACGTCCATCAGGAAGTCGGCGGCGTTGAGGTTGACGTCCGCCGCGTGCGTGACCGTGTACGTCACCGGGACGGTCACCTGGGCGGCGACGCCCGCGACGATCGGCTTGCCGTTGTTGATCTTCACGCCGGAGAAGGACAGGTCGAGCGCGTAGGGCGCGCCGGTGTCGGCGGCGGCGAAGGCGCTCTTGCCGGAGGCCGACTGCGCGGCCTGGACGGTCTTCTGGATGTCGGACTTGTCGAACGACGAGCTGTCGGCCTGTGCGGCCGGTACTACGAGGGCGGACAGGGCCAGGGCGCCGGAGACGGCGGCCACGGTGGCACGAATGCGCATGTGTTCCCCACGTGGAGAAGGGGCCCCGGCAGTGGTCGTTCCCTACGGCTCGTCGTCGCACGGGGCCCAAGTGATGGTGGAGCCTGTTGGCTCACGTGATGAGATCCATGACACATGTGAATGGTTGTACGAAGTTTTGGAGATCTTTTGACGGACCTTCGGGCGAAGACCTCCGGGGAACATGGCTGCGGGGGCCGTCCCGCCGGACGGCCCCCGCAGTCATGACACGTCATGTCACGCACGTCATGTCACGCACGTCACGTCACGTCACGTCATGAGACGTCACCGCATCAGTCGAACCAGCGATCCCGCGCCAACTCCCCCGTCCGCGAAGGATCTTCCATCAACGCCGCCACCTCGAACCGCCGGGGCCACTGCCCCGCCGCCCAGGCGAGGCCCGCGGCGACGCCCTCCAGGGTGGCGGCGTGCAGGACGCCGTCGTTCGTCAGGCGCCAGTCGATCTCCACGCCGTCGACGAAGAGTTCCTCGTGCTCGACGTAGGTCGAAGGGGTCCGCTCCCCGAGCAGCAGTCGCACCGGCTCCGGTACGTCGTGTTCGGTGCCCTCGGAGTCCACCTCGCCGGTGACGGACTCGCTGAGCCGCCGCACCTGGAACAGTTCGGCCAGCTCGGCGGCGCGGGCGGGCCGTACGGGCAGCAGTGGGACGCCCTCGGTGAAGGGCAGCAGGTCGGGCGAGTCGACGACCACGGCTTCGCCCGCGTCGACCACCTCGACCCTCCCGTCGACGACGGCGCGCAGGTCGTCCGGCAGGGTCACCTGCTCGGGGTCCAGGTCGGCCAACGCGCTGTACAGGGCGTGCAGTTGGGCGCCGGTGACGTGCCGGTCCGGGTCGGCGAGCCGGTCGAGGAGTTCGGCGGCGCCGCCGGGCTCGTCGAGCAGCGCGGCCACGGACGTCCGTACGCCCAGCGCCCGCAGTACCTGCTCGTCGTCGAACCCGGTCGCGTCGGCCTCGTCGTACAGCCCGCGCAGGAGCGGGTCGCCGCCGGCGGCGAGGAGCCCGGCGGGGCGACGGCCGTCGAGGACCGGCTGCCCGCGCAACCACCAGGCGGTGTAAGGCCGTACGACCTCGTGTGTGCCGTCCGGCAGCAGCATCCGCACCTGCTGGGTGATCGCGTCACGCAAGGGCGGCTTCGAGAGGAGAGCGAGCGCCTGCGGCCACTTGTCGTCGTCGACCAGGTCCAGATCGCGTACGGCGACCAGTTCGGTGGCGACGGGCGGTACGGGCGTGTCCGGGAAGCGGTCGAGGATGTCCTCGCACCACACGTCGACGGCGTCGAGCAGACCGACGTCGTCCGGCTCGGCGAAGTCGCCCTCGCGGGGCTCCAGTTCGTCCGGGTCGAGGACCACGTCGGTGGCGCGGACCAGGGCGAAGCTGGCGAGGACGCCACACGCCGCCAGCGGCTGCTCACCCCACTTGTCGGCCAGCTCGGGGTCGATGGAGGCGAGTTCGTCCTCGCGCATGACCTGGTGGAAGGGGCTGCCGGGGAGGACGAGTTCGCCCGCCGGGGACAGTTCCCCGTCCTCGTCGGGGAGGGCGAGGGCGCCGAGCCAGGGCTCGTCGCCGGGTTCCAGGTCCGCGTCCCGGACCAGCGCGAGGACGGTGTCGGCCAGCTCCTCTGCGTCGGGTGCGTCCCGCTCCCAGTCCAGTCCGCCCTCGTCGTCGAGGGAGGCGGCGACGGCGGCCCGGACCTGCGGGGTCGTGAGCACGGCCCGGGCCGTGGCCGGGAGGGCGCCCAGCTTCTCCAGCAGGGGGTGGGCGGCGTCCGGGTGGGCGACCTTGAGGCCGAGCCGGGCGAGGACCTGGGGGTCGATGCGGGCGGCGTCGGCGGTGGGCAGCAGCACCTGCCGGGGCCCGATCGTGGTGCGTCCGTCGGCGAGCGGCACGGGCAGCCCGGACAGCCGGTCCGGATCGACCCCGGCCAGGCTGTCGTACAGCCGCCGCCACCAGTCGGGCTCCTTCTCCAGCCCGGCCAGCCGGTCGACGGCGTCGGTCAGCGGGACCCGGGCGACCCCCAACGTCCGCAGCTCCACACGCCGTTCTAGCCCGGCGGGCAGGAGGGTGGGCAGCACCTCGGCCAGCACCCGGACGGTGTCGGACCCGGCGCCCTCGACGACCTCGGCGTCACGGGGGCGGAGGGACTCGGGCAGGTCCTCGTCCTCTGAAGCATCTGCTGAGGGCTCTGCGGCCGGCGGCAGGAAGGAGGTCCGCGGCAGCCGCTCCAGGATCGCCTGCCGCAGCGCCCCGTCCAGCTCGCCCTTGCCCAGCGGGCCGGGCACGAGGTCGATGATGCTGGCGGTGACCGGGCGCCAGTCGGCGAGAAGTCCGGCGTACGCGTCGGCCGCCCGCTGCACGACGAAGTCGGTCAGGGGACCGGGGGCCGCGTGCCGACGGGTCGTGTCCAGCGGCAGGGACGCGATGAGCAGGGCGGGGACGCCGAGGGGCTCGTCGCTGGGGGTGGGCGCGTGCACGAAGGGGGTGGTGCGGGGCCGGGCGGGCGTGCCGTCCTCATCGACCGGCACGGCCCAGGTGACCGACCAGTGCGGTCGCAAACGTTCCTCGACGGGCCGGTCGGCGAGCAGGTCGGGCGTGAGCGGCCCGTGCGCCACGGCGGTACGCCACCGGGTCGTACCGTCCCGCGAGTCCTCTACGACGGTGAAGTCGCCGTCGGTCCGGCGCCGCAGGGTCCGCGGGGTGTCGTCGTCGACCTCGATGACGACCTCCTCCAGCCCCGGCAGGGCGAGGAGCAGGGCGTCGTCCACGGCGGCGAGGAGGCGCCCGGCGAGATCGGCGGCGGCCGGGTCACGCAGCGGCAGGATGACGGCCGTGTCGTACGGGTCGGGCGCGGTGCCCTCGGCGGCGAACGGCAGCCGCAGCAGGGGCACGTGCCCGTCGCGCCGACGGACCTCGTCACCCAGCCCCGGACTGTGCCGGGCGACATCGGCGGCCAGCTCCCGGGCCTCGGCGAGGGACCAGCGGACACCGCCGTGCCGCCCGACGACCGCGGGCTCGTCGGTGACGGAGAGAACGGCCGCGAAACCGACGCCGAAACGGCCGATGGAGGGGGTGTCGCGCTTGGCGGAGGCGCGGAGGGTGGCCAGGGACTCCACTCCCGCCGCGTCGAGGGGAGCACCGGTGTTGGCGGCCACGAGGACGCCCTCACGAAGCGTGAGCCGGAGCAGACCGGGCACCCCTGCCCGGCCGGCCGCGTCCGCGGCGTTCTGCGCGAGCTCCACGACGAGCCGGTCCCGGTATCCACCGAGGACGAGGTCCTCCTCCGCGTTTGCGTCCTCGCGGAAGCGAGCGGGACTGGTGGCCCAGGCGTCGAGTACGCCTCGCCTGAGACGGGCGGTCCCGAAGGGGTCAGCACCCTCGGCCGCGGGCCGCACGAACTTACTCACGTTGACTCTCCTCATCGGCGTGACGATGAAGGTACCGCTCGGAGGGCGGGGGTGTGTGGGCCGCCTGGGCGGATCGGGGTAGTCGGCGTGCCGGAGAGGGTCCCGGGGCAGGGACCGCACGTAAGCGAGCAGCGCCGGGGGGCCAACCTTTGGCCAGAACCGCATCGCGGATGCAACGCGCCGATTGATACAGATGATCGAGTCGGTGACGGGTGGGAGCAGTGGGGGCGAGTGGCGGCGTGCTCAAGCCGGGGGAAATACCGCAGTTCCAGGGCCACTTGGATCAGCTGGAGATCGACTGCGCGGACCTGAAGAAGGACGCGGGCAACGTCCGCAAGACCGGCGAGGACATCCACTCCCAGTTCCAGGGCCTGTCGGCCTACTACGTCGCGTCGGAGGCGGAGGAACTCTTCGCGAAGACGAAGCCGGTCGCGGACCGCGCGGGCACGTTCGCCGACGACCTGGAAACGGTGTCCTCCGCCCTGTCCACGTACGCCACCGAGGCCCGCCCCCTGGCGACCAGACTGGAGGAGCTCAAGGCCAGGGCCGGGACGTTCGTCGCGTCCGTCAAGGACGACGACGAGTGGGAGTACGACGAGGACAAGGTCGACGAGCACAACCGGATCCGGGACGAGATCACCGCGACGGTGGCAGCGTTCTGGGCGGCCGAGCGGACCTGCCACAACAAAATCACCGCCCTGTGGGGCGGGACGCAGATGGTGGCCGGGGACGGGTCCGACCGCAAGGACCAGTACGGCTTCGCGGCCGAGGACATGAAGAACGCCAAGGTGCCCTGGGGTGACCCGGTCGAGGAGAAGCACCACTGGTACGAGGTGGGCCACTGGGTGAAGTCCTTCGTCTGGGACGGCTTCATAGTCGACGGCATCTGGGGCACCATCAAGGGCCTCGGCACCCTGGTCGGCGTCGATGGCTGGGACGCCATGGGCCAGGCATGGAAAGGCCTCGCCCAACTCGGCGCCGGCATCGCCCTCACCATGAACCCGATCCTGGGCACGGCGTTCTGGCTGCTGCCGGAGGACAAACTCCCGGCCTCGATCCGCGATTCACGCACCGCGATGAAGGAGACCGGCAAAGCCCTGCTGGCGTGGGACGAGTGGGGCAAAAACCCTTGCCGCGCCGCCGGTGCCGTCACCTTCAACGTCCTGACGACCGTCTTCACGGGTGGCGCGGGCGGCGGCGTGTCGGGTGCGGGCAAGGCGGGCGCGGCGGCGAAGGTGCTCTCGGCGGCGGGCAAGGCGAGCCACTTCGCCGACCCCATGACCTACGTCGCCAAGGCCGCCGGCGCTGGCCTGTCGAAGATCGGCGACATCACCAAGGGGCTGAGGGGCGTCGGCGCGATCCACGTCCCACCGCTCCCGGAGGGCGCCTTCGCCCTCCCCGAGGGCTCCTTGAAGCTCCCGGACGGCACGGTGAGATTGCCCGAGAGCGCGACGATCCCGGAGGGCGCGACCCGGCTCCCCGACGGCACCATCCAACTCCCCCACGACACCCTCACCCTCCCCCCGGGCACGACAAAGCTCCCGAGCGTGGACGGCTCCCCGGCCCAGTACATCGACGGCAACGGCAACCTCCTCGACCAGCACGGCAACGTGATCGACGACGTCGACAACGCGCCGACGGATGTGGTGGACGGACCGGCTTCGGGCGCCCCGGCGGCAGGCGCGGACGTGTCCCGCGTCGACTCCCCGGTCAGGGAACCCGCCCTGGTGGGCGCGGGTGCCCGCACCGCCGAGCAGGCCGGCCAGCCGGTGCGGCTCGGCGACAGCGTGGGCGACGACCTCGGCGATGTGGGCCGGGTTCCCGACAACGCAGGGGTACGCGCGGGTGGTGACAACGCCCCGACTGCCCACGCCGGAGGTGAGCTCCCCGGCGGCCCGTCTGCCGGCCATGAACCGCCCAGCGGTCGTGGCGGTGAACACAGCAGTGGCGGTGAGGCGCATGAGGCACCTGTCGGCGGCCACGAGCAGCCGTCTTCGGGCGGCCACACTGAGGGGCCCACGGCCGGTGGCCACCGAGAGGCGCCCGCCGACGGTGGTTCGAGAAGCCCGGACACCGACACATCTAGTGGATCAGGCTCCCACGGTGGCGTGGCGAACTGGGAGCGTCCCTCCCGGGAGTCGGGGCCGATGGAGCGTAGCGGCGATACCGAGCAGCAGATCCGTGACCAGTTGCGTCGATCGAGTGTGAAGCCGGACGACTTGGAGCGGGTTCTGACCAACCTTTCCAACCACCCGGCGGGCAAAGAGATTGCTGACACGATCGCATCCGGCAGATTCAAGGGACTCGATAATTACGGGCAGGTCGTATCCAGCCTGAGCCATGTAGACAAGATGTCCGGTGGCATAGAGCAGCTGCGTCTCGGTAACCGGCTGTACGACAGCGGGATCCACGACATATCCTTCGAGATCAAGGGGGGCGTGGAGATAAAATCGGGGGTTACGACGGCCGACGGAACAGATCTCGACGTGATGGCCCGAGATATGGACGGCAAGGCTCACGGGTATCAGTTCAAGGAAATCCAGAACCCGAAGAGGCTCGTGAAGAAGATCTTCGAAAACATGAAGCAAATGGAGAATTCCGGCGCCGACTTCAACACGTTCGTGGTCGACACGAAGGGCACATTGGCTGATCATGTGGCCCTCCGCACTGAGCAGCGTCTCGTGGACGTTTACGGCAAGACTGGAATCCAGTTCGTGATTCGCGTCGAGGACGGGGTCCTGACCATCCCGCCCGGCGGTAAATTCATGCCGGAGGGAACACTGTGAAAGCCACCACCCCTGTCGCCCGCTGGACGTGGGGACGCGATCACGACGCCGGCAGCAGCGTAACCGCCTGCCTGCATGAACTGTTCACCGCGTACGCCGTCCTGAGCGAGCACAGGCTCATGGTCGGTACACCGCGTGTATCCGTGTCCGTCCACGAGGCTGGCGTGAAGAACACCTACCTTTTCCAGGGCGGATTCGAGCCAGAGGCAACCTCCCCTCCCGCGGACGCTGCGGCGGAATTGGCCGAGAGGATCGAGGCCTCTATGCGTCCCGGCGAAATCGGGTCAGTGTATGCGGGCGCCAGTAGCGGCGGCGAGGTGGTGATCGGAAACGACACCCGCGAGGAGGCGGACCTCTTCCGACTGGGAGCCTCAACGCTGTTCGATTACATCAGCGTGGATCTGGTGACGCACACTGATGTCTGGTTGCCGTACGACCTCAAGGGATGGCCTCAGCCCGACGTCTGCGCAGCCAACGCCCCGCGACTCTCCGCGGCCCTGCGCGATCTTTCCGAGGCACTCGACTCGGAGACGGACCCGGACGAGCCGACGTACTTCGCGAAGCCGAACGAGTCGGGCGCCGAGAACTTCTTCGACGAGAACGCCAACGCGCTGGACGTATGGGGGAGCTTCGAAGTCCCCTCCCGGCACGGGATGTTCACGCAGACGCCTGGTTTCGGACGGATCGGATACCGACGCACGGTCGAGGGCGACGTCCGGTACGTGCCGGTCAAAGACGATCACGGTGACGTGCTCGGCTATCTGTGGGTCTCCGACTCCGAGCCGGCAGCGAGCTTCGAGCCGCAGGACGTCGGCGACGACACGGTCTACCAGGCCGGGTTGATCTGGCTGCAGCGTCTGCGATCCGCGTACGACCGGGGCCTGTCCCCGGCAGCAGCCCTGGTCGAGTTGTCCGCCATGCCGGACGAGAAGGGCGCAGGCCACGTGGACCCGACATCCGAGCCTCGCACCGCTGCCCTCACCGCCCTGCGCGACCGCGAGGCCGGCTGACAACCGTGACCCGGCTTCCCGCGTCCTGCATCGATCTGGACCGCCATGTGTGGACCCACTACGACTGCGCGGCGCGGGAACCATCAGCTGAGCGCCGGAACCAACTTCGGTGCCGATACGAGCGTAGAGCCGAACACTTCCTCGCCTTCACGAGCATCGCCTGCACCCTCATCTGTTACCGGCGGCTCGCCTGCTGATGTGGGCCCGCAGCAGATGCACAGCCAGGTCGTGACCGTAGTGGGCAGCCACATCCAGCGGTGTGTGACCCTCTGGATCCGCGAGCTCCGGGTCAGCGCCGAAGGCCAGCAGTACAGCAGTGAGGTGAACGGTCAGCGGCTCACCGCTCTGCAGGGATCCGTCGCCCTCGGCATCGATGGCGTGCGTGAGCAGCGTCATGTTGCTGAAGATTTCGTCGGGATCAACACCGTCGGCCAGCAACCGGGCCAGAGCCTCCGCATTGTCGTGCTCGACCGCGTCATGGGCAGGCGTCCAGTAGTCACTCACCCAGGCATTCAACCGTCACAGCACCCGTCTGCCAGCGAATTTCTCCATTGCACAAATCACCAACTGAGATGACGTATCAAGGTCAGCCCGCTGACGCGTACGTCACGAAGTCCGCCCACGCGGCCGGAGTGACGGCGAGCCGGGGGCCCTCGGTGTGCTTGGAGTCGCGGACGTGGATGGTGCCGGGGGTGGGGGCGATCTCGACGCAGGAGTCGCCCTCACTGCTGCTGCTGTAACTGCTCTTGAACCACGCCAGGTCGGACGCGCCCCCGGCTGAGGTGTTACGACTCATGTTTCCCCCAGCAGTTGCTCGATGAAGGCGGCGGACTCACGCGGCGTGAGAGCCTGCGCCCGGATGATGCCATACCGAAGTTCAAGGATACGGAGCTGCCTGGGCTCGGACACCGGTCGGCCGTTGGCGACGGCCGGCGAACGGCCCATCGCCAAGCCGTCGGCGAATTTCAGCACCTCGATACCGCCCGCAAGCCCGGCATGCTCCTCCCGATCCATCGGCATCACCTGAAGCTCGACGTTCCGCAACTGCCCGGTGACCAGCAGATGTTCGAGCTGGCGTCGCAGCACCGCCTTCCCACCGAGCGGGCGGCGAAGCGTCCACTCCTCCAGGACGAAGCTGAGTTCAGGCACGGGGCCCCGCTCGAAGACGGCCTTGCGGGCCACCCGTGCGGCGATGAACCGCTCCACCTCGTCCTCGGTGTACGCGGGGCGCCGCATCAGCAGTAGCCCTCGCGCGTACTCCGGCGTCTGCAACAGCCCGTGGACGTTCAGCGGGTCGTACAGCTGAAGCTCGACCGCCTTCGCCTCCATCTGCGCCAGGTCCCGCACCTTCTTCGGGTACCGGACCTTCTTCACGTCCTCCTTCATCGCCGCGAGCAGCCCACCCGCCGCCAGCACCTCGTCCGCCCTGTCCAGGTACTCGGGGCGGGGAATCCGCTTCCCGGCCTCGATCTTGTAGACCATGTCCTCGCCGTACCCGACCGCCTCCCCGAAGTCGGCGGCCCGCATCTCCACCGCCTCCCGCCGCAGCCTCAGCTGCCGCCCCACCGTGGCGACGACCGCCACACCCCAGTCGTCGTCCGGGTCGACCTCCCAACCCGGCTCGTCCGCCTCGGTCTTGAGCCGCCCCGCGTGGCCGTCCACCTGTGTCATCCCGCGCCCCTCCGTCGTACGACCTTGCCGCGACGCCCCTACCCGTACGACCGTTCCCGACAGCCCGGACACCACCGGACAACCTCTGGACAGTCACCGTACGCAACGGAGTCGTCACTGTTCACGGTAGGCGCGGACGGCCACTCTGAGTGACGTGATCCACGAAACCGCCGCCCCCGAGGCTCGACTCGACCACCCGATCCGCAACTTCAGCGTGCAGCTGTCCCCCACGCCCCGCGGAGCCCGCCTCGCCCGTCTTCTCGCCACCGAGCAACTCCGCGCGTGGGCGCTCCCGTTGGACCCGGCACGCCACCTCGTCGCCGAACTCGCCGCCAACGCGGCCACCCACAGCCGCGTCCCCGGCCGGGACTTCCGGGTCACCCTCTACGTCGTCGCCGACACCCTGCGCATCGAGGTCACCGACACCTGCGGCGACCATCTGCCCAGACTCCAAGTACCCGCCCTCGACGCCGAGTCAGGCCGGGGTCTCGTCCTCGTCGAGGCGCTCGCCGACCGCTGGGGCACAACCGTGGGGCCAGCCCCGCGCAAGACCGTCTGGGCGGAGCTGAATCTCCCACCGGAGCACACAAACGCGGGCTTCGGTGACAGGGGCGCCTTCCCCAAAGAACCACGACGATGAAAGCACCACCACCAAACCCCACCCCACCCTCCCGCCGCGGCGCCCGCCACCTCACCCGGGCGAGTGAACATCACCAACTCGGCTGGATTTCCGTCCGGTTGCCGGCCTTACTCTCAGCGCAACACGACCGCAGACATGCGACGGCCCCCGCCGGGACTGGCATCCCAATGCGAGGGCCTGACCAACGAGGAAGAAAGCACCTTCCTGATGGATACGCACGACATTAGCGTGCCCCCGCACGCCCAGTCCCGGCCCGCAGGCAAAAACCACCCCCACCGGCACGCCCACCCCGGCGGCGGCCTGGACCACGACCACACCCGCCACACCACCCGCTTCACGGTGATCGGCAACCACCTCGCCCAGCACCCGGAGCTCTCGCTCCTCGCGATCGGGCTCGGCGCCCACATCCAGTCACTGCCCAAGGGCGCCCGCGTGGACATCAAGACCCTCGCCGCCCGCTTCCCCGAGGGCGCGACCCGCATCGCCGCAGCCCTGCGCGAACTCGAAACCCACGGCTACCTGCGCCGCACCCGCGAACGCGTCCCCGGCGGCCGCATCATCACCCGGACCGTCTCCTGCAACCAGCCCGGACGGCACCGCGACGCCGACCACGAGCCCGTCGTACGCCCCGCACACCCCGCCCCGAGGAAACGAGCACCCCGAAAGCCGCTATCCCCCGTGCCGCACCCGGCGCACCCCGCCCCCGCCCTCCTCCAGAGGGCCACGGACCTCCTCGCCGACCTCCGCCGCCACGACCCCGGCCTGCTCCTTTCCGCCTGCGACACGGCCCACCTGGCCCCCGGCGTCGCCGCCTGGCTGGAACGCGACGTCAGCCCCACCGCCGTACGCCACGCCCTGACCGCGGATCTCCCACCCGAGGGCCTACGACGCCCCGCCGCCCTCCTGGCCCACCGCCTCACCGCCCAACTGCCGCCCCCACCCCCGTTCCGCACACCGACCGCGCCACCACCGGCCACCCGCCACCCCCTCCAGAACTGCGACGCCTGCGACCGCGCCTTCCGCTCCCCCGCGCCCGGCCACTGCCGCGACTGCCGGGCCCCGTCACCCGCACCGGTCTGAGGATCCACAGGCCCGCCCCAGCACAAGGAACCGCATGGTCAACTCGTCCCACGAGGCGATGCACCGCATCTTCCAGGAGTACCCGGGCCTGTTCACCGGCGTCTCCAAGGCCCTCGGGCTGCCGTTCATCCGGCCCACGTCCGTCACGGTTCTGCCGACCGACCTCACCGAGATCCAGCCCGTCGAACGCCGCGTCGACACACTCCTGCGGTTCGACGGCGAGGAGCCGGTCCTGCTGGCCGTCGAAGCGCAGAGCGCGAAGGACCCGAACAAGCCCGCCAGCTGGGCCTACTACCTGTCCTTCCTGCACACCAAGTACAAGACCCCGCCCCTGCTGCTGGTCGTCTGCCAGGACCGGGCCACAGCCGAGTGGGCCGCCCAGCCCGTATCCATCGGGCCCCGGTGGTGGGCCGCCCTCACGCTCCACCCGCTGGTGGCCGGTCCGCACAACATGCCCGTGATCAACGATCCGGACGAGGCCCGTGCCGACCTGGCGCTGGCCACACTGTCCGCCATCACCCACGCGAAGGAACCGGCCGTCGATGGGATACTTAAGGCCCTCTCCACCGCTCTGCAGGACGTGCCCGAAGCCGTCGCCGACCCCATCATCGAATTCACCGCACAGGGCCTCGGCGTCAATCGCCGGGCCGGAGAACTCTGGAGGAACCTGGTGGCCGTGGACCTTTCCTTCTACAAGTCGTATCTCTCCGAGGAAATCCGTGACGAGGGCCGCGCCCAGGCAAAGGCCGAAGGCATCCTGCATCTGCTGGACCGCCGTGGCGTCGAGGTCTCGGACGCAGACCGCGAGCGCGTCACGTCGTGCGACGACCTTGATGTCCTCGACCTCTGGTTCGACCGCGCCATCACCGCCACCTCGGCGGAACAGGTCCTCTCAGAGACCGCGGACCGACCCACGGGTGAGTAGCGAGCGAGTCCGATCCTGGACACGAGTTGGTGCCGTGTCCGGATCAGACTCCCACCGGGCCCCTTACGAGTGCCCCAGCTCCGCCGCATCCTCGTCGGAGACATCCGGTACGGACCCCGAATCCCGCGCCGGCCGCAGCGGGAACGGATCCACCGTCGTCTCGTCGATCACCGGGGGTGCCGGCCGTGGCGGAGCCGGCATGACCGCTGCCTCGGAGTGGCCTCCGCAGCCGTAGGACAGGGAGACCAGGCGGCCGTCGGCCGGGGCGAACTCGTTGGCGCAGACGCCGAAGGCCTGGCCCAGGGAGCCGCCGATCGGCACGAGGAACCCGCAGCTGACGCAGGCCGCGGGTGCGGCCTGGGCCATGGGGGTCTTCGCGCCGTAGGACTCCTCCCAGCGGTCGGCGGCGACGTGCAGGCCGTAGCGGGACAGGACGCGGGCCCGGCGCATGCCGAGTTCCTCGGCGACGGCGGCGATCGAACCGCGGGCGGGGACCACGGGCAGGGTCGCGGGGGCGCCCGGCGTGACCTCGGCGTCCTCGGCCTCGACCAGCTCGGCCATCTCCTCGGAGACGGGCGAGCTCGGCAGCGGCTCGTCCTCCCCGGTGTAGCCGGGCTCCAGGCGGAGGTCCTCGGCGTCGGTGGGGAGGAGGTCTCCGGGGCCCATGTCGCCGGGGCGCAGCCGCTCGCTCCAGGGCACCCACTCGGGGGCGAGGAGGGCGTCCGGGCCCGGCAGGAGCACCACCTCGTCCAGGGTGACGAACTTGGCGCGGGAGGCGCGGGCGACCGTGACGGCCCAGCGCCAGCCCCGGTAGCCGAGTTCCTTGCACTCGAAGAAGTGCGTGACGACACGGTCGCCCTCGGACACCAGCCCCGAGTGCTCGCCGACCACTCCGGGTGCGGCGGCCTCCTCGGCGGCCGAGCGGGCAAGGTCGACGGCCTCGGCGCACAGGCGGTCGGGGGTGCGGCTTCGCGTGGTCGCTGCGCTCACAGGTATCGCTTCTCTCCTACGCCGTCTCTCTGGTGCGTCTGCCTGTCGGCGGCGGGGCGGACGGAGCGGACCTGGGGACCGCGTCAACGTCCACGCCCACTCACACTCGGGCGCACCTGTACCACCCATTCTGCGGGATGGCTGAGATACGCACGCTACCTGTTCGCGTGCGCTTGGCCTACACCGACGGGTCTGTTCGCTTTCAGAAGTGCACCGCCATACGCGCGGTAACCGCACTACACACGGCTTTCTCGGGGCACTATGACGGGGTGGCAGCCGCGAAGACTCCCGAAGGTGCCACCGGGATCGGTGGGTCCAAAGGGATGTCCAAAGGGATCAAAGGCAGCAAGGGGAGCGGCCGAGGCAGCGGGTCGGGTCGCAACGGCGGGCCTCTCCGCGCGGTCGGCCGTGCCCTGCATCTGCCGGTGACGGGTCCCGCCCGCGGTATCCGCAAGGCGACGCACGCCCACGGGGCCGGCGAGTCCGGGCTGGGCAAGCTGATCGAGCTGCACGGTGTGAACGGCGCCGGGGATGTGATGATCACGGTCGCGCTGGCCTCCACCGTGTTCTTCTCGGTCCCCACGGACGAGGCCCGGGGGCGCGTCGCGCTCTACCTCGCGATCACGATGGCGCCCTTCACGGTCCTCGCCCCGGTGATCGGCCCGCTCCTGGACCGCCTCCCGCACGGCCGTCGCGCGGCGATGGCGGGCTCGATGCTGGCCCGGGCGCTGCTCGCGCTGATCCTGTCCGGGGCGGTCGCCAGCGGCAGCCTGGAGCTCTATCCGGCGGCGCTGGGCGTACTCGTCGCCTCGAAGGCGTACGGGGTCGTCAGAAGCGCCGTGGTGCCCCGGCTGCTGCCACCCCGGTTCTCCCTGGTGAAGGCGAACTCACGGGTCACCCTCGGCGGACTGCTCGCGACCGGCGTCGCCGCGCCGATCGCGGCGGGGCTGCAGTCGATCGGGTCGAGCTGGCCCCTCTACGGCGCCTTCGTGATCTTCATGGTGGGTATGTTCCTGTCCTTCACCCTGCCGCCGAAGGTCGACTCGGCCAAGGGCGAGGACGTGGCGCTGCTGGCCGCGGACGAGGCACACCTGCACGGGCCGCACCTCAAGCCGGTCAAGCGGCCCGGGCTGCGCACGGTCGGCATCGCCGTCACGCACGCCCTCGGCGCCAACGCCGGGCTGCGCTGTCTGTCCGGCTTCCTGATCTTCTTCCTCGCCTTCCTGCTGCGGGAGCATCCGCTGACCGGGGAGAGCGCGGCAGTGTCGCTGGGCATAGTGATCGCCGCGGCGGGCACGGGCAACGCGCTCGGTACGGCGGTGGGGGCGTGGCTGCGGTCGAAGGCGCCGGAGATCATCATCGTGACGGTGGTGGCGTGCGTGGTGGGCGTGGCGATCACGGCGGCCATATTCTTCGGCGCCTTCCTGGTGGCGTGTCTCGCGGCGGTCGCCGGGTTCGCGCAGGCCCTCGCCAAGCTGTCGCTGGACGCGCTGATCCAGCGGGACGTGCCGGAGCAGGTGCGGACGTCGGCGTTCGCGCGCTCCGAGACGATCCTCCAGGTGTCCTGGGTGTTCGGCGGCGCGGTCGGCATCGTGATGCCCCTCAACGGCACGCTGGGCCTGTTCGTGGGCGCCGCGATCGTCGCCGTCGGCTGGCTGACCACCGTCCGGGGTCTGCTGACGTCGGCCCGCCACGGGGGCCCCGCGCGACCGAGGGTGGCGTAACGCACGGCACGTCGCACCCCCGCGTAGGGGGGTGGGTGGGCGTGCCCGATAGCCTTCGGCCATGACCATGCTGCAATCCGTAGTGCGACGCCGCCGCGTCGTCGCCGCCGCCGGCGCCGTATCCGCCGGACTGCTCGTCCTGTCGGCCTGCGACAAGCCGACGCCGCGCGCCACCGTGACGGTCGGCTCGGACTCGGTGAGCGCCGAGGCCGCCTGCTACGACGACGGCAAGGACCTCGGCAAGGAAGAGGCCGCCAAGTGCGCCGCCAAGAAGTCGTCGCACACGATCGAGGTGCCGCAGAGCGAGACGCTGCGCATCGGTGTCGACCCTGAGGTCGCCGACACGGGCTGGGCCCTGTGGATCAACGGCCAGCAGGTCACCAACGTCTACAAGAAGACGTACTACTCCTTCGCGGGCGTCGACCTCTTCGCCGACCAGCAGGGGCAGGCCGCGCCGAAGGAACTGAACATCAGCATCGTCGAGCAGGACAAGACCGACTCGACGGTCAGCAAGGTGTACAAGGGCGCCTGGAACTTCAAGCTGAAGAACGCGGACAACTGATCCGGCTCCGTCCATGCGCATCCTCGTAGCCACCGCGGTCCCGGTCGAACGGGACGCGGTGGCGCGCGCGTTCCCGGGCACCGCTCGTGAGGTGCCGATCCCGGGCGCGACGCTCCACCGGCTCACCGGCACGACCCCGCACCCGCTCGCCGGCACGCCCTTCCACAGCGCCCCCGGCGGGTACGACCTCCTCGCCGCCGGTGTCGGACCCGCCCTCGCCGCCGCGTCCACCGCCGCCGCCCTCACCGCGGCCGCGCTCGAAGGCACCCCCTACGACCTCGTCGTCTCCGCCGGGATCGGCGGCGGCTTCCAGCCGGAGGCGCCCCTCGGCTCGCTCGTGGTCGCCGACGAGATCACCGCGGCCGACCTGGGGGCAGAGACGGCCGACGGGTTCCTGCCGGTGACCGAGCTGGGCTTCGGGGCCGTCACCCACCGTCCGCCGGAAACACTCGTACGAGCTGTCGTGTCGGCGACCGGGGCGCGCCCCGGCACCGTCCTCACCGTGTCGACGGTGACCGGTACGGCCGCCCGGGCCGGCGTCCTGCGCGAGCGCCACCCCCGCGCCCTCGCCGAGGCCATGGAGGGCTTCGGTGTCGCCGAGGCGGCCGCCGCGCACCGCGTGCCGGTCCTGGAGCTGCGGGCCGTGTCCAACCCGGTCGGCCCGCGCGACCGGGCCGCCTGGCGCATCGGCGACGCGCTGAGCGCGTTGACGACGGCCTTCGGGAAGCTCACACCCGTCTTGGAGAGTTGGAACCCACATGACCAGTGAGCCGTTGCAGCCGTCGCAGTCTTCGCAGCCTCTGCGGATCGCCTACTCCCCCTGCCCCAACGACACCTTCACCTTCGACGCCCTCGCCCACGGCCGCGTCCCCGGCGCGCCCGCCCTCGACGTGACCTTCGCGGACATCGACATCACCAACGGCATGGCCGAGCGCGGCGAGACCGACGTGCTGAAGGTGTCGTACGCCGTGCTGCCGTACGTGCTCGACAGGTACGCGCTGCTGCCGTGCGGGGGTGCGCTGGGCCGGGGTTGCGGGCCGCTCGTCCTCACCCGTGAACCAGGTGACCTGACGGGCCGTAGGGTCGCCGTGCCGAGCGAGAGGTCGACGGCGTACCTGCTGTTCCGGCTGTGGGCGGCGGACACGCTCCCGGGTGGTGTGGGCGAGATCGTGGTGATGCCGTTCCACGAGATCATGCCCGCCGTGCGCGACGGGAAGGTCGACGCGGGACTCGTCATCCACGAGGCGCGCTTCACGTACCGGAACTACGGGTTGCACAAGCTCGCGGACATGGGCGAGCACTGGGAGAACACGACCGGGCTGCCGATCCCGCTGGGCGCGATCATCGCCAGGCGGTCGCTGGGCGCGGAGAAGCTGACGCTGCTCGCCGACTCGATCCGTACGTCCGTCCGCGCGGCCTGGGACGATCCCGCGGTTTCCCGCCCGTACGTCATGGAGCACGCCCAGGAAATGGATCCGGCCGTCGCCGACCAGCACATCGGACTGTACGTCAACGAATTCACGGCGGATCTGGGCGAGGACGGTTACGCGGCCGTACGCGGGCTGCTCACCCGTGCGGCGGCCGAGGGGCTGGTACCGCCCCTCGGCCCGAACGCGCTGGATTTCCCCTGAGGGACGGTTATACGTCGAGCTGGTCGGCGACCGCCCGCAACAGGCCGGCGATCTTCGCGCCGGCGGCCTTGTCGGGGTAACGGCCCCTTTCGAGCATCGGCGTGATGTTTTCCAGGAGGGTCGTCAGATCCTGGACGATGGAGGCCAGTTCGTCCGGCTTCTTGCGGGTCGCGGCCGCGACCGAGGGTGTCGGGTCGAGGATGGTGACCGAAAGAGCCTGGTCGCCGCGCTGACCGGCGACGACACCGAACTCGACTCGCTGGCCCGGCTTGAGCATCTCGACTCCGGCGGGGAGGACCGAGGAATGGACGAAGACGTCACCGCCGTCGTCGCGGGAGAGAAAGCCGAAGCCCTTCTCGCTGTTGAACCACTTGACCTTGCCGGTAGGCACGTCTGTCCTCGTCCTCGTACTCGTCGGAAAACTGCTTCTGGAAACGGCTCTTGATAGCACTGGGGCGGGTCGTCGGGACCCGCCGGTTCCCAGGCTAATGGTCTTCAGGCCGGTGACAAGACGTCGCCCGGTTGTTCCTTCGCGCAGGGAACTACCCTGGTCCGGTGCGTGACAAAACCCAAACGAATTCCGTCGAGCCCGGTGACCGACTGATCCGCGCCGGTGCGCTCGTGTTCTTCATCGGTGCCGTGGCCACTTTGGTCACGGTGGCCCCGATGCTGCTCGGTACGACGCCCTTTCCGACGTACATGTTCGGCCTGAGCATGCTCATGGGCGTCGGCTTCCTGCTGTCCGGAGCGGGAGTGCTCCGGTCGGTCGCGGCGGGGCGCCGTCAGGCGCGGGCCGGGAGGTAGTCCGCCAGCCAGTCGGGGAACTCGGTGAGGTCCTTCAGGACGACGTCCGCGCCCGCCGTACGCAGTTCGTCCGGATCGCACGGGCCGGTGGCCACCGCGACCGAGAGCGCGCCGGCCTTGCGCGCGCCCCGTACGTCCCCGACGTGGTCGCCGACGTAGACACCCGCGTCGTGCTCGCGCAGCGCGTCCGCCTTCTGCTCCGCCCACAGGTCACCGATGACCTCGTCGGGCGCTATGCCCAGGTGGGCCAGGTGCAGCTCGGCGTTCGGCTCGTGCTTGGCGGTGACGACGATCGCGCGTCCGCCGGCCGCCCGGACCGCCGCGATCGCCTCACGGGCGCCGGGCATCGCGGGGGTCGGCACGATGGCGATGGTCGGGTACATCGAGCGGTACAGGTCGGCCATGGGCTCGACCCGCTCCGCCGGGAACCAGTTGACCAGTTCCTGGGCGAGTGGCGGCCCGAGCCGGGTGACCGCCAGGTCGGCGTCGATGTACGTCCCCGTCCGCTCGGACAGCGCCAGGTAGCAGGCGTGGATGCCGGGCCGGGAGTCGATGAGGGTCATGTCGAGGTCGAAGCCGACGGTCAGCGCGGGGGAGGTCGTAAAGGCCATATGGGCCATTGTGCCCAGCCGCCGTCACGGCAGGCCGGCCGTGTGCCCTGCCCATGCCTGCGCGTGTGCCCTTGTCTGTGCGTGTGCCCTTGCCTGTGCGTGTGCCTGTGCCTGTGATCGCGGACTACCGCCGTCGCTGCGACCGCCACACCAGGAACAGCGCCGACGCGACGGCCGCGCCCCGCACCACCCACGGCCAGGTCTGCGCGATCGCGTCGCTCATGTGTCCCTCGGCGACGGGGTCGCCCCACCGGCCCTCCGTCCGCCCCCACAGCCATACCGCGCCGGCCGTCAGGGACAGGCAGGGCAGGACCACGACCGCCCACTTCGTCTCGGCGTCGCTCAGCCGCCGCGACGCGTAGGCGATGCCCCAGCCCAGCACGAGGGCGATCCAGTTGCCGAGCACGGCACCGGCGACGAGCAGGGCGGCGGCGAGGAGGAGGAACGGGTTGGTCCAGCCGCCCGTGCCGCCGTCGCCTCCGGTGTCTCCGTTGCCCCTGTGGCCCAGGAGCCGGAAGCGGGGGCGGGCGGCGGGCGCCTCGGCCACGGCCTCCACGACGGGCGCTGGAGGGGGCGTGGTCTTCTGGAGCCGGACCAGCTTCCCGAGCGTCCCCGCCTTCTTGTGGACCGTGGGCGCGGGCTGCTGTTCGGCGGGCTGTTTCGCGACCGCCGGCTCCTCCTTCGGCGGCGGCCTGAGCAGCTCCGGGATCTCCACACCTCCGACGAAGCCGGGCACGCTGTCGCCCACCCCGAACGGGCTGCTGTCCACCCGCCACCAGTCCGGCTGCGTCGCGCTGTCCCCGAGCTCGTGCGTGCTCGCCATGTGCGGCGGCGAGGGCACGTCGGACGGGCCGGGGTCGGGGGACGCCTGGGCCGGTCGCGGCCTCGGTACGACCCGCCGCAGCCCCTTCGGGCGGACGCGTTCCTCCGCTTCCCGGTCCCGCTGTACGGGCACTGCGGCGGCCGGCGGCTGCGGTGTACCGCCGGTGTTGCCGGTGTTGCCCGTGCCGCCTGCGGCCTGGACGACCTCGTCGGGGCTGCCCAGGCGGTCGATGATGCGGCGGACGGCGGCGGGGCTGTCGACGGTGACCTTCGCGCGACGCCGGTCGATCTCGTTGCGCAGCTCCGACACCAGGCGCATCCGGGTGGCCGACGGCAACTGCCGCTGCTGGGCCACGTCGCCGACGCGGCTCAGATACTCGTAGACGACCTGGTCGCTCTCGATACCCACGAAGTCCCCTCCGGGGTTGGCGCGTTGGATACCTCGTCGGACGACGGTATCGCGGGTGGGCGCATCTGCCGTAGCGGCGGGCAGCGCGTCGGCAGGGTCATCGGCGGGGTCATCGGCGGGGTAGGACGGCGGGGTGGGACGGCGGGGTGGGACTCGCGGCCCGGCGTTGCGGGGTGCTGGGGGGCCGCGGGGTGCTGGGGGCGGGTCGCGCAGCCCGGCGTTGCGGGGTGCCGCTGCGCCCACCCGTGCCGCCCCAGCGGCACGACTGCCCGCAGCTGGGGGGTACGACTGCCCGCAGCTGGGGAGGCACACGGGCGCCCTGTCGTCGTGGCCACCCGCTACCGTGGGTCGGATGAGCAACCCGGCAACACCGCCGCGCTCCCTCGCCGAAGCGCTCCGTGCCAGGGACGACGCCTCCCTGGCCGCACTCCTGCGCGCCCGTCCCGACCTCATCACGCCCGTGCCCACCGACCTCACCCAGCTCGCGACCCGCGCCGGCACCCGCGCGTCGGTCGTGCGGGCCCTGGAGCGGCTCGACCGGTTCGCGTTGCAGACGGCGGAGGCGCTGGCGGTGGCGGCGGACCCGGCGGCGTACGAGGAACTGCTCGGGCTGATGGCGGGCGACGAGCGGGACCCGGCGGTCACGGCCGCGCTGCCCCGGGCGCTCGGGACGCTGCGCGAGCAGGCGCTGGTGTGGGGCGCCGACGACCGGCTGCGGCTCGTCCGTACGGCCCGGGAACTGCTGGCGCCCTCGCCGCAGCATCCGTCGCCCACCGGGCTGGGCCCGACGGTCCAGGAGGCGACCGCGGGCATGTCGCCGGGTCGTATCCAGGACATCGTGACGGCGGCGGGGCTGACGTCCACGCACGACGCGGTCTCGGCGGTGGCGGCGCTCACCGCACTGTTCAGGAACCGGAAGCGGATGGGGACGCTGCTCGCCGGCGCCCCCGAGGAGTCGCGGGAGGTGCTGGCCCGGCTGGTCTGGGGGCCGCCGTACGGCCAGGTCACCGCGGATCCCGCAGCCCATCTGCGCTGGCTCGTCGACCGGGGTCTGCTGCTGCCGACGGCGCCCGGGACGGTCGTCCTCCCCCGGGAGGTGGCCCTGCACCTGCGCGGCGGCCGGGCGCACCGGGCCGCCGAGCCGCTACCGCCGGCCGTGGAGGCCGCGGCCACGCACCGTCCGCAGGTGGTGGACGCGACAGCGGCCGGGCAGGCGTACACCGCGCTGGCGACCGTCGAGGAACTGCTGAAGGACTGGGACGAGGGCGGGCCCGCGGTGCTGCGGGCGGGCGGGCTCAGCCTCCGTGACCTGAAGCGGACCGCCGTCGCCCTCGACGTGTCCGAGCCGATGGCCGCCTTCTGGGTCGAACTCGCCTACGCGGCGGGGCTGCTGGCCTCCGACGGCGAGCCCGACGAGCGGTACGCGGCGACACCGGCCCACGACGAGTGGCTGGAGCAGCCCCCGGCCCAGCGCTGGGCGCGGCTCGCGGAGGCGTGGCTGACGGCGACGCGGACGTCCGGGCTGGTGGGCGGCCGGGACGTGAAGGAGCGCACGCTGTCGGCGCTGGGGCCGGGGCTGGACCGCTCGGCCGCGCCCGAGGTGCGGCACCGGGTGCTGGCCCTGCTGGCCGGTCTGCCGGAGGGCGCCTCGCCGTCCGCCGAGTCGGTGCTGGCCCGCCTGAGCTGGGAGCGCCCCCTGCGCGGGCCCCAGCGGCAGGACGACCTGCGGGCCCGGATCGCCCGGTGGACGCTGTCGGAGGCGGAGCTGCTGGGGGTGACCGGCCGGGGCGCGATGTCGACGCAGGGGCGGGCGCTGCTGGGCGCGCCGGCGCCGAAAGCGGCAGCGGAGGAACCGGTCGGGCCCGGCGACAAGCTCCCCGTGCACCACCACCCCGTGCCGGCCGTCGAACCCCTCTCGCCTCCCGAACAGGCCACCGCCTCCGCGGCGGCCGCCCGCCTTCTCGCACCCCTGCTCCCCGAGCCCCTGGACCACGTCCTGCTCCAGGCCGACCTGACGGCGGTGGCGCCGGGGCCGTTGCGGCGGCCGTTGGCGGAGATGCTGGGGGTGCTCGCCGACGTGGAGTCGAAGGGCGGGGCGACGGTCTACCGGTTCACGCCCGGCTCGGTGCGCCGCGCGCTGGACTCCGGCCGGGCCGCCTCCGACCTGCACGCGTTCCTGGCCGAGCACTCCCGTACGCCGGTTCCGCAGCCGTTGTCGTACCTGATCGACGACGTGGCGCGCAGGCACGGCCATCTGCGGGTCGGTGCCGCCTCCGCCTACGTCCGCTGCGACGACGACGCCCTGCTCAACGAGATCATGGCCGACAAGCGTGCCGCGGGCCTGCGGCTGCGCCGGCTGGCCCCCACGGTCCTGGCCACCCAGGCCGAACCGGCCGCGCTGCTCGACGGGCTGCGCGCGATGGGGTTCGCGCCGGCCGCCGAGTCCGCCGAGGGCGACGTCCTGATCTCCCGCGCCCACGCCCACCGCACCCCGCCGCGCACCGCCCCCGCGCCGGTGCCGGAGGGCCCCCCGGTCCCCGACGCGACCCTCCTGAACGCCGCGATCCGTGCCATCCGCGCCGGCGACCTGGCCTCCACGGCCCCCCGCAAGCCGACGGCCACCACACCCGTCACCGGCGGCGACCTCCCCCGCACCAGCTCCGCCGAGACCCTCGCCACGATGCAGGCCGCCGTCCTCACGGGCGAGGCCCTGTGGATCGGCTACGTCAACGCCGAGGGGACCGCCACCCAGCGCCTCATCGCCCCGATCCGCGTCGAGGGCGGCTTCGTCACGGCGTTCGACCACACGGCGGACGAGGTGCGGACGTATCCGCTGCACCGGGTGACGGGGGTGGCGGAGCTTGCGGAGGACACCGGCTGACCGGCGGTCTCCGCGCCGCCGACGCCACCGTCCTCTCCGTCCTCTCCGTTCGGTGTGACGCGCGCCCCACCCCGACAGCGGCCCGTGAGGCACACTGGACGTTTGGCCGTGACTCTGGCCTTTCGGAAAGGGTGCCGAGCGTGAATGGTCCACTCATCGTCCAGTCGGACAAGACTCTGCTGCTCGAAGTCGACCACGAGCGGGCCGACGACTGCCGTCGGGTCATCGCGCCGTTCGCGGAGCTGGAGCGGGCGCCGGAGCACATCCACACCTACCGGGTCACGCCGCTCGGGCTGTGGAACGCGCGGGCGGCCGGGCACGACGCCGAGCAGGTCGTGGACGCGCTGGTCGAGTTCAGCCGGTATCCGGTGCCGCACGCGCTGCTCGTGGACATCGCGGAGACGATGGACCGCTACGGCCGCCTCACCCTGTCCAAGCACCCGGCCCACGGGCTGGTCCTCACCTCCACCGACCGGCCGGTCCTGGAGGAGGTCCTGCGGTCGAAGCGGATCGCCCCGCTGGTCGGCAACCGCATCGACCCCGACACCGTCGCCGTGCACCCCTCCGAACGCGGGCAGATCAAGCAGACGCTGCTCAAGCTGGGCTGGCCGGCCGAGGACCTCGCGGGGTACGTCGACGGCGAGGCGCACGCGATCGAGCTGGCCGAGGAGGGATGGGCGCTCAGGCCGTACCAGAAACAGGCCGTGGAGAACTTCTGGCACGGCGGGTCCGGTGTGGTCGTCCTGCCCTGCGGGGCCGGGAAGACGCTGGTCGGCGCCGGAGCCATGGCGCAGGCCAAGTCGACCACCCTCATCCTCGTCACGAACACCGTCTCCGCGCGGCAGTGGAAGCACGAGCTGGTGAAGCGGACCTCCCTGACCGAGGAGGAGATCGGCGAGTACAGCGGGACGAGGAAGGAGATCCGGCCCGTCACCATCGCCACCTACCAGGTGCTGACGACCAGACGGAAGGGCGTCTACCCGCACCTGGAGCTCTTCGACTCCCGGGACTGGGGGCTGATCCTCTACGACGAGGTGCACCTGCTGCCGGCTCCGGTCTTCAAGTTCACGGCCGATCTGCAGGCCCGGCGGCGGCTGGGGCTGACCGCGACCCTCGTGCGGGAGGACGGGCGGGAGTCCGACGTGTTCTCGCTCATCGGGCCGAAGCGGTTCGACGCGCCCTGGAAGGAGATCGAGGCGCAGGGGTACATCGCGCCCGCCGACTGCGTCGAGGTCCGGGTGAACCTGACCGACGCCGAGCGGCTCGCGTACGCCACCGCCGAGACGGAGGAGAAGTACCGCTACTGCGCGACGACCGTGACCAAGCGGAAGGTGACGGAGGCGATCGTGCGCCGGTTCGCCGGGCAGCAGATCCTCGTCATCGGGCAGTACATCGACCAGCTCGACGAGCTGGGAGAGCACCTCGACGCGCCCGTGATCAAGGGCGAGACGTCCAACGCACAGCGCGAGAAGCTCTTCGAGGCCTTCCGGCAGGGTGAGATCAGCGTGCTGGTCGTGTCGAAGGTGGCGAACTTCTCCATCGACCTGCCCGAGGCGACGGTCGCCATCCAGGTGTCGGGGACCTTCGGGTCACGGCAGGAGGAGGCACAGCGGCTGGGGCGGGTGCTGCGGCCGAAGGCGGACGGTCACCAGGCCCACTTCTACTCCGTGGTCGCCCGGGACACCATCGACCAGGACTTCGCCGCGCACCGGCAGCGGTTCCTGGCGGAACAGGGGTACGCCTACCGGATCGTGGACGCGGACGAGCTGCTCGCGGACAGCTGAGCGGCCAGGGTGCGGGCGTCTCACCTGCGGCGGACGCCCACCTCCTCGCGGTACTCCCCGAGGACGAGGACGTCGAAGGCGGCGCCCGCGAAGACCTTCACGGCACGCAGGGCCTCGCCGAGGACGTGACGGTGGCTGCCGAGGACGGGGGTGGCGCCGGCCGGGCGGGGCGGGCGCGGGACTGGGGTGACGGTTGCTGCGCTCATGCCTCCATGGTGGCTCTCCGGGCATAAGGACGGCATCGGTCTGCGGAGCGAACCCGGGTGGTCGGCGCGTAGTACTTCGGAGTGACCGGCCACCCTCAGGGTGGAGGGGGCGTCCCCTAGGGGGCGGCGAAAGCCGTTGGCTCAGGGGACGGAGAAAAACCGTCGGCTCAGGGGGCGCGAAAACCGTCGGCTCAGGGGACGGCGAAAGCCATGCGCTCAGGGCCGCGAAAGCGATGCGCTCGGCCGGCAGGGAAAGCCATGCCCTCAGCCGGTGGGGAAAACCATTCGCTCGCGGACGGGCGGCTCACCTACAATCTCCGCTCTTGCCCGCCTCCCCACGGAGTGCCGCCGCCCGGACGGAAACCGGCCGGTATCCCGCATCACCCCCACCGCAGGTCCTTCCGGAGGCACTCCCTTGTCCACTCCGCCGTCCACTCCGCCCACGCACGTCGACGACGATCCCCTCGCCCGCGAACGCGCGCACCTCGCCGGGTCCCGTGCCGCCCTGCGTGCCATGCGCGAGGACGCCGAGTCCCTCGACATCAGCGACGTCACCGCGAACTGGGTCAACGCCCAGATCCTGGAGCGCCAGATCGGCGAACGCATCAAGGCGCTCGCCGACCTCAGCCACACCCCGCTGTTCTTCGGCCGGCTCGACTACCTGCACGCGCCCGGCGCCGAGCAGGCCGAGGGCGGCGAGGGGGAGCGCTTCTACATCGGGCGTCGGCACGTGCACGACCACGACGGCGACCCGATGGTCATCGACTGGCGTGCGCCGGTCTCGCAGCCGTTCTACCGGGCGTCCAAGAAGGCCCCGATGGACATCGGGCTGCGCCGCCGCTTCGGTTACACGGGCGGCGACCTCACGGCGTACGAGGACGAGCACCTGTCCGACCCGGCCGAGCAGTCGGGGGCCGCGGCCACCAGCAAGCTGCTGCAGCAGGAGATCGAGCGCCCGCGTGTGGGTCCGATGCGGGACATCGTGGCGACCATCCAGCCCGAGCAGGACGAGATCGTGCGCTCCGGGCTGGGCGGGACGGTGTGCGTGCAGGGAGGTCCGGGAACCGGGAAGACGGCCGTCGGCCTGCACCGCGTCGCCTATCTCCTCTACGCCCACCGCGACCGGCTGGCCCGCACCGGCACCCTGGTCATCGGGCCGAACAGCTCCTTCCTGCACTACATCGAGCAGGTGCTGCCCGCGCTGGGCGAGCTGGCGGTCCAGCAGGCCACCGTCGACGACCTGGTCTCCCGAACCGCCGAGGTGCGGGGTACGGACGACGCGGCCGCGGCGGTCATCAAGGGCGACGCGAGGATGGCGGAGGTGCTGAGGCGGGCCGTGTACGCGCACGTGAGCATGCCGGCCGAGCCGGTCGTCGTCGTGCGCGGCTCACGCCGCTGGCGGGTCCCCGCGTACGAACTCGAGGGCATCGTGCGGGAGTTGCTCGACCGCGACATCCGCTACGGCGCCGCCCGCGAGGCCCTCCCGCAGCGCATCGCGCATGCCGTGCTGGTCCAGATGGAACGCTCCGGCGAGGCCCCCGACGACCGGGTGCAGGACGCGGTGGCTCGCAACAGCGCGGTCAAGGCGGCCGTCAAGGAGATCTGGCCGCCCGTCGACCCGGCGAAACTCGTGCTGCGGCTGCTCACGGACGCGGACTTCCTCGCCGTACACGCGGAAGGAGTCCTGACCGAGGACGAGCAGAAGACGATCCTGTGGGCGAAGCCCGCGCGGTCCGTGAAGTCCGCCAAGTGGGCGCCCGCGGACGCGGTGCTCATCGACGAGGCGAACGACCTGATCCAGCGCACGCACTCGCTCGGGCACGTGGTGCTGGACGAGGCGCAGGACCTCTCCCCCATGCAGTACCGGGCCGTCGGCCGCCGCTGCAGCACCGGTTCGGCCACCGTCCTCGGCGACCTCGCCCAGGGCACCACCCCCTGGGCGACCCGGAGTTGGGAGGAGGCCCTCGCCCACCTCGGCAAGACGGACGGCGTGATCGAGGAACTGACGGCCGGTTTCCGCGTGCCGACCGACGTCATCACGTACGCCTCCCGGCTCCTGCCGCACATCGCCCCGGGCCTGACCCCGGTCGCCTCGGTCCGTGAGAACCCGGGCCTCTTCGCCGTCCGCGCGATCTCCGGCACCACCGAAGTGGTCGCCGCCTGCGAGGAGTTGCTGCGCCGCGAGGGCTCCACCGGTCTGATCGCCGCCGACGCCCGGATCCCGGCGCTGGCCGAGGCGCTGACCGAGGCGGGCCTCGGGTATCTCGCCCCGGGCGAGGAGACGACGGCGGAGACCCGCCTCACGCTGGTCCCTGCCTCACTGGCCAAGGGCCTGGAGTACGACTACGTGGTCCTCGACGAACCCCAGGCCGTGGTCGACGGCGAACCGGACGAACGCACCGGCCTGCGGCGCCTGTACGTGGCCCTGACCCGAGCGGTGTCGGGCCTGATCGTGACGCACGCGGCGCCACTGCCCGGCCAACTCGGCTAGGCCCTGTCGTCACCTTCCCGCCTGCCCCGCGACGCCATGCACGTTCCCCACTGCCTCAGGGGCGTGGGAGGTGTCCCCACTCGCCGCACCGGGCACAGCCCCACGTACAACCGGTACAAGGGCTGCGCCCAGGCACGCCGTGAGCACGCACCTGACGCCGCGGGGCCCCCGCCCTTCGGGCGGACGACGGGGATGTGACGACAGGGCCCAGGGACTGCGCGGGAGGACTCCCGGCGTCACCCGCCGTCCAGCGCCCGCCGCCACTGCGCGACCGCCGCCACCGACACCGGGCGGCCCCAGCCGTCCGGCCGGGCGGCCCCGCCGATGTGGAAGGCGTCGATCCCGGCGGCCCGGAGCGACGGCACATGGTCCAGGCGCAGCCCTCCGCCCACCAGGATCCGCGGCTCGTATCCGGGCTCCCCGCCCCGCCTGCGCGCCGCTTCGGTGAGCAGTGCAGGGAGGCCGTCGTCCACGCCGGACGCCGAACCGGCGGTGAGGAGGGTGTCGAGGCCGGGCAGCCCGTCGAGCTGCTTGCGCAGGGCGTCCCGGTCGGCACAGTGGTCGATCGCCCGGTGGAAGGTCCACCGGCAGCCGTCCAGCGCTCCGGCCACCCGTTCCACGGCCGGCAGATCCACTCCGCCGTCCGCGTCGAGGAACCCGAGCACGAACTCCTCGGCGCCGGCGGCCCGCAGCTCCCCGGCGACCCGCACCAGCCGGTCCACGTCCTCGGCGGCTCCCGCCGCGAACCCGTCCGCGGGCCGCAGCATCACGCGCAGCGAGATGTCGACGGCGGCCCGGATCCCGGCGACCGTCGCGGCCGACGGGGTCAGCCCGTCGGCCGCGATGTCGGTGACCAGTTCGAGTCGGTCCGCGCCTCCGGCCTGGGCGGCGACGGCGTCCTCGGTGTCGAGGGCGATCACCTCCAGGACTGCACGCTTGCTCATGGGACCCCATTCGTCGGACGGCTACAGGTCTGGCTGCACGTCTGGCCACACGTCTGGCCAGACGTCTCCTACAGGTCTAGTCCAATCCAGACTACGCCTGTGCGACCACGCCCGTACCGGGCCCCGTGCGCCCGGAGACGTTCACCCCGAGACGTTCACCGGGCAACGCTCACCCGGCGACGCTCACCCGTAGATGTTCAGCTCCTCCTCCTTCGCCCCCGCCAGCTCGTACGCCGCCCCCGCCGCCGACCGCCCCGCGTACAGCCGTACGAGGGTGGCGGCGTCGCCGATGTACCGCGCCGGCGGCCGCTCCCCGGGGACACCGCCCAGCCGCAGCGGCTCGTCGACGTCGTCGAGGTCGGCCTGGAGGGGCACGTGGTCCCGCTCCCGGGTGATCCGGGCCAGCAGCACCAGCGCGTCCGGCAGCCCCGGACCCGCGTACGCCCCCGGCTCCCCGAGCGCCTCGCGCACGTCGCCGGCGTGCACCCACTCCCCCAGCGCGATCCCGTCCAGCAGCCCGCCCGCGCGGGCGATCACCGGCCCGGCCTCGGTCATCCCGCGCTCCAGCTCGTCGACGACCCGCGCGTTCGGCCAGTCGGCCCGCTCGGCGATGTCCCGGTCGTTCGACTCGGGCGAGAAGACGTCCTTGTCGTACCTGCTCTCCACCACCCGCATCAACGCGGCCGAACAGTGCGCCAGCACATCGCGCACGGTCCACCCCGGACACGCGGCGGCCGGCAGGGCGTAGTCCTCGTCGGGCCTGGCCCGCAGCAGCGGGACGAGCACGTCCCGCTCGGTGGTCAGAAGTCGGCCGGGCAGGTCCGGATCACGTACGTCGGCAGAAGTCATGGGCACCACGCTAGGGGTCACGCGCGGCGCGCGGGGAGAATGGGGACATGGCCGATCCAGACGCCCTGCGCACCCGATTCGCCCGCGCCCTGGAAGGAGCCCGGGGCCGCGAGGCCGCCGGCCCCGACCCGGCGCCGTACGCCGACAACCTGCTGGCGCGCTGGCAGGAGCCGCAGCGCCGCTACCACACGTTGACCCACCTCACCGCGGTCCTCGACCACGTCGACGCGCTGGAGAAGTACGCCGCCGACCCGGACGTCGTCCGCCTCGCCGCCTGGTTCCACGACGCGGTCTACCTCCCCGACCGCTCCGAGAACGAGGAACGCTCGGCCCGCCTCGCCGAACGCGCCCTGCCCGAGGCGGGGGTCGCCGCGGACCGGACCGCCGAGGTCGCCCGCCTGGTCCGGCTCACCACCACCCACGACCCGGCCGACGACGACCCGGACGGGCAGGTCCTGTGCGACGCCGACCTGGCGATCCTCGCCGCGCCGCCGTCGGCGTACGCCGCGTACACGGCCGCCGTCCGCGAGGAGTACGGCTTCGTCCCCTCCGACGCCTTCCGCGCGGGCCGGGCCGCGGTCCTGCGGCAACTCCTCGCCCTGCCCAGGCTGTTCAGGACGCCGTACGGGCAGGCGGAGTGGGAGGCGACGGCCCGCTACAACCTCGCCGCCGAACTGGAACTGCTGACGCGGTGAGCCCGGCCGGAGTAGCGTCACAGGCCCCGACCTCCGCAGGAAGGATCACCCTCCGTGGGCGACGCCCCGATTCGCATCGACTCCGACCGGCTCATCATGCGGGGCGTCACCCCCGCCGCCGCGGTCGACCTGCACCTGGGTGGTGAGGGCGGGTTCGCTTGGGTCGCGGACGGACCGATCCAGGGGACCCGGGACGGAGCCGGGATCCTGGTGACGGCGTACGAGGCGGGCGTGCACCGGCCGGAGTGGGGGATGTTCGCGCTCGTACGGCGCGAGGACGGCCTCGCGGTCGGCGCGATGGGCTTCCACGGGCCGCCGGACGAGGAGGGCCGCGTCGAGATCGGCTACGACCTCGCCGAGTCCGCCCGCGGCAACGGCTACGCCACGGAGGCACTGCGCGCGCTGTCGGGATGGGCGCTGGCCCGCCCGGAGGTGCGGGTGCTGTTCGCGGTGATCGAGCGGGGGAACCTTCCGTCCCAGCGGGTGATCTCGCGTGCCGGGTTCACGCAGGTGAGCGGCGAGGCCGGCGACGACGAGCACTACGCCTACGAACTACGCGGCTGATCGCTCCCCTTCCGCCTCCGCAGCCCCGCCCCGTGCAGCAGCCGCACCACCTCGCGGCTGCTGACCTCCACCGCCCCCGCGGCCACCACGTCGGCGTACCGGTGCGAGGGGATGTCGTAGTGGTCCCGCTCGAAGGCCCGCGGCGGCACGCCCAACTTCTCGGCGAACGTGTGCAGTTCGGCGAGGGAGACATCGCTGACGAGGTGGGACCACAGGCGCCCGTGGCCCGGCCAGGTGGGCGGGTCGATGTACACCGTCACGACGGCGGCGTCCCGCCGGTCGCCGACCCGAGCGCCCCCACCGCGGCGACCTTCACGCCCGCCTTGTGGCACACCCAGTGCGGGTCGGGACCGAGTTCCGGCTCGACGTCCAGGGCGTGCGGATCGCCGGTGCCGCACACCGGGCACAACGGCCAGCGGCCGTACCGCTCCAGCAGCGAGTCCTGCACGTCCTGTGCGACCAGCCCGGCCACGAAGGCCACGCCCTCCGGCCACTGCTCGACCCACCAGCGCCGCTGCACGACGGAGTCCTCGACCATCGACACCACGTCCGCGGCGGCCACCTCGCCCGCGGCCAGGTCGGCGAGCACGAGGGCGCGCGCCGCGTGCAACGCCTGCTCCAGGGGGCTGATGGGGTCCATGCACCCATTGTGCGCACTCTTGACCCCGAGACCGAGACGAAAATATCTTTCACTTGTGACCCGGGACGTGAAAGAAATTTTCGGCAACAGCCTCGCCGCCAAGGTGCGCACCCTCGCGCCCTCGATGACCCGCTCCATGCAGCGCGTCGCCGAGGCCGTCGCGCAGGACCCCGCGCGCTGCGCCGCCCTCACCGTCACCGGCCTCGCCGAACTCACCGGCACCAGCGAGGCGACCGTCGTACGCACCGCCCGCGTCCTGGGCTACCCCGGCTACCGCGACCTGCGCCTCGCCCTCGCCGGTCTCGCCGCCCAGCAGCAGTCCGGCCGGGCGCCCGCGATCACCACCGACATCGCGGTGGACGACCCCATCGCCGACGTGGTGGCGAAACTCGCCTACGACGAGCAGCAGACCCTCGCCGACACGGCGGCCGGCCTCGACACCGTGCAGCTCGCGGCGGCGGTGTCCGCGCTGGCGGGGGCGCGGCGCACGGACGTGTACGGGGTCGGGGCGAGCGGGCTGGTCGCCCAGGACCTCACCCAGAAGCTGCTGCGGATAGGGCTGATAGCCCACGCCCACAGCGATCCGCACCTCGCCGTCACCAACGCCGTGCAGCTGCGGGCGGGGGACGTGGCGATGGCGATCACGCACTCGGGCTCCACCGGTGACGTCATCGAGCCGCTCCGGGTCGCCTTCGAGCACGGGGCGACGACCGTGGCGATCACCGGCCGGCCCGACGGGCCCGTCACGCAGTACGCCGACCATGTGCTGACCACGTCGACGGCTCGCGAGAGTGAACTGCGGCCGGCGGCCATGTCGTCGCGGACCAGCCAGTTGCTGGTGGTGGACTGTCTGCTGGTGGGGGTGGCGCAGCTGACGTACGAGACGGCGGCGCCCGCGCTGGCGGCTTCGTACGAGGCGCTCGCGCACCGGCACCGGCGGTAGACCGCAGGGCCGACCGTCAGAACGAAGTGGAAAAGAGCAGTGGAAAAGAGCCGTCACCCCATGACCTCCACCTCCGGCCCCGGAGACCTCCAGGCCCAGTTGGAATCCCTCACCACCGAGGCCTTCCGCCCCGAGCTCGCCGACATCGACCGGCTGCCCACCCTCGACATCGCCCGTCTCATGAACGGCGAGGACGCCTCCGTGCCGGACGCGGTGGCGCGGCGGCTGCCTCAGATCGCCGCCGCGATCGACGCCGTGGCCGAGCGGATGGGGCGGGGCGGGCGGCTGGTCTACGCGGGCGCCGGTACCGCCGGACGGCTCGGGGTGCTGGACGCGTCCGAGTGCCCGCCGACCTTCAACACCCAGCCGGAGCAGGTCGTCGGGCTGATCGCGGGCGGCCGGGAGGCCATGGTCACCTCAGTCGAAGGGGCCGAGGACTCGGCGGAGCTGGCCCGCGCCGACCTCGACGCCCTCGCGCTGACCGCCGCCGACACGGTGGTCGGCATCTCCGCCTCCGGCCGTACCCCGTACGCCATCGGCGCGGTGGAACACGCCCGGCAGCAGGGCGCGTTGACCATCGGCCTGGCCTGCAACGCGGGCAGCGCGCTCGCGGCCGCCGCCGACCACGGCATCGAGATCGTGGTCGGCCCCGAGCTGCTCACCGGCTCCACCCGCCTGAAGGCGGGCACGGCCCAGAAGCTCGTCCTCAACATGCTGTCGACGATCACGATGATCCGCCTGGGCAAGACGTACGGGAACCTCATGGTCGACGTACGCGCCTCGAACGAGAAGCTGCGCGCCCGCTCCCGCCGGATCGTCGCCCTCGCCACCGGCGCACGGGACGACGAGATCGAGCGGGCCCTCGCCGCCACCGACGGCGAGGTGAAGAACGCCATCCTGACCCTCCTCGCCGACGTCGACGGCCCGACGGCCGCCCGCCTCCTGGCGGACTCCCACGGCCACCTGCGCGTCGCGCTGGCGGCGGCCCGCTGATACGCCAACGAGGCTTGTTAGCGTGGGTGTTCGGCCAGGGGGAGGAACCGGAATGAAGCCCACGACCACGTTCCGTATCGGCGGGGATCTGGAAGTACGCCGGCTCGGATTCGGCGCGATGCGACTGCCGACCGAACCGGCGGACGCCCGCGCCGCGTCCGTCGCGCTGCTCCGGCGGGTGGTCGAACTGGGCGTGACCCTCATCGACACGGCCCACCTGTACGGCTGGGGAGCCAACGAGGAACTGGTCGCCGAGGCGCTGCACCCCTACCCCGCCGGCCTCCTCGTCACCACCAAGGTCGGCGTCGTCCGGCCGGCCCCCGACGCATGGGCCTACGACGCCCGCCCGGCCTCCCTGCGCACCCAGGTGGACGAAGCCCTGCGCCGCCTGCGCACCGACCGCATCGAACTCCTCCAACTCCACCGCATCGACCCGGACACCCCGCTCGCCGACCAGCTGGGAGCGCTGGGCGACCTCCGCTCCGAAGGCAAGATCGGCCGGATCGGCCTGTCCGAGGTGACGGTCGCGGAACTGGCCGAGGCCCGCTCGATCGTCGACATCGCGAGCGTCCAGAACCGCTACAACCTGCTCGACCGCGAACACGAGCCGGTCCTCAAGGCGTGCGAGGCGGCGGACATCGCGTTCCTGCCGTGGCGACCGCTGGCGCCCGGGGCGGCGGACAAGGAGCCCGAGATCGCGGCGGTGGCGTCCGAACTGGGGGCGACCCCGACACAGGTCGCCCTGGCGTGGCTGCTCGCGCACTCGCCGGTGATGGTGCCGATTCCGGGGACGGCGAGCCCGGGGCACCTGGAGGAGAACGTGGCGGCCGCGGACATTCGACTGACCCGGGACCAGCACGACCGCCTCAACAGGGCAGCCGCCCCTCCTTGTTGACTCTGCGGACCCGCGCCCGCAGCACCTCCTCCTGCGGCGCGGGCCCCGTCGACTCCGGCGGACAGTCCCACTCACACCCACCGGCGACCGGCCTCAACTGCACCCGCCCACCGACGTGCCCCATCACCTCCCCGAGCCGCCCGTCCCGTACGTCCACGACATGCGTACCGATCGCCGGCCGCTCCCCGCGCAGGACGGAGGCGAGCTTCTCGGCGGTACGGACATTGCACCGCCCTAGCTCGACCAGGGCGAAGGGCTCGTCGCTCGCGCCGGTCACCGGATCGACACGCAGGGAGGGCAACACGACGCCGACGCCCACGAGGGCCTCCTTCAGGGACGTCACCACTTCTTCGGTCGACCGCACGGTCATCTACCTACCTCCACGCTGAGTTAGTCATTCGCAACACAGCGTGTCCGCCACGCCCCTAACCTGGCTATACGGGACGGCCCAACAACCTCTGCTGCTTGACCGGGAGTCGCCATGCCTGGACCGAAGGACCTCGACCCGTCGTCGTCACCGCGGGCGCTGCTGGGCGCCGAGTTGCGTCACGCGCGCGAGAAGGCGGGGCTCAGCCAGGAGGACCTGGGGAACCGGCTGTTCGTCAGCGGCACGTTCATCGGCCAGATGGAGGCGGGGACGCGGCGAATGCAGCCGGAGTACGCGCGACTGCTGGACGAGGCGCTGGGCACGGGGGACTTCTTTCAGCGGAACTGTGGGGCGGCGGCCAAGTCCCGCTATCCCGAGCACTTCGCCGAGGCGGCGGAGGCGGAGGCGATTGCCACGGCGATCCGGCACTACGCGCCGATGCTGATCCCTGGACTGCTCCAGACAGCCCCGTACGCGTGGGCCGTGAACCGCGCATTCGCTCCGACGGCGCCGGAGGAGACCATCGACGAGTGGGTGGACGGCCGGATGGAGCGGACCCGTCTACTCGGCGATCCAACAAAGCCTCTGTTGTGGGCGGTACTTGACGAGGCGGCACTGCGCCGGGAGACCGGTGGCCGAGTGGTGATGGCGGAGGCCCTGCACCACGTCGCGGACCTGGCCCGCCGGAGCCGTGTCATCCTGCAGGTATTGCCGTTCAGCGCGGGCGCGCACAAGTCGATGGACGGCTCGCTGAAGCTGATGGACTTCGAAGACGCCCCTCCGCTGGCCTACTTCGAAGGGCCGGGCACCGGACGGCTGGAGGACGACCCCGCCACTGTCGCCCAACTGAGATTCACCTTCGAACTCCTCACGGCCTCCGCACTCTCGCCGGAGAAGTCCTTGGCCCTGATCGAGACGTTGGCGCAGGATGACGCCCATGAGGAACTTCCCTGAGCACGACCTGAGTACGACCATCTGGCGCAAGTCGAGCTACAGCGGCGGTGGCGGCAATGACTGCCTCGAAGTAGCCGACGGCCACCCCGCCCTCGTCCCCGTCCGCGACTCCAAGCAGCCCCACGGCCCGAAGCTCGTGTTCCGGGCGCAGACCTGGGCGGCATTCGTCGAGGCGGTCATAGAGGTCAGGATCTGACCTCGATGCCTCCTAGCGTGGCCCCATGACCGACACCACACACGCCATCACCACCGACGAGCGCGCCGATCTGCTGGAAGCCCTGGCCCACAGCCGGCGCTTCCTGCGCTTCACCGCCCGCGACCTCACCGACGAACAGGCCGGGCAGCGGACCACCGTCAGCGAGCTGTGCCTGGGCGGCCTGATCAAACACGTCACGTCGGTGGAACGGAACTGGGCGGACTTCATCCTCAACGGCCCGACAGCGATGCCCGACTTCACAGCCATGACCGAGGCCGACTTCGCCCGGCGGGCCGACGAGTTCCGGATGCTGCCCGGCGAGACGCTGGCCGGTGTGCTGGCCGACTACGACGAGACGGCCCGCCGGACCGACGAACTCGTCACGACCCTGCCCGACCTGAACGCCACCCACCCGCTGCCCAAGGCCCCCTGGAACAAGCCCGGGGCTCGGTGGTCGGCCCGCAGGGTGCTGCTGCACATCGCCGCCGAAACCGCCCAGCACGCGGGCCACGCCGACATCATCCGCGAGTCCCTGGACGGCGCCAAGAGCATGGGCTGAAAGGTCCCGAGGCTCAAGCCCTCAGCTCCGAGCCCTCTTTGCAAGGAATGGGTGGAGGGCCTCAACCCGCCCTCCCACCCCGCGTTTTGACTCGACGCGTTCGGATTGCCACGCAGAGTGACGATCGTCTAGCGTGCCCGGATAACGAGACAGAACAGCCCCCGCCAGGTGCTAGCAACACCTGCGGGGGCTTGACCTACGAGATCGAAGGAACAGTTCGATCCCCATGGCTGATGCCCAGCTTAGTGCTGCCTCCCTGCCCGCGCAGGCCCTCTCCCACCCGATGGCCGGTCCGGGTTACGGAAAACGCTCCGCACCCGACCAACGCCCCCGCACCGCGACCGACTTCGCCCATCTCCCGCCCCGCGAAGCCGCTATCGCCGCGTACCTCGACCGCCTCTCCGACGGCGCCGACATTTCCGTGAAGACGCTGGCCAAGGTGCTGCCGTACGGACAGTGCGCGCTCCGCACGGCCCTCAACCGCCTCCAGGAGGCAGGGCACCTGCGCCGCGGCCGCGAGCACCTGGCGGCGTCCGACGGGGGCTCTCGTTGGGTCACCCGATCGTGGTTCTCCCGAACCGCACGCGACGATGACTGGTGGACGGCGTTCACGCGGGGTGACGTACCGGAGCAGCCGTCGACGGACCCGCCCCGCCAGACCCGGTCCCGGGCCCACATCCTGCTCGCCGCCCTGGGGCGTACGAACCCCGCTCTCTCCCTCTCTCAGGCCGACTGCGCTACCCTCGCCCCGCTGCTCACGGAGTGGTTCGCGCGGGGTGCCACCGACGAGGCCGTACTCCAGGCCCTGACCGCCGGCCTGCCCACCCCGGTCCACCACCCGGCCGCCCTCATCCGCAGGCGCCTGACCACGAAGCTCCCGCCCGGGCCCGCACCGGCCCCGCGCCCGCCGCTACGCGTCCTGGAGTGCGCCAAGTGCGGCACCCCGGGCCGCCCGGAGGCCCTGCCGGGCGGTGTCTGCGGCGCGTGCCGGGGTGAACGCGCCTCGAGCCGTCCAGCCGCTGTGGTCCCCGCTTCCACGATCCACGCCCACGCGGCAGGGATTCGCGCCGCCATGTCGCAGCGACGGGGAAAGACACCGGTATGACGACAGGTATGTACAGTTTTCCCATCAGACGTATCCGCTGGTGGAAGCCCGCGGCCGCGCCCATCTGCTTCATGACGCATACGGTCCGTCTGGGAACACCACGCCATGAAGGGCAGCTGATGCAGCGTCCAGCCCGAGGCACCCGCGAGAACCGGAGCCGCACCCCATGAACCACGCCCAGCTCACCGCGCTGGGCCGCGCCCTGCGTCTCCTCGGAGAGCACGGCGAGGCCCTCACCGGCGACACCCCCGACACCCGGCTGCACGAGGTCAAGGCGGACCTCAAGCGCGCCCTGGACCTGCTGGCGGACAGCGTCACCGGGGCCGTGCCCTCCACGCGATGCCCCGAGCACCCCAACGGGCCCGTCGACGAGAACGCCCACGATCTCTGCCTGCTCTGCGAGACCCGGCGCCGCGCGGCCCGCCGCTCCGAGTACAACGGGCCCTCCGCGCAACCGCACCCGAGCGACCCCACGCCCTCCCGGTACGGCGTGCGCGAGGACCGGCCGCAGCCCCAGCAGCGCTGGCTGCCGGAGCTGTGGAACGGACAGGCGTGGCAGCTGTGCGGGACCCCGCGCCGGGACCGGCACGAGGCCGAGCTCTATCTCGCCGCCCAGCGGCGCGGGCCCCGGGCGGCCATGGCCTACCGGCTCGTGCACGAGTTCACCGACTACGAGGTGCTGCGCGTGTGGGGCACCCCGGTGCGCGTCGACATCGAGCCGCTCGGGAATCTGTAGGACACGCTCACGCCAGCAGCGGCATCGGCGCGAACTCGTACCCCTCCCAGATACGCCTCGACGCCTCCTCCGGATACGCCCGCACCTGCGGCTCCGCGTCCAGCACCTGCACCAGCCGCTCCCGGGTGCCGTACGCCGGCCAGCCCGGGTCGCCGGTCCTCGCGAACGCCGTCCAGGACGCCCGGAAGCGGGCCGACAGCGCCTCGGCCTCCGGCGGGACCTCGCCGCCGGGGAACAGCATGAGGCCGACATCGGCGGTGAACGTGCCGAAGAGCAGCGGGATGTCCAGCGCGTGGCAGGCGCCCAGGGCGCCACCGTTGCCCGGCGCCGGCCAGGTCAGTTCGTAGAGGTGGGCGCGGCCGCCGCCCGTGGCCTGCGCCTCGGCCAGGTGATGGCTGGGCATGGCGAACAGCCAGTCGGTCTGGACGCGTTCGAACAGCTCACCCGGTGAGGCGTCCGGGAAGGCCGCGCGGTACCCCGCCTCGCCGGCGGCACCCGGCGCGAACAACCGCAACGCCCTCCGCGCCTGCTCCTCCGTGATCGTCCCCAGCTGCCCGCCCATCGCCAGGAACAGCCGGAACTCGTCCCGGTTGTGCCCGACGACCAGCTCCACGTCCCGGCCCGCCCCGGCGGCCAGCGCCTGCCAGGGCGTGACCGGCAGCACCTCGCCGTCGACGACCGGGGAGAAGGGGGTCATGGTGGGAGCGGCCTGGCCCCACCTGCCGACGTACTGGAGCATCTTCGCGCCCAGTGCCTCACCCGCGGAGGGCAGTTCGCGCGGGCCGACCGTGGACAGGTCGGCCACCGTGGGCCGCAGCCCCGCCTCCGCCGCGATCGCGGTCGCGATGTCGCGGGCCAGCGCGTCGGAGAAGTAGGTGCCCGGCACGCTCTGGGCGATGGCCCGCCGGAACAGGCCGGACGCGCTCGGCATGGCCAGCAGGGCCGCCACTGATCCCGCGCCGGCTGACTCGCCGAAGACGGTCACCTGGCCGGGGTCGCCGCCGAACGCCGTGATGTTGTCCCGTACCCACTGGAGCGCGGCGACCTGGTCGAGCAGGCCGCGGTTGGCGGGGGCGCCCTCGATGTGGGCGAAACCCTCGATGCCGACGCGGTAGTTCAGGGAGACGACCACGACGTCGCCGTCGTGCGCGATGTGCCGGGCGTCGTAGCCGGGGCTGCCGGCGTGACCGAGCTTGTAGGCGCCGCCGTAGATCCACACCATGACCGGGCGGTGGGCGGCCGGGTCCGGGTCGGGCGTCCACACGTTGACCGTCAGCCAGTCGTCACCCGGGGGCACGGCCTGTGCGTCGCCGCGGCCCAGGAACGCCGCCTCCTGCGGGGGCGGCGGGCCGAAGGCGTACGTGTCGCGTATGCCGTCCCACGCCGGGACCGGGCGGGGCGCCTGGAAGCGCGCCTCCCCGACCGGCGGGGCGGCGAACGGGATGCCGCGGAAGACGGTCAGCCCGCCCTCCCGTCGCCCGCGCACCGCGCCGGCTTGGGTAGGGACCACGGGCGGGGCGGAGTCGGTCAGGGGACCTCGCGGCTCGGCTGTCGTCATCGTGGGCGCGCTCCTCGCTGGTCGTTGGTCTGCTGAATCATTGCTCCTGGCCATGATTCTCGACAATCGATCGCACCTGTTCCTCCCCCAGCTCCCACACCGTCTCGTGCGCCCGCGGGTCCCGCGCGTGGAAGGTGTGGAACAGCGGGCCGGCCGGTCCGCCCAGCTCCACCAGGGAGGCCGAGGCGCCGCGTACAGCCCGCTCCGTCCCCGGTGCCGCCGTCAGGTCGATGCGGTTGACCACGCCGGGGGTGACCCAGACCGGCACGGACGCCAGGAAGCCGGAGAGCTGGAGGTGGAAGTGGCCGGTGAGGACGACCCGGACGTCGGTGCCCCGGATCACCGCCGCCAAATCCTCCGGATTGCGCAGGCCGAAGACACGCTGCGTGTCCACGTCCAGGGTGATGGGCGGGTGGTGGAAGGCGAGGATCGTGCCCTGGGCCGCGGACTCCCGCAGCACCTCCCGCAGCCAGTCCAGTTGGGCGCGGCTCAGCCGGCCGTGGCCGCGGCCCGGCACGAGCGAGTCCAGCGTGACGACCCGCCAGCCGTCGGCAACCGTGCTCACGGCCGACCGCTCCGACGCCGCGGACTCCAGCACCAGATCGGGCTCCGGGTGCCCACTGCCCAGCACCTTGGCGAAGGCCACCCGCTCGTCATGGTTGCCGGTCGTGTAGAACACCGGCGCACCGAGACTCCCCGCGAACTCCCCCACCAGATCCTTCAGGGCCGTATACGCCTCCACGGACCCGTCATTGGCGAGGTCCCCGGTGACGACGACCGCGTCGACGCCCCGCTGGAACCGGAGTTCGGTGAGCATCAGGCGCAGGGACTCGGTGGCGTTGACGCCCTGCTTGTTGGGGGCGTCGGTGCGTTCCAGATGGGTGTCCGAGAGATGAAGTATCCGCATCTCTCGGACACTAGAGGGGAACTGGCACTCAGGACAGGGTCGCCAGCGCCGCCGCCTCGTACGGCTTCAGCTCGTCGAAACGGTCGCCGAGCACCTTCGCCGCCCACTCCGGGTCCTGGAGCAACGCGCGGCCAACGGCGACCAGGTCGAACTCCTCGGCCTCCAGCCGGTCGAGCAGGTCGTCGAGGCCCCGGACCGGGGAGCCCTCGCCCATGAAGCCCTTGATGAAGTCGCCGTCGAGGCCGACCGAGCCGACGGTGATGACGGGCTTGCCGGTGAGCTTCTTGGTCCAGCCGGCCAGGTTGAGGTCCGAGCCGTCGAACTCGGGCAGCCAGTAGCGGCGGGTGGAGGCGTGGAAGGCGTCGACACCGGCCGCGGCGAGCGGGGCGAGGACGGCCTCCAGCTCCTCGGGGGTCTCGGCGAGGCGGGCGCGGTAGGCCTCCTGCTTCCACTGCGAGTAGCGGAAGATCACGGGGAAGTCGGACGAGACGGTCTCGCGGACTGCCGTCACGATCTCCTCGGCGAACCTGGCGCGGGCCACCGGGTCACCGCCGTAGGCGTCGGTCCGGCGGTTGGTGCCGGCCCACAGGAACTGGTCGACCAGGTAGCCGTGGGCGCCGTGGATCTCCACGCCGTCGAAGCCGATCCGCTCGGCGGCCGCGGCGGCCTCGGCGAACGCGCCGATGACGTCGTCCAGGTCGCTCCGGGTCATCGCCTTGCCGGTGGGCTCGTCGGCGCCGATGCGCAGCCCGGAGGGGCCGACGGCGGGGGCGTCGGCGTACGGCGGCTGGCCCTGCTCGCGCACCATGCCGATGTGCCACAGCTGCGGCACGATGGTGCCGCCCGCCGCGTGCACGTCCGCCGCTACCTTCGCCCAGCCCGCGAGCTGCTCCTCGCCGTGGAAGCGCGGGATGTCGTCGCTCTGTCCGGCCGACTCGTGGCCGACGTAGGTGCCCTCGGTGACGATCAGGCCGACCCCCGCGGCGGCGCGGCGCTCGTAGTACGACGCCACGTCCGCGCCGGGGATGCCGCCCGGGGAGAACGCGCGGGTCATGGGCGCCATCACGATGCGGTTCGGGACGGTCAGGCCGTTGATCACGGTGGGCCGGGCGAGGATGCGGGCCGCGCGGGAGGTGGACTCGGCGGTGGTGGCGGTCACGTGGGGGCTCCAATGAAACCAGTCGGTATGTGCATGCGCATATACGGTACGCAGGTTTCAACCGACCCACCGGCCACCGCATTCCACCTGTGCTGTGATCCCGGACACGCCCGAGGGCGGCACCCCCTGTCTCCAGGGAGTACCGCCCTCGGCGTCGTACAGCGATGAACTCGCGATCCTCGGAAGGATCAGAAGTCCATGTCACCGCCCGGCATGCCGCCGCCGGCCGGGGCAGCGCCCGCCTTCTCCGGCTTGTCGGCGATGACGGCCTCGGTGGTGAGGAACAGCGCGGCGATGGAGGCGGCGTTCTGCAGGGCAGAGCGCGTCACCTTCGCCGGGTCGATGATGCCTTCGGCGATCATGTCGACGTACTCACCGGTCGCGGCGTTCAGGCCGTGGCCGACGGGCAGGTTGCGCACCTTCTCGACGATGACGCCACCCTCGAGACCACCGTTGACGGCGATCTGCTTGAGCGGGGCCTCCAGGGCCAGCTTCACGGCGTTGGCGCCGGTCAGCTCGTCACCCTCGAGGTCCAGCTTCTCGAAGACCGAGGAGGCCTGGATGAGGGCCACGCCACCACCGGCGACGATGCCCTCCTCGACGGCCGCCTTCGCGTTGCGAACGGCGTCCTCGATGCGGTGCTTGCGCTCCTTGAGCTCGACCTCGGTCGCGGCACCGGCCTTGATGACGGCCACGCCGCCCGCGAGCTTCGCCAGGCGCTCCTGGAGCTTCTCGCGGTCGTAGTCGGAGTCGCTGTTCTCGATCTCGGCGCGGATCTGGTTGACCCGGCCCTGAACCTGCTCGGAGGAGCCGGCACCGTCGACGATGGTGGTCTCGTCCTTGGTGATGACGACCTTGCGGGCACGGCCCAGGAGGTCGATGGAGGTGTTCTCCAGCTTGAGGCCGACCTCCTCGGAGATGACCTCGCCGCCGGTGAGGATGGCGATGTCGTTCAGCATCGCCTTGCGGCGGTCACCGAAGCCCGGGGCCTTGACGGCGACGGACTTGAAGGTGCCACGGATCTTGTTGACGACCAGGGTCGACAGGGCCTCGCCCTCGACGTCCTCGGCGATGATCAGCAGCGGCTTGCCCGACTGCATGACCTTCTCCAGGAGCGGGAGCAGGTCCTTGACGGAGCCGATCTTGGAGTTGGCGATCAGGATGTACGGGTCGTCGAGCGACGCCTCCATACGCTCCATGTCGGTGGCGAAGTACGCCGAGATGTAACCCTTGTCGAAGCGCATACCCTCGGTGAGCTCAAGCTCCAGACCGAAGGTCTGGGACTCCTCGACGGTGATGACGCCTTCCTTGCCGACCTTGTCCATCGCCTCGGCGATGAGCTCGCCGATCTGGGTGTCGGCGGCGGAGATGGAGGCCGTGGAGGCGATCTGCTCCTTGGTCTCGACATCCTTGGCCTGCTCGAGCAGGGCACCGGAGACGGCCTCGACGGCCTTCTCGATACCGCGCTTGAGGGCCATCGGGTTGGCGCCGGCGGCTACGTTGCGCAGACCCTCGCGCACCAGCGCCTGGGCGAGCACGGTCGCCGTGGTCGTTCCGTCACCGGCGACGTCGTCCGTCTTCTTGGCGACTTCCTTGACCAGCTCGGCGCCGATCTTCTCGTACGGGTCCTCGAGCTCGATCTCCTTGGCGATGGAAACACCATCGTTGGTGATCGTGGGCGCGCCCCACTTCTTCTCGAGGACGACGTTGCGGCCCTTGGGGCCAAGGGTGACCTTGACGGCGTCGGCGAGCTGGTTCATCCCGCGCTCGAGACCGCGCCGTGCCTCCTCGTCGAACGCGATGATCTTGGCCATGTGAAGTGGTCCTCCCGGACAGGGGGTGGATTTCTCCGGACCGCGCTGGCGCCCGCGACGGACGGCCTGCCTGCCGCGTGGTTCCTTGCCCCACATGGCCTGCGGGCCTCACCGACCCGGTCCTCGTTGTCACTCTCACCTTCAGAGTGCTAACGCCAATGATTAGCACTCGCCCCTGCCGAGTGCAAGCGCCTGCCGGGGAACGGTCCGCCCCGCGCCGACCTGTTCCGGACATGCCGAAGGGCTCGTAACCCATGACTCCCCATGGGATACGAGCCCTCCGAAGAACAGAAGAACGTCGCTGTCAGTCGGCGCGTGCTTCAGCCGGTCGCCAGTCGGACCATGTCCGCCTGCGGCCCCTTCTGGCCCTGCGAGATCTCGAAATCGACTCGCTGACCTTCCTCCAGGGTGCGGTAGCCGTCCATCTGAATCGCGCTGTAGTGGACGAAAACATCCGCACCACCGTCGACCGCGATGAAGCCGTACCCCTTCTCCGCGTTGAACCACTTGACGGTGCCCTGAGCCATGCCTAACTCCCCTATTACTGGCCCTTGCACAGATCCACACTTCGCGGATCCGGGTCAGACCTCACCCCCCACACGGTTGGGGGCGTGCGCCGGAACGCGTCGACCGCGGCCGAATGTATCTGTCCAACTGCCCTCTGCAACAGGTCAATCGGACGAGAATTCCGGACGTGCGGGGTCCGGAATGTAGTGAGAATTCACCCGAACTCAGGGCAAGTCGGGCCCCACAAAAAGCACAAAAGCCGCAAAAGAAGCACACACTTTGGCTACTTCTTATCGGGTGCAAGGGGAAACTGAAGGGCTTCCGACCCGGAGATCGGCATCGTGTTCCCCAACTGTACCGCGCTCAACCACATTGAATTGCCCCCTCCGCTTCTCTTACGGAGGGGGCAATTCGATGAACGCTCGGTAATCGAAGTTACCGACGGTAATAATCAGCCGCCGGCCACGGCCGGAATGATCGAGACACCGGCACCGTCCGGGGTGGCGGTCTCCAGCCCCTGCTCGAAGCGGACGTCGTCGTCGTTGACGTACACGTTGACGAACCGGCGCAGCTTGCCCTGGTCGTCCAGGACTCGCGCGGCGATACCGGTGTGGTTCTTCTCCAGGTCGGTGATGACCTCGGCGAGAGTGGCCCCCTCGGCGGCGACCTCGGCCTTGCCACCGGTGTAGGTGCGCAGGATGGTGGGGATGCGGACGGTAACGCTCACGATGTGACCTCCGGTCAGGGATACGGGCCTAGGGGCGCGGGGAGCTGCGCGACCAGCCCCCACCGGCCTGCAGCTTGGAGACGGACTAGACGAGACCAGCCTCGCGGAACGACTCCAGGTTCGGACGAATGGTCGCGGTCAACCCGGTCCCCGCCACCGCGTCCAACGTCTTGAGACCGTCACCCGTGTTCAGCACGACCGTGGTCTTCGTCGGGTCGAGGAGACCGCTCTCGATCAGCTTCCGCGCCACGCCCACGGTCACACCACCGGCGGTCTCCGCGAAGATGCCCTCCGTGCGCGCGAGGAGCTTGATCGCGTCCACGATCTGCTCGTCGTTCACGTCCTCCACCGCACCGCCCGTACGCCGCGCGATGTCGAGGACGTAGGGGCCGTCGGCCGGGTTGCCGATGGCGAGCGACTTGGCGATGGTGTTCGGCTTCTGCGGCCGGACGACGTCGTGCCCGGCCTTGTAGGCGACGGACACCGGCGAGCAGCCCTCGGCCTGCGCTCCGAAGATCTTGTACGGCTTGTCCTCGACGAGCCCGAGCTCGATCAGCTCCTTCAGACCCTTGTCGATCTTCGTGAGCTGCGAGCCGGAGGCGATCGGGACGACCAGCTGGTCCGGGAGCTGCCAGCCGAGCTGCTCGCAGATCTCGTACGCCAGGGTCTTGGAGCCCTCGGCGTAGTACGGCCGCAGGTTGACGTTGACGAAGCCCCAGCCCTCGCCGGCCGGGTCGCCGATCAGCTCGGAGCAGAAGCGGTTCACGTCGTCGTAGTTGCCCTCGATGCCGACGAGCTCGCCGCCGTAGATGGCGGCCATGACGACCTTGCCCTGCTCCAGGTCGTGCGGGATGAACACGCAGGAGCGGAAGCCCGCGCGGGCGGCGGCGGCGCCGACGGCACCGGCCAGGTTGCCCGTGGAGGAGCAGGAGAGGGTGGTGAAGTGGAAGGCGCGGGCGGCCTCGATGGCCTGGGCGACGACGCGGTCCTTGAAGGAGTGCGTCGGGTTGCCGGAGTCGTCCTTGACGAAGAGCTTGCCGGCGTCGACACCCAGCTCGCGGGCGAGGTTGTCGGCCTGGACGAGCTTGGTCCAGCCGGGGTTGATGTTCGGCTTGTCCGCCACGTCGGCCGGGACGGGCAGCAGCGGCGCGTAGCGCCAGATGTTCGCGGGTCCCGCCTCGATCTGCTTGCGGAGTTCTTCCGTGTCGTATGCGGAGAAGTCGTAGGCGATCTCGAGCGGGCCGAAACACTCCTCGCAGGCGAAGACCGGGCCGAGGGGCACGCGGTGACCGCACTCGCGGCAGCTCAGCGCTGCGGCGGGGCCGAGGTCTACGGTGTTCGTGGTGCTTGCATCAGTCTGCACAGCCATGGAGGCGAGGCCCTTTCTCCTCATCTTCCTCACGACGCACTTCGCCGTGAGACGGATTTGGCACCTTCCCTAGTCGGGAGCCTCGCTGGTGACGAGAACCGACTGGAGGGTTGCCGGGGCTTCATCGGGCCGTATCCCTCTGCCCCTCTGGATGAGCGGTATGTAGTTGTTGATCGTTGAAACGGAACGCGGACCCCGACATGCGATGGTCATCAGCGTTGTTCAAGACTGTAACCGAAGGCCAGGACAGTTGAGCCAGCCGTCCGAACCGCGAGATGGATCACATGGTCTGCGAGAGAGCATGGATCACACGCTCGCCGAGAGAACGCAGAGGAGCCGCGCACTGTGCTGAAGGAAGTCGAGCGTTGGCTGAGCACTCGCTCCTGGTCGAAGACCGATCGCCCGCTCCACAAGATCATGGCCGCGAAACGCGCCACGAACCAGACGGTCAGTGTCGTGCTGCCCGCGCTGAACGAGGAGGAGACGGTCGGTGACATCGTCTCCGTGATCCGTCACGACCTCATGCGGCAGGTCCCGCTCGTCGACGAGATCGTCGTGGTGGACTCGGGATCCACCGACCGCACCTCCGAAGTGGCCGCCGCCGCGGGGGCCCGGGTCGTCCATCGCGACGACATCCTGCCCCGCATCCCCACCGCTCCCGGCAAGGGCGAGGTGCTCTGGCGCTCGCTCCTGGTCACCAGCGGCGACATCGTCTGCTTCATAGACGCCGACCTGAAGGAGTTCTCCTCCGACTTCGTCTCCGGGATCGTGGGCCCGCTGCTCACCGACCCCGGCATCGACCTCGTCAAGGGCATGTACGACCGCCCGCTGCGCGGCGCGGCCGGTCAGGGCGGCCGGGTCACCGAACTGATGGCCCGCCCGCTGCTGAACATGCACTGGCCGCAGCTCGCCGGTTTCGTCCAGCCGCTCGGCGGCGAGTACGCGGCCCGCCGCTCGCTCCTGGAACAGCTCCCCTTCCCGGTGGGCTACGGCGTGGAGCTGGGCATGCTGATCGACGCCCTGCACCTGGTCGGCCTCGACGCGCTGGCCCAGGTCGACGTGGGTGTGCGCAAGCACCGCCACCAGGACGGCCAGGCGCTGGGCCGGATGTCCGCCGCGATCTACCGCACGGCCCAACTGCGGCTGGCCCGCGGGCACCTCGTGAGGCCCTCCCTCACCCAGTTCGAACGGGGTGAGGACGGCTTCGAGCCGCGTACCTACTCCGTGGACACCGAGGAGCGGCCGCCGATGGTCGAGATCGTCGAGTACGCGCACCGAAAGGTCGCCTGACCGGGCGTGTTTCCGGCATCCGAGGGCCGTCAGGAGCCGTACAGGGCCGTGTACGGCCCTCGGAGCCACCCGAACGTTTGAGTGTTTCCGGGCCGGGCTAGGTTGAGGCGTATGGCTGCAACGCATGGTGCTCGGAGTGCTGAGGTACTGGTCGCGTCCAACCGCGGCCCCGTTTCGTACGAGGTACGCCCGGACGGTGCGGACGGCACGCTCCACGCCAAACGGGGCGGCGGCGGGCTGGTCTCGGGGCTGTCCGCCATCGGACCCGACGCGGACGCGCTGTGGGTGTGCTCGGCGCTGGGCGACGGCGACCGCGAGGCGGTACGGCGCGGGGTCGGCGAGCCAGGCGTCCGCATGCTCGACATCCCCGCCGACGTGCACGCCGCCGCGTACAACGGCATCGCCAACTCCGTGCTGTGGTTCGTCCACCACATGCTGTACCAGACGCCGCTGGAACCGGTCTTCGACGCGGAGTTCCGACGGCAGTGGGCGTCGTACGAGACGTACAACCGCGCGTTCGCCGAGGCGCTGGCCGAGGACGCGGCCCAGGGGGCGGCGGTCGTCGTACAGGACTACCACCTCACCCTCGTCCCGGGCATGCTCCGCGAGCTGCGCCCGGACCTGCGGATCGGCCACTTCTCCCATACGCCGTGGGCGCCGCCGGAGTACTTCCGGATGCTGCCGGACGACATCGCCGGGCAGATCCTGCGCGGCATGCTCGGCGCGGACCGGCTCGGCTTCCTCACCCACCGCTGGGCGGACGCCTTCACGGCCTGCTGTACGGAGTTCGCCGGGGGCCTCGGCGACACCCGGATCGGCGTGCACGGGCTGGGCGCGGACGCGGACTTCCTGCGCGAGCGGTCGCACGAGGCGGACGTCGAGGAGCGGATCGTCGCCCTGCGGGCGGAGATCGGCGAAGGCCGTCGCGCGATCGTCCGCGTCGACCGCACCGAGCTGTCCAAGAACATCGTGCGCGGTCTGCTCGCCTACCGGCAGCTGCTCGACGACCACCCCGAGTGGCGCGAGCGGGTGGTGCACGTGGCGTTCGCCTACCCGTCCCGCCAGGACCTCGCCGTGTACCGGGAGTACATGGCGGAGGTACAGCGGCTGGCGGACGAGATCAACGCGGAGTACGGCACGCCGGGCTGGACCCCGGTCCTGCTGCACCTGAAGGACGACTTCGCACGCTCCCTGGCCGCGTACCGCCTCGCCGACGTGGCCCTCGTCAACCCCATCCGGGACGGCATGAACCTCGTCGCCAAGGAGGTGCCGCTGGTCTCCGACGAGGGGTGCGTGCTGGTGCTGTCGCGGGAGGCGGGCGCCTTCGAGGAACTGGGCGAGGACGCGATCGCCGTCAACCCGTACGACGTCGTCGGCACGGCGGACGCGCTGCACCAGGCCCTGACCATGCCGGCGGGCGAACGGGCGGAACGGACGAAGAGGCTCTCCGCTGCGGCGACCGCCCTGCCGCCGACCCGCTGGTTCCTGGACCAACTGGACGCGCTGCGCCGACTGGGCTAGGACCTGCCGATCCGCTCCGCAAGCGCCCTCAGCACTCCTACGACCCCTTCCGGGCCGTCGACGACCACATCGGCCCGCTCGCTCAGCTCGGTGACCTCGTCGCTGCCGCTGCAGACCAGCAGGCCGGGTGTGCCGTCGGAGCGGAGTTCGTCGACGGCGGCGAAGGCGGGGAGGTCGCCGAGGTCGTCGCCGGCGTAGAGGACCGACGTGGCGTCGATCTCCCGGACGTACTCCAGGAGGGCGACGCCCTTGTCCATGCCGGGTGGGCGGAGTTCGAGGACGAGTCGGCCGGGCTCGACGATCAGCCCGTGGCGCGCGGCCAGTTCGGTGAGGGGGGTGCGCAGGGCCTCGAAGGCGGCCTGCGGATCAGCGGCCCTGCGGGTGTGTACGGCGACCGCGCGCCCCTTCTCCTCGATCCACGCCCCCTCCCGGACGCCGGCCTCGTCGAGCACCGCCGGCAACTCGGCGCGGACGGCGGCGACACCGGGGTGCGGGGCGGGTGCGCTGACGGTTCCGGTACGGGCGTCCCAGCGTTCGGCGCCGTAGTGCCCGAGGACGACGAGGTGTTCGAGACCCGGCACTCCGGCGAAGCCGCCATGCCGAACGGCCACCGCGGCCGGACGCCCGGTGACGACGGCGACGGCGGCGACCTTCGGAGCGAGCGCGGCCAGTACGCGCACCGCCTCCGGATGCGCCCGGGCCTGCTCCGGATCCGCGACGATCGGCGCGAGCGTCCCGTCGAAGTCGAGCGCGATCACCGCGCGCCCCGGTCGAGCGAGCAGGGCGTCGAGCCCGTCCCGCCCTGCCGGGGTGGCCGGCGTCGGCAGGGGGTCAGTGACGTTCGGGTCCGTGGATTCCGTGTGGCTGCCCATGCGTCGACCTTATCCAGGCAGGCCCCCGAGCACGCGGCAGCCCTGGGGGCTCCGCCCCCAGACCCCCGGCCTTCGCCCACTGGAGGTCAAGGGCCACTGCTCTCCCGACCGAGTCGGGTGGTGGGTGGGCACAGGCACGGGGGTCCAGGGGGCGGAGCCCCCTGGTACACGGTGGGGCGAAGAGGCGGCGCCCCTACCGCTCGGCGCGCCGCGCGTCCCGTACCCGCCGCAGGCGGTTCACCGTCACCGGGTCGAAGGCCAACGCCCGCTCGTCGTCGAGCAGTGCGTTCAGCAACTGGTAATACCGCACCGGCGCCAGCCCCAGCTCCTCCCGTATCGCCCGCTCCTTCACGCCGGGCCCGCTGAAGCCACGCCGTTCCAGCGCGAGGATCTCCCGCTCCCGGCGGTCCAGTCGCTGCTCCTCGTCCATGCCCGCACGCTAGCCGCCGGCACTGACAGCCGAGTACCGCGCGGTCTGGACTACCGCGCGCTCTGCGCCTGAGCCGCCGTCGTCTGCAGCCGGCTCAGCACGGCGGACGGGCTCCCGCCCGAGGCCACGGCCTGTCCGATGCCCTTCTTCACGGCCGCGCTGACCTGCGCCCAGGACGTCTCGCCCACCGGATACGTCTCGGACAGCGGCAGTTCGGCGAGGAACGGCTTGAGGTCGGCGTCCCGCTTGGCCGCGCTCATGACCTCGGACGCGGAGTTGGTGACCGGGAGCAGGTCGTACTCGCGGGAGAAGGCGAGGACGTTCTTCTCGTCGTAGACGAAGTCGAGGAAGTCGCCGATCTGCTCGGCGTGCCCGTTCTTCTTGAAGGCGGTCATCCAGTCGGCGACGCCCATGGAGATCTTGTTCTGGCCTTCCTCGCCGGGCATCGGCACCATGCCGAACTTCACGCCCTTCTTCTCGGCCATCTTCATCAGCGAGGGATGCCCGTTGAGCATGCCGACGTCCCCGTTCGCGAACGCGGCGAACGCGGCGGCCCGGTCGAGCTTCCCGGGCGCTACCGGACCGGTCAGGCCCTTGCCGACGAGTTCGTCCTTGAGCCAGGTGAAGGTGTCGATGTTCTCCGAGGAGTCGATGCTGTACGTGCCGAGCGTGTCGGTGTAACCGCCGTCGCCGCTGAGCAGCCACTGCATGGTCTCGGCCTGCGCCTCCTCCGGCCCGAGGGGCAGCGCGTACGGGTACTTCACGCCCTGGGCCCTGAGCGCCTCGGCGTCCGCGGCGAGCTCGTTCCAGGTCGTCGGCGGGGTGAGACCGGCCTCGGTGAAGAGGGTCTTGTTGTAGAAGAGCAGCCGCGTGGAGGCGGCGAACGGCAGGCCGTACTGGACGCCGTTGACCTCGCCCGCGTCGGACAGCTGGGAGATCCAGTCGGCCTGGACGGGGATGGAGACCAGGTCGTCGGCCTTGTAGAGCTGGTCCGCGGCCGCGTAGTCGGCGTACGCGCCGATCTGAGCCATGTCGGGGGCCTTGCCCGCGTCGACCAGCTCCTTGACCTTGCGGTCGACGTCGTTCCAGGAGTAGACGCTCACGTCGACCTTCACGCCGTCGTGCTTCGACTCGTACTCCTTGACCAGGGCGTCCCAGTACTTCTGGGAGCTGTTGGCCGTGCTGTCGCCGTAGTCGGCGGCGACCAGCTTCAGGGTCACCTCGCCGGTGTCGCCGGTGAGGCCGCAGCCGCCCAGGACCGCCGTGAGGCCCAGTGCGGACACCGCCGCGATCGTTCCCGCCCTACCGCGCTGCACTGCCATCGCTCCAACATTGTCGATCATCGAAACCCTCGAAAGGTCATACATATTACTTCCATAAGGTCTACACCACGTGAGTGGACTAGACCTCTTGAGGGTCCACGGGTCAAACTGTCCTCGTGAGACACGTCATCGCCCTCGATGTGGGCGGCACCGGGATGAAGGCCGCCCTGGCAGGGGCGAACGGCGCACTGCTGCACCAGGCCCGGCGCGCCACCGGACGCGAGCGCGGGCCGGACGCGGTGGTCGAGGGCATCCTCGGCTTCGCCGCCGAGCTGCGCGCGTACGGCATCGAGCACTTCGGCGAGCCCGCGGCCGCCGCCGGCGTCGCCGTCCCCGGCATCGTCGACGAGGACCGCGGCATCGCCGCCTACTCGGCCAACCTGGGCTGGCGTGACGTACCCCTGCGCGAGCTGCTCGGCGAAGTACTGGGGGTCCCCGTCGCCCTCGGCCACGACGTGCGCACCGGCGGCCTCGCGGAGGGCCGGATCGGCGCGGGCAAGGGGGCCGACCGTTTCCTGTTCGTCCCCCTCGGCACCGGCATCGCGGGCGCCATCGGCATCGGCGGCCGGGTGGAGTCGGGCGCCCACGGCTTCGCGGGCGAGATCGGCCACATCGTCGTACGGCCCGGAGGGGCCCCGTGTCCGTGCGGGCAGCACGGCTGTCTGGAGCGGTACGCGTCGGCGGCGGCGGTGAGCGGGGCGTGGGCGGCGGCCACCGGAGATCCCGGGGCGGACGCGGCCGACTGCGCGAAGGCCGTCGCGTCCGGCGACCCGAACGCCGCAGGCGTGTGGCAGGACGCCGTGGACGCCCTGGCCGACGGCCTGGTCACCGCGCTCACCCTGCTGGACCCGCGCACCCTCATCATCGGTGGCGGGCTCGCCGAGGCGGGGGACATCCTGTTCACACCGCTGCGGGAGGCCGTACGGCGGCGGGTCACCTTCCAGAAACTCCCGTCGATCGTCCCCGCGGCCCTGGGGGACACCGCCGGCTGTCTCGGTGCCGGGCTGCTGGCCTGGGACCTCCTCGAATCGACCGACCGTACGGAGGTAACCCCCTGATGGCCACCCCCCCAGGGGCGCGGGGAACTGCGCGACCAGCCACGACGAACCCGCACTCCGCAACCGGCAAGGCACCCACGATCCTCACCGGCGCCAACGTGGTCATGCCGACCGGAACCATCGAAGACGGCCAAGTCATCGTCGACGGCACCCGCATCGCCGGCACGGCCCCAGAGAACGCCCACCTGATCGACGTAAAAGCCCACTGGCTCGTGCCCGGCTTCGTCGACATCCACAACCACGGCGGCGGCGGAGCCTCCTTCACCTCCGGGACAGTCGACGAGGTCCTCCAGGGCATCCACACCCATCGCCTGCACGGCACCACGACCCTCGTCGCCTCCACGGTCACCGGTGACATGGACTTCCTGGCCCAGCGGGCCGGAATGCTGTCGGAACTGGCCGAGCAGGGCGAGATCGCCGGGATCCACTTCGAGGGGCCGTTCATCTCGCCGTGCCGCAAGGGCGCGCACGCCGAGGCACTGCTGCGCGACCCGGACCCGGCGGAGGTCCGCAAGCTGATCGACGCGGCGCGGGGCACGGCGAAGATGGTGACCCTCGCCACCGAGCTGCCCGGCGGCCTCGACTCCGTACGCCTGCTGGCCGAACACGGCGTCATCGCGGCGATCGGGCACACGGACGCGACGTACGAGCAGACGGTGGAGGCCATCGAGGCGGGCGCCACGGTCGCCACCCACCTCTTCAACGCGATGCCCACCCTCGGCCACCGCACCCCCGGCCCGATCGCCGCCCTGCTGGAGGACGAGCGGATCACCGTCGAGCTCATCAACGACGGGACGCACCTGCACCCGGCCTCCCTCCAGCTCGCGTTCCGTCACGCGGGCGCGGACCGGGTGGCGTTCATCACGGACGCGATGGACGCGGCCGGCTTCGGCGACGGGCGCTACATGCTCGGCCCGCTGGAGGTGGAGGTCGCCGACGGCGTGGCCCGCCTGGTGGAGGGCGGCTCGATCGCGGGCTCCACCCTCACCCTGGACCGCGCGTTCAAGCGGGCGGTGACGATCGACAGACTGCGCGTCGAGGACGCGGTCGCCGCGCTCTGCGCCAATCCGGCCCGCCTGCTCGGCATGGACGACACGGTCGGCTCCCTGGAGCCCGGCAAGAACGCCGACCTGGTCCTCCTGGACGCCGACTTCGCGCTGAAGGGTGTGATGCGCCGGGGTGAATGGGTGGTCGATCCACAACTGGGGTGATCTGTCCGTCTGTTGGGGGCGGCGGTTGTCCTGTCAAACTGGGAGGACCGTCGTCCGCTTGGCATGATCGGCCCTCCGGACCGACAGACGGCAAGCGCGTTCTGCAAGTCTCCTCGGGGGAGGTCGAGCCAGGTGATCCTCACCGTCACGCTGAACACCGCTCTCGACATCACCTATCGCGTGGTGTCCCTGCGCCCGCACGCCTCCCACCGGGTCACGGACCTGACCGAACGGCCCGGCGGCAAGGGTGTGAACGTGGCCCGGGTCCTGGCGGCCCTCGGCCACGAGGCGACGGTCACGGGCTTCACGGGCGGCGCGACGGGACGGGCCGTGCAGGACGCACTCACCGCGGTGCCGGGCGTGACGGATGCCTTCGTGCGGGTCGCCGGCGCCACCCGCCGCACGATCGCCGTCGTGGACGAAGCGACCGGCGATACGACCCAGCTCAACGAGCCCGGGCCGACGGTCAGCCCGGCCGAGTGGTCCGCCTTCCAGGACGCGTACGAGGATCTCGTCCCGTCGGCGTCCGCGGTGGCCCTGTGCGGCAGCCTGCCGCCGGGGGTGCCGGTGGGGGCGTACGCGGGACTGGTGCGGACCGCGAAGGCGGCCGGTGTCCCCGTTCTCCTCGACACCAGCGGGGAGGCACTGCGGCGCGGGGTGGCCGCCCGCCCCGACCTCGTGAAGCCGAACGCCGACGAACTGGCCGAGCTGACCGGCTCCCACGAGCCGTCGCGCGCCACCCAGGACGTCCGCCGTCGCGGCGCCCGGTCCGTGGTCGCTTCTCTGGGCCCCGATGGCCTGCTCGCCGTCACCCCGGAGGGCCGCTGGCGGGCCACCCCGCCGACTCGCGTCCACGGCAACCCGACCGGCGCCGGCGACTCCGCGGTCGCGGGCCTGCTGTCGGGCCTGGTCGAACGGCTCCCCTGGCCGGACCGGCTGGCCCGCGCGGTCGCCCTGTCGGCGGCGACGGTGCTGGCGCCGGTGGCGGGGGAGTTCGACCGGAGGGCCTACGAGGAGCTGGTCGAACGGGTGACGGTGACGGGGGAGGTCAGCGCTGCGTGAGCCCTACTGGTCGACGTTCTCCGTCACGGAGAACTGATCGAGGTAGGCGTCACACTGGTTGCCCTGCTGGCACGAGAGCTCGATCGTGTTGGTGCCCTTGGTGAGGGAGACCTGACCCCAGGTGGTCTGCCAGCCCTTCTCCCAGTCACCCGCGGGCTGCTTGGCGAAGTTCTTCATGTTCAGCGGCTGCGTGTTGGCCTTGCCGTTGACCGTCAGCGTCGCGTTGGCGTCGACACCGGGGATGTCGTAACGGACGTAGAGCCGGTAGGTGCCGGCCTTCTCGATGCCGTTGACCGTCCAGGTGACCTTGGCGCCGACCTGGTTGAAGCCCTGCACATACACGCCGCCCTCGGACTGGGCGCCCTTCACGTCGGAGGCGAGGCTTGTGCCGCCCTCGAGACGCAGGGTCTTCGCGTCGGTCTTCGGGAGCTCACCGGCGGCGGCCGACTGCGAGGGCGAGGCACTCGGCTCGGAGTTCTGCGTCGTCGTCGGCGACGAGGACGCCTCGTTCCCGCCCGCGTTGTCGTTGCCGTCACCGCCCGTCATCGCCACCCCGATGCCGATGACGACCGCGGCGACGACCGCGATCGCGCCGATCAGCAGTCCCTTGGTGTTGGGGCCCTGCCGGCCGCCGCCACCGCTGTAGGACGGCTGCTGCTGCTGGGTGGTGGGTGCGCTGCCCGGGAAGGTCTCGGGCGCCGCGTAGTGGGCGCTCGGCTGGCCCTGGGCACCCTGCTGCGGAACCTGGCCGTACGGTGCGGTCGCGGCGGCTGGGGCCTGCTGGCCGTACTGTCGCTGACCGACCGCGCGCACCCGGTTGACGGAGCCCGGGTAGCCGTAGCCGCCCGCACCGGAGGGCGGCTGGGCGCCGTTGGCCTGCCCGTCGGCGTAGAGATAGCCGAACGGGTCGTCGTCCTCGGGCGTGCTCGCGCCGTTGTTGCCGGCCGTCATCCCTTGGTCTCCTCAACAGGTGCGGTGCGGATGCGATTGGGGTGGTGAGAAGGGCGAGCCTACCCGCTCCTGGTGGCCCAAACGGGTGACTCGGATCGCATCAGCTCGCTGACCTGGGGATCAACCCGCGCGTCTGTGTTGTTTGGGACGCGATCGTTTCTCGACGTACATCCGCTCGTCGGCCGACTTCAACACCTCATCCGCCGTCATCCCGCAATGGGCCCAGCCGATGCCGAAGCTGGCGCCGACCCGCATGGCCCGTCCGTCGACCCGGATGGGCTGGATGATCTCGTTGCGCAGGCGTACGGCGAGGTCCTGGGCGTCGGCCCGGCCGAGCCCGTCTGCCAGCACGACGAACTCGTCGCCGCCGAGGCGGGCCACGGTGTCACCGTCGCGAACGGCACGGGACAGACGCCGGGCGACCTCGATGAGGACCGCGTCACCGGAGTTGTGCCCGAACCGGTCGTTGATCGACTTGAAGCCGTCGAGGTCGCAGAAGAGGACCGCGAGCCCCTTGGTGCCGTCGTCGTGTTCACCCTCCGGGGCGACGGTGTGCACATGGTGGTCGTAGTTGTCGTACGACTCGGTGCCCGGTCGGAAGTCGAAGCCGTGGCCGCCCGTGTCGAAGACGGGGTGGCTGTACGCGGCGTCCACCGGCTCCAGGACGCTCGCGTGGTCGGCGGCGCGCTGACACAGGCGGGAGGCGAGCCGGGAGCGCAGCTCGGCGGAGTTCGGCAGGCCGGTGAGCGCGTCGTGCGAGGCGCGGTGCGCGAGCTGCAGTTCGCGGCGCTTGCGGTCCTCGATGTCCTCGACGTGGGTGAGGAGGAACCGGGGGCCGTCGGCCGCGTCGGCGACGACGGAGTTGCGCAGGTGGACCCAGATGTAGGTGCCGTCGCGGCGGCCGAGCCGGAGTTCCGCGCGGCCGCCCTCGGCGGAGGTGCGGAGCAGGGTGCCTATGTCCTCGGGGTGGACGAGGTCGGAGAAGGAGTAGCGGCGCATCGCGGAGGCGGGGCGGCCCAGCAGACGGCACAGGGCGTCGTTCGTGCGCAGGATCCGGCCGTGCTGGTCGCCGCCCATCTCGGCGATGGCCATGCCGGAGGGGGCGTACTCGAAGGCCTGCCGGAAGCTTTCCTCGCTGGCGCGCAGGGCCTGCTGCTCCCTTTCGAGCCTGACCAGTGCGCGCTGCATGTTGGCACGTAGACGCGCGTTGCTGATCGCGATGGCGGCCTGGAAGGTGTACATCTGGAGCGCTTCGCGGCCCCACGCGCCCGGACGGCGGCCGTTGCGCGGCCGGTCCACGGACAGCACGCCGATCAGCTCACCGCTAGAGCCGCCGGGCGGGCCGGGCGCGTACATGGGGGCGAAGAGCCGGTCGGAGGGGTGCCACTCGTCCTCGAAGCGGGGCGCGGGCCCGTCGGTGTACCACTGCGGTACGTCGTCGTCGTCGAGGACCCAGCCCTCGGTGTGCGGTATGTAGACCAGGTCGCCCCAGTGCTCGCCCATGCCGAGCCGGCGCTCCCAGGACTCGCGGGAGCCGACGCGGCCGGTGATCAGCGCCTCGGCGGCCGCGTTGCCCGCGAACGCGGCGACGACGAGGTCGCCGTCGGGACGTACGAGGTTCACGCACGCCAGCTCGTACCCGAGGGCGGTGACCACGCCGTCGGCCACGGTCTGCAGTGTGTCCGCGAGGCTGCGGGCCGTGTTCATGTCGGCCATGACCTGGTGCAGCTGTCGCAGGGACGCAAGGCGGACGTAGGGCTCCGACTCGGTCTCCATGCTCGCCCTCCCCCCGAGACCTCGCAGCGAATCAAGGGTTCTCATCGGCGTATCGTCCTAGCAACTTCCCCGCCACTGAATCACAGCGCGCTGCCCACTCGGTACACAGGGTCAACAATTAGTCCCCCTTGTGACTCAAGTCACAGCGAAAGATGAGCAATTGAGTGGAGTTTCTGCGTTTTCCCTGTGCGTTTACTGAACGCAAACTTTGGATGAATGGGGAGACCGCACGGAAGGGCCACGGGCGGAACACAGAGAGTACACAGAGAAACTCGTCCGCGAGTCCTAGGACCGGTCTCGGGCCGAGGTCCGATGCGGCACGCACGGCCCGGCCACTAGCGTTTCGGGTGTGCCGAACACTCCCCTCGCCCCGTCCGCCACCCTCGCCGCTCCCGCCGCCGGGCATGCTGTGGGGGTGAGCAACGACGAGTTCCGAGCAGCCCTGTCCCGGCTGGCCGCCGGCGTGGTCCTGGTGACCGCGCAGGAGGCCTCGCTCGACCCGGACGACCCGCAGGCGCCGACCGGCGAGGACGTCGGCATGACGGCGACGGCGTTCATGTCGGTCTCGCTCGACCCGCCCCTGGTGCTGGTCAGCCTGCGCGAGGGCTCCCGCATGGACGACCTGCTCGACGAGCAGCCCCTGTGGGCGGTGTCGGTGCTCTCCGAGAGCCAGCGGCACATCGCCGGCCGCTTCGCCATGAAGGGCCGTATCAGCGACCGCCTCCTCTTCGAGGACATCCCCTACGTCCGCGGCGAGGCGTCCGGCGCTCCTCTGGTGGGCGGCGCCCTGGCCACCCTGGAATGCCGCACGGAACAGCGCGTTCCGGCCGGCGACCACGTCCTGGTGATCGGCCGGGTCCTGACCGCGGCCCTGCCGAGCGCGGACGGCGGCCCGCTGACGTATTTCCGGGGCCGGTACCGGCAGTTGGGGTGAGCCCGGAATTCGATCGCCCCGCCCCGGGCCGCCTGCCTAGGGTGCGCGCATGACGACGACACCCGCGCCACGCCTCGTGGAGATCACACCCCACAACTTCGAGGCCGCCACCGGCATAAAGGTCCGCCCGGAACAGGAATTCGCGGTGTCCCCGGTGCTGCGGTCCCTCGCCGAGGCGTATGTCCACCCCGCCGGGGTCGCCTGGCCCCGCCTGATCGTCGACGGCGACCGTCCCGTCGGCTTCCTCATGGCCTTCTTCGACATCGACTGGAAAGAGGACGGCACCCTCTTCCGCTCCGGCCTGTGGCGACTGAACATCGCCGCCGGCGAACAGGGCCGCGGCTACGGCCGGTTCGCCGTGGAGTCGGTGGCGGCCGAGATCCGCCGCCGGGGCGGCAAGGAGATGTACGTCACCTGGCACCCCGGTCCGCACGGCCCCGAGGACTTCTACCCGCGGCTCGGCTTCCGCCCCAACGGGGAGACGAGCGAGGGGGAGATCGTCGGGGTGCTGGAGCTGTCGTAGCGACGCGCCGGGGGTCACCCCCAGTCGCGGCCGGTTCTCCCCCGCTTGGTGTCCGAGCGCTGCTTCTTCTCCCGCAGCCGGCGTTCGTTGATGCCCCGGGGGATCCGGGTGGGCCGGCGCGGCTTGGGCGGCGGGGCCGTCGCCTCGGCGAGGAGAGCGGCCAGGCGCACGGCGGCGGTCTCGCGGTTGCGCCACTGGGAGCGGTGCTCGGAGGCGCGCACGGTGACGACGCCGTCGACGAGCCGCCCCGCCAGCTTTTCCAGGGCCCGCTGCTTCCACACCTCGGGCAGCGCCTCGGTACGGGCCAGGTCGAAGCGGAGCTCCACCTGGGTGTCACTCGTGTTGACGTGCTGTCCGCCGGGCCCGGACGACCGGGAGAAACGCCAGATGAGCTCGGCCTCGGGGAGCGAGACGGAGCCGCGGATGACGTGGGGACCGGACATGACGTCCATGTTCCCTGGTCTGTCCGGTCCACGTCACGCGATTATCGGCGCGGCCGGGAAACGGCTCGGTAAAGAAAGTAAAGAGACCTGGAACCTCGCGTACCCCTCTCCGCGTTGATACCGGTAGCTGTAGCTTCATGCTGCCGTATGTCTAACGAGGGAAGGACTCCCAACAATGGCTGTAAGCCTGTCCAAGGGTGGCAACGTCTCGCTTACCAAGGAGGCTCCGGGCCTGACCGCCGTCACCGTGGGCCTGGGCTGGGACGTCCGCACCACCACCGGCACGGACTTCGACCTCGACGCCTCCGCGATCGCGGTCAACACGCAGGGCAAGGTCTACTCGGACGGCCACTTCGTGTTCTTCAACAACAAGCAGACCCCGGACCAGACCATCGTCCACACCGGTGACAACCGCACCGGCGAGGGCGCGGGCGACGACGAGGCGATCAAGGTCAACCTCGCCGGCCTCCCGGCCGACATCGACAAGATCGTCTTCCCGGTCTCTATCTACGACGCGGAGAACCGCTCCCAGAACTTCGGCCAGGTCCGCAACGCCTACATCCGCATTCTGAACGAGGCGGGCGGGGCCGAGATCGCCCGCTACGACCTCTCGGAGGACGCGGCCACGGAGACGGCCATGGTCTTCGGTGAGCTCTACCGCAACGGCGCCGAGTGGAAGTTCCGCGCGGTCGGCCAGGGTTACGCCTCCGGCCTGGTGGGCATCGCCCAGGACTTCGGTGTGAACGTCTGACCGACGTCCATCCGCAGCTCCGCCGAAGCCCCCGACCGTGACGGCCGGGGGCTTCGGCGTTCCCGCCACCCCACCGCCGCCCGGCCGCTAAGTTGCCCGCGTGATCCTCACCGCCCTCCCCCTCACGCCCGACCACGACCTCCCGGGCCCCCTCCTCACCGAACTCACCGCGCTGTACGCCGCCAACCGCGACTTCCACGCGCTCAGCGGTGACTTCCCGGACCCGGACGACATCCGTCCGCAGCAGGTGGCTGCCGCGCTGGCCGAGGAGGCGGCGGACCCGGGGGTGGAGGTGCTGCTGGCTCGCAGCGAGGGACGGCTGGTCGGGATCGCGATCACCCTCGACCGGCACCCCGACCCGGCCGACCCGGACCCCTGGATCGGCTTCCTGATGGTGGCGGCGGACGTCCATCGGCAGGGCCACGGACGACAGTTGGCCTCGCTCGTCGAAGACCGGTTCCGCGCCGCGGGCCGAACCGCCGTACGCCTGGCCGTCCTCGACGCGAACCCGCGGGGCCTCGCCTTCTGGACGGCCCTCGGCTACGAGGTGATCGACCACCGCGCGGACAGCAGGGCCGGCCGCCCCTGCGCCGTCCTGCGCAAGCCGCTGCGCCAGCCGCGCCTCGCCGCCCCGATCGCCGTACCGGATCCCGACGGCTCGGTCTGAGGTCCACCGACCGCCGTCCGCCGGCCGGCCCTCAGTCCTTGGCGGGCGCCGGCTTCCCGTCCCCGTACAGCCAGTCCGCCCAGATCCCGTCGAAGTCCTTCCCCGGCGCGCGCTTCTCCACGTACGCCGTGAAGTCGGCCGTGTCCGCGTTGCCGTGCCGGTGGGCGGCGGCCCAGCCGCGGAGGAGGGCGCGGAAGGCGGTGTCTCCGACCGTCTGCCGGATCCGGTGGAGGACCATGGCGCCGCGCTCGTAGACGGGACTGTCGGAGAGGTGGGCGGCGCTCGTCGGCTCGGCGGGCGGGAAGGACCAGAGGTCCTCGTGGGTCTCCTCGCCGTGGTCGTACAGCGCGTCGAAGGTCTTCTGGGCGCTGTCGCCGCCGTGTTCCTCCCGCCACAGCCACTCCGCGTAGGTCGCGAAGCCCTCGTTGAGCCACATGTCCTGCCAGGTCTTCGGCGTGACCGAGTTGCCGTACCACTGGTGGGCGAGTTCATGGACGAGGAGCGAGGTGTCGGGGACGCCGGGGAAGACGGGCCGGTTCTGGGTCTCCAGGGCGTAACCGGCGTCGCCGTCGCGGTCGACGATCGCTCCGGTGGAGGAGAACGGATACGGCCCGAAGGTGTCCGTGGCCCACTCCATGATCTCGGGGATCCCGTCCAGCACCTTCCGGCTCTCCCCGGCCGGGCCCGGGTCGACGGCGACGTACACGGGCAGGCCGTCGGCGGTGGTGGAGCGGCGGATGTCGAAGTCACCGACGGCGACCGTGGCGGCGTGACTCGCCATGGGTTCAGCGGTGCGCCAGGTGAACGCCGTACGGCCCCCGGTGGTCCGCTCTCCCACCAACTCGCCGTTGGACACGGCCCGCAGTCCCTCCGGCACGGTCACCGTGACCTCGTACGACGCCTTGTCTGAGGGGTGGTGGTCGCCGGGGAACCACGCCATCGAACCCGTCGGCTCCCCGAGGGCCAGCGCCCCGTCCGCGGTGCGCAGCCAGCCCTCCTCGGAGCCGTCCGGGTCGGTGATCGTCACCGGGGTGCCGGAGTAGCGGACGCTCACACGGAAGGTCTCCCCCTCGCCGAGCCCTTCGCGCGGGCGCACGGTCAGCTCCTGCCCGGCGCGGTCCCAGCGGGCTCCCTCGCCGTCCACGGTGACCCCGCCGACGTCGAGCCCCTCGAAGTCGAGGTCGAAGGCGGAGAGGTCCTGGGTGGCGCGGGCGCTGATCGTCGCCGTGCCGGTGAGGTGGCCGGTGTCGGGCTCGTAGGCGAGGTCCAGGTCGTAGTGCGTGACGTCGTACCCGCCGTTGCCCGCCTTCGGGAAGTACGGGTCGCCCACCCCGGAGCCGCCGGGCCGGCCGGGCGCTTCCTTGCCGCCGCACGCGGTCAGGGTGAGGCCCAGGACGAGGGCGACGACGAGAAGACGGGGCGTACAGGCCGGGACAACGGGCGCGGATCGGGACACGCCGGTGATCCTACGAGGACGCGCGTGGCACCATCTCGTACGTGCTCGACATCGGCTACGCCCTCTCCAACCGCTTCCCGGACCCCCCGCAGACCGACTACCGCCGCGCGGACGTCCACACTCTGCGCCACGACCTGTTCTGCGGGGACGTCTACCTCGCCGACACCAAGGCGGACCGGGAGCTGTCCACAGCCTGGGGATGGGTTCCAGTGCTCGACTTCGCGTGGGCCCTGTGCGACATCGTCGAGCAGATCGACCGCGACCCGGCCGGCTCCCGCGCCTCCCGCCCGCAGCGCGCGGAACTCGACTTCACCGAGTCCAGCGACCGCATGCTCTTCGAGCGCCGCTTCGGCTGGGTGGACATCGAGGCCGACTGGATGCCGGCCGACGAGCCCCCGCTGAGCTTCTCCCACGCCGAACTCCGCAAGGAGGCCCGGGACTTCCTGCACGACCTGATCGCCGACCTGATCGACCTGCACGACGACCTGGGCGAGAACCCGGCGATCTGGACCCTGCAGGCGCGCTTCCCCAGGGCCTGAACCGCCTCGCTGGCCCCCCGCCCCCTCGCGGCGGGCTGGGGACCGCGCGCGGGACGGGCTTCTCCGGCCCCCGGCCCGGCCGTCCCACCCGCGGCCACACCGGTCGGCTCCAGGGCGGCGTACGCCACCCGTCACCCCTCCACCCGAACCCCCATCTCCGCCGCCAGCACCGGCGCCAGATCCAGCAGTTGCGCCGGACTGATCACCGCCCCCGCCAGCCGGTCCACGCCACGAGCGATCTCCAGGGAAGCGGCCCCGCGCAGGTCGACGTCCTTCAGCGTGGCCGCACTGAGATCCGCCCCCTTCAGTTCGCAGTCCACGAACTCGACCCGCTCCAGCCGGGCTCCCCCGAAGTCCGGCTCGACCAGGACACAGCCCTGGAAGACGACGTCCTTGAGGCGGGCCGTGCGCAGGTTCAGATAGTCGATCTTGCCGCCCCGGATCAGGACGCGCTCCAGGACGGCTCCGTGCATCTGCGTGCCGCCGAGCCGGGCGTCGACCAACTCGACGTCCCGCAGCGTCGACTCGGCCAGGTCGGTGCCCACACCCCGGATGCCGGTGAGGACCGAGTCCAGGAAGCGGGCGTGGTGCAGCCGGGTCTCGTCCAGCGCGCACCCCGTCAGCGCGCAGTCCATGAAGCGGGCGCCCCGCCCGTCCTGCCCCGCGAAGTCCGCCGCCACGAACTCCAGCCCGTCGTAGTCCCCGTCCGGCTCCAGCCCCCCGCCGCCGTACGGCTCCAGCGGAGGCAGCCGCAGCTCGGGGCGCCGCGCCGCCCTCACCCCGGTCCCGCCGGCCCGTCCCGTCCCGCCCACCGCTCTCCTCGCCATGCCCCCATGCTGCACCCCACCACTGACAATCGCCCTGACCTGCACAAACACCGGCGATGTCACATTCGAGGGCCCGCATCGGTCGTATCCACAGGACCGACCGAAGGAGAACCGAACCATGCACCGCATCACCGTCATCGGCGGCGGCTTCGCCGGACTCACCGCCGCCCTCACCGCCGCCGAGGCGGGCGCCAAGGTCACCGTCTACGAAGCCCACCACACCCTCGGCGGGCGAGCCCGGACCGCCGAGGGGCCGTACCGGACGAACGAAGGACCGCACGCCCTCTACAGCGGCGGCCCGCACTGGGCCTGGCTCAGGCAGCGCGACCTCATCGGCCCGCTCGCGCCGATCCCGCCGCTGGAAGCGGCCCGGCTGCGGCTGCGCCACAAGGGCGTCCTGCGCCGCACCCCGCCCTTCGCGATGCTCAAGCTGCTGCGCCCCGGCATCCGGCAGGCACCCGTCGACGTCGACTTCATGACCTGGGCGACCGAACAGGCCGGCGAGGAGGGGGCCCGCGCCGCCGCGCACTACTCGGCCGTCGCCCTCTTCCACCACGACCCCGGCTCCCTGTCCGCGGCTTTCGTGCAGGAACGCCTGCGCCGCGCCACCAAGCTCCCGCCCGAGGCCCAGTACCCGCGCGGCGGCTGGGCCAGTGTCATCGACCGGATGGCCTCCCGGGCCTGGAATCTGGGAGTCCGGATGGAGACGCTCGCCCGGATCGACACCCTCCCCACCGACACGCCCGTCGTCGTCGCCACCTCCCTCGACGCCGCACGCCGCCTCCTCGGCGACCACTCCCTGACCTGGACCAGCGGCCGTACCACCCTCGTCGACCTCGCCGTACGCACCCGGCGCGGCGACGCCTTCGCCGTCTCCGACCTCGACTCCCCCGGCTGGCTCGAACGCTTCACCGCCCAGGACCGCTCCCTCGCCCCCGCCGGCGAGCAACTCGTCCAGGGGCAGATCCCGATCGCCCCGCACGAGACGAAGGCCGACGGCGTCGCCCGCGCCGAGCAACTCCTCGACCTCGCCTTCGAGGGCTGGCGCGGGCGCGTCACCTGGCGCCGCGAAGCTGTCGCGAACGGCCGTACCGGCGCCGTCGACCTGCCGGGCACGAGCTGGCGCGACCGGCCCGCCGTCGACCGCGGCGACGACGTCTACCTGGCGGGCGACCAGGTCGCCGCCCCCGGCGTCCTGTCCGAGGTCTCCTTCAACAGCGCCCTGACCGCCGTCTCACTCGCCCTCGGCCGGAACACTCTTGACCTCAAGCATGCTTGAGGTTGAAGAGTGGGGCTCTGCCGACAGCACGACAGAGGTCAACACGTCGGCACGTCAGCACGTCAGCACGTCAGCACCAGCCACCGATGCCAGATGCCAGATGCCAGATGCCAGATGCCCGATGGGGGACCCCACATGCACGCCATCCGCCTGCACACCTTCGGCCCGGCCGACCACCTCACCTACGAGGAGACCGAGGCCCCCAGCCCCGCCCCCGGCCAGGTCCGCATCGCCGTGGCCGCGGCCGGGGTCCACCTCCTGGACACCGCCCTGCGCGAGGGCATGCAGGGCCCCCTCCCCGCGCCGCCCACCCTGCCCACGATCCCCGGCCGCGAGGTCGCCGGCGTCGTCGACGCCCTCGGCGCGGGCGTCGCCGGCCTGTGGCTCGGCAAGCGCGTGGTCGCCCACCTCGGTTTCGCGCCCGGTGGCTACGCCGAACTCGCCGTCACCGAGGTCGAACGCCTCCACGAGATCCCCGCGAACCTGGACTTCGCCCAGGCCGTCGCCATGATCGGCACGGGCCGTACGACCATGGGGATCCTCCAGTTCGCCGAGCTCGGCCCCGACTCCGTCGCCGTGATCCCGGCCGCCGCCGGCGGCATCGGCACCCTCCTCGTCCAATACGCCAAGCACGCCGGCGCCACCGTCATCGGCCTCGCCGGCGGCCCGGAGAAGGCCGCCCGCGTCCAGGCGAACGGCGCCGACCTCGCCGTCGACTACAAGGACCCGGCCTGGCCGGACAAGGTCCGCGCCTACCTGGGCGGAGGGACCGCGACCGTCGTCTTCGACGGCGTCGGCGGCGATGTCGCCCGCGAGGCCGTCGACCTGCTCGGCCCCGGCGGCAGGCACATCGTCTTCGGCTGGTCCGGAGAAGGCATCCACGACGGCGGGCCCTATCTGGTAGAGGGCGTGTCCGAGCAGGTCCTCGGCCCCGTGATGCTGCAGAAGGCCGGCGGCCCCGACCCCGTACGCGTCCTCGAACTGCGCGCCCTCACCCAGGCCGCCGAGGGCCGCCTCACCCCCGCCGTACAGCGCTTCCCCCTCGCCGAGGCGGCCGCCGCACACCGGGCCCTGGAGACCCGCGCGACGACCGGAAAGGTGGTGCTGGAGCCATGACGTCCGCGGATGCGGCAGACCCTGATCCATGGTCTGCTGACCAGGTGAGCGTCCCCCCTGCAGGTGCTCCCGAGGCCGACCCGCGCCGTTGGTGGGGCCTGGTGATCATCGCCCTCGCGCAGCTGATGGTCGTACTCGACGCGACCATCGTGAACATCGCGCTCCCCTCCGCACAGCACGACCTGGGCATCTCCGACGGTGACCGGCAATGGGTCATCACCGCCTACACGCTCGCCTTCGGCGGCCTCCTCCTGCTCGGCGGCCGCATCGCCGACCTGGTCGGCCGCAAACGCACCTTCGTCATCGGCCTCGTCGGCTTCGCCGCCGCCTCCGCGCTCGGCGGCGCCGCCACCGGCTCCGCCATGCTCTTCGGCGCCCGCGCCCTCCAGGGCGTCTTCGCCGCGCTGCTCGCCCCGTCCGCCCTCTCCCTGCTCACCACCACCTTCACCGACCCCAGGGAACGCGGAAAGGCCTTCGGCATCTACGGCGCCCTCGCCGGCAGCGGTGCCGCCATCGGGTTCATCGTCGGCGGCCTGCTCACCGAGTACCTGAACTGGCGCTGGTGCCTCTACGTCAACGTCCCCATCGCCGCCGTCGCCGTCTTCGGCGCCCTCGCCCTCCTCCACGACCGCCCCGGCCGCACCGGCGCCCGCCTCGACGTCCCCGGCGTGCTCCTGGGCTGCGGCGGCCTCGTCGCGATCGTCTACGGCTTCAGCGAGGCCGAACCCCGGGGCTGGACCGACCCCCTGGTCCTCGGCCTCTTCGCGGCGGGCGTCGTCCTGCTCGCCGTGTTCGTGTGGTGGCAGACCCGGGCCCCCCAGCCCCTGCTCCCCCTCCACGTCATCAAGGACCGCAACCGCGCCGGCTGCTTCCTCACCATGGGCCTCGCCGTCGTCGGCATGTTCGGCCTGTTCCTCTTCATGACGTACTACCTGCAGGTCGTCCTCGGTTACTCCCCCGTGAAGACGGGCCTCGCCTTCCTCCCCCTCACCGCGTCGATCATCACCGGCTCCACCCAGATCTCGGCCCGCCTGATCAACCGCGTACCGCCCCGCATGCTCATGGTCCCCGGCATGCTCCTCGCCTCGTCCGGCATGGTGATCCTCACCCGGATGACGGTGGACAGCGAGTACGCCACCGACATCCTCCCCGCGCTGATCCTCATGGGCCTGGGCATGGGCCTGACCTTCATGCCGGTCTTCTCCACCGCCACCGCGGGCGTCGCCCCCCAGGACTCCGGTGTCACCTCGGCGACCCTCAACACCTCACAACAGGTCGGCGGTTCCATCGGCACGGCCCTCCTCAACACCATCGCCACCACCAGCAGCACCGCCTACGTCACCGCCCACCTCGCCGGTTCCGGCGACCGGGCCCTGATGGCGAAGGAAGCCGTCGTCCACGGGTACACGGTCGCCATCTGGTGGGCCGCCGGCATCATGCTCCTGGCCGGCCTGATCGCCGGCCTGATGGTCACGACGAAACCCCCGAAACGCGGCGCCCCGAAGGGCACGGCGGTGCCGGAATCGGTGGCCTGAGCAACGGCCGTCAGGAAGGCCGGCGCAGGCGCGGCGACGCACACCCCGAGCCGTCGCCAGGTCCCGAGCCGGCGCTCCGCCGGGTGCCGGACGCAGGTCCCGGGGGCGCCGCGGGCGCGTGTCCACACCCTGTGGATAGCCCGGTGTGGATACCCCGGTCGATTCGCGTGAGGCGACTCCCGCACGCGAGTAGGGTCCGGATCGTGATCGACATACCGGAGGCGCTGGCCGCATCGCAGGAGGAGTTCAACGGAGAGGCGGGCCGCGCGTTCATCGCCGGTCTGCCGGAACTGACGGCCGACTTCCTGGAACGTTGGGATCTGACCGTCGACGGACGGCCGATGCACGGCGTCGCCGCACTGGTGGTGCCGGTCGTCCGCACGGACGGCACGTCGGCCGTCCTGAAGCTGCAACTCCGCGACGAGGAGAGCGAGGGCGAGCCCGTCGCCCTGCGCGTCTGGGACGGCGACGGGGCCGTACGGCTCCTCGACCACGACGAGACGACCGGCACCATGCTCCTCGAACGCCTCGACCCCACCCGCATGCTGTCCCACCTGGACGACACCCGCGAGGCCGTCCTGGTCATCGCCCACCTCCTGGCCCACCTCACCTCCGGGCCCGCCCCGCGGGGCATGCGCCGCCTCGGTGACATCGCGCGCGCCATGCTCGAGCGGACCCCCTCCGCCCTGGCCCGCATCCCGGACCCGGACACCCGCCGCCTGGTCGCCGACTGCGCGGCCGCCGTACGCGAAGTGGTGGACGAACCCGGAGACCGCCTCCTGCACTGGGACCTGCACGACGAGAACGTCCTCGCCTGTGACCGCGCCCCCTGGCTCGCCATCGACCCCAAGCCGCTCGCCGGCGACCCCGGCTTCGAACTCTGGCCCGCCCTCGCCAACCGCTTCGACGCCGACGAGATCCGCTGGCGCTTCGACGCCATGACCGACGTACTCGGCCTGGACCGCGCACGCGCGCGTGCCTGGACACTGGGCCGCCTCCTCCAGAACGCCCTGTGGGACGCCGAGGACGGCCGCCCGCCGGATCCCCGGCAACGGGAAATCGCCAGGCGCCTGAGGAACGGCGGGAGCTAGCCTCCGGGCATGATCCGCACCGCGACTCCCGCCGACGTTCCCGTCCTCCACGCCCTCGTCCGCGAACTGGCCGAGTACGAGAAGGCCCCGCACGAGGCGAAGGCGACCCCGGAACAGCTCCACGAGGCCCTCTTCGGCGAACGCCCGGCCGCCTACGCCCACATCGCCACCGACGACACCACCGGCGAACCCGTCGGCTTCGCCCTGTGGTTCCTGAACTTCTCCACCTGGCGCGGCGTCCACGGCATCTACCTGGAGGACCTCTACGTCCGCCCCACCGCCCGAGGCGCCGGCCACGGCAAGGCCCTGCTCACCGAACTCGCCCGGATCTGCGTCGAGCGCGGCTACGAGCGCCTGGAGTGGTCCGTCCTGAACTGGAACACCCCGTCCATCGCCTTCTACGAGGCGCTCGGCGCCCGGCCCCAGGACGAGTGGACGGTGTACCGCCTGACGGACGGGGCACTGGCGCGGCTCGGCGCACGGACATGAAGAAACCCAGGTCAGATACCAACTGACCTGGGTTTTTCCTGAGCCGGAGCCCCCTGTCGGATTCGAACCGACGACCTACGCATTACAAGTGCGTTGCTCTGGCCAACTGAGCTAAGGAGGCCTGCACGCGTGTGACGTGATGACGTGCCCGTGCAGTGTACCCAGGCCACAGGGTGCGCTTGTCGAAAATTTCGGCGAAGTTCACACTCCCCCAAGTACTGACAGATGCGTTGCCGCCAGGTACCGTCCTGACCCAGTTCACACGCGTGGACTACACCACCCTGGGCTCTGTCCGGGGCGGCTCACCACCTTCCTACAACGGATCGTCCGGCACGTTCCTGCCGGTAGAAGGGGGCCCTTTCACCATGGCCACTGTCTCGTTCGACAAGGCGACCCGGATCTACCCGGGTTCCACCAAGCCCGCCGTCGACGCACTGGAGATCGACATCGAGGACGGCGAGTTCCTCGTCCTCGTCGGTCCGTCGGGTTGCGGCAAGTCCACCTCGCTCCGCATGCTCGCGGGGCTCGAGGACGTGAACGGCGGCGCCATCCGCATCGGCGACCGTGACGTCACGCACCTGCCGCCGAAGGACCGGGACATCGCCATGGTGTTCCAGAACTACGCGCTGTACCCGCACATGTCGGTCGCCGACAACATGGGCTTCGCGCTCAAGATCGCCGGCGTCAACAAGCAGGAGATCCGCAAGAAGGTCGAAGAGGCCGCGAAGATCCTCGACCTCACCGAGTACCTGGACCGCAAGCCGAAGGCCCTCTCGGGTGGTCAGCGTCAGCGTGTCGCCATGGGCCGCGCGATCGTGCGTGAGCCGCAGGTGTTCCTCATGGACGAGCCGCTGTCCAACCTGGACGCCAAGCTCCGCGTGTCGACGCGTACGCAGATCGCGTCCCTGCAGCGCCGTCTCGGCATCACCACCGTCTACGTCACCCACGACCAGGTCGAGGCCATGACGATGGGCGACCGGGTGGCCGTGCTGAAGGACGGCCTGCTCCAGCAGGTCGACTCGCCGCGCAACATGTACGACCGTCCCGCCAACCTCTTCGTCGCCGGTTTCATCGGCTCCCCCGCGATGAACCTCGTCGAGGTCCCGATCACCGACGGCGGCGTGAAGTTCGGCAACAGCGTCGTCCCGGTCAGCCGTGACGCCCTGAAGGCCGCCTCCGACAAGGGAGACCGCACGGTCACCGTCGGCGTCCGCCCCGAGCACTTCGACATCGTCGAGCACGGCGGCGCCGCCGCCTCGGCCCTGTCGAAGGACACCGAGGACGCCCCGGCCGGTCTCGCGGTCTCCGTGAACGTCGTCGAGGAGCTCGGCGCCGACGGTTACGTCTACGGCAGCGCCAAGGTCGACGACGACCTCAAGGACCTGGTCGTCCGCGTCAGCGGCCGCGCGGTCCCCGACAAGGGCGCCACGCTGCACGTCGTGCCGCGGCCGGGCGAGATCCACGTGTTCTCGACCTCCACGGGCGAGCGCCTCACCGACTGAGGCGAAAAGAGCGAACAACCCGGGCATCTTCACCCGAGTTGACGACGCGGGCCCCGCAGTCCGCTGCGGGGCCCTCTTCGCTGCCGACAAATACCCCGGCAGACCGGTCATTTCGAGCAGTCGCGTCAACGCGGTACCCAGAAAAAGGCACCAGTTCATCCCCCGAACCGGTGACTAAATGTCGCCAAATCATCACCCCGCGCTACCCTCACACGCGTGAAGCACTCCACTAACCAACAGACGCGACGCGGCCGGGGCCCCGCCCGCCGGATCGGCCGCACCCTCGCCCTCGTCCTGCCCGTCGTCCTGGTGCTCTCCGGGACCCTCGCGGTCACCCGAGTCAACTGGTCGGGGAATCCCTCGAACTCGGTGCTCACCGCGTCGGACGCCTCGCTGTCGGACGCCAAGGCGCCCGGGGCCCGTGCTCCGCAGGACGTGTTGCGCGACCAGCTCATGACCGAACTCCAGGAGAAGAACCCGGGCCTCGCGCTCACGCACCTCCAGGAGGCGGTCAACGGCCGTCCGTCGCTGGCGAAGCACTGCGTCTCCATCGCGCGTGCGCTGGGCCGTGCCGCGGTCCGTGTGTACGGGCCCACGCGTGCGCAGTCGTACGCCCGCCCGGTCTGTGACACGGCCTTCGCGACGGGCGTCGCGGCGGCGCACAGCTGAACGCGGACCAACCGGGGGAGGGTGGTAACGGCTGATTAAGGAACGGTTGCAGGTCCCGGCCGCGAGCGGGACGCCACGTACAGTTCGGTCATGACCGATCCGAACGCCGCGTCCCGCCCTGTTCAAGCCGTCATTCTGGCCGGCGGCCAGGGCTCCCGGCTGCGTCCCTACACCGACGACCGGCCCAAGCCGATGGTCGAGATCCCCGGCACGGGGACTCCGATCATCGGCCATCAGCTTGTCTGGCTGGCGGAGGAGGGCGTGACGGACGTGGTGGTCAGCTGCGGCCACCTCGCCGACGTCCTGCAGAAGTGGCTGGAGAGCGCCGACCTCCCGGTGAACGTCACGACGGTCGTCGAGACGGAGCCGCTCGGCCGCGGTGGCGGCCTGAAGTACGCCGCCGCGCATCTCCCCCACCCGGAGCGGGCCTGGTACGCCACCAACGGCGACATCTGGACCCGCTTCTCGCTGCGCGAGATGGCGGACTTCCACACCGAGCGCGACGCGGTGGCGACCCTCGCGCTGGCCCGTCCACGCATTCCCTGGGGCGCGGTGGCGACGGACGGCTTCGGGCGCGTCACGGACTTCATCGAGTCCCCGCCGACGACGTACGACATCAATGCGGGCGTCTATGTCTTCTCGCCGGAGTTCGCCGGGCTGCTGCCCGAGCGCGGCGACCATGAGCGCACGACGTTTCCCCACCTCGCCCGTGAGCGGCGGTTGGCCGGTTTCCCGATTCCGCAGGGTTCGTATTGGCGTGCCATCGACACGGCGAAGGATCTGACGGAGGCGGCCAAGGAACTGGCCGCGCTGGGGCGCTAGAGACCGTCCGGAGCAGGACGACGGGGGTCCCGCACTTCT
>NZ_JBXEJE010000019.1:0-1548 GCF_056820935.1 Streptomyces sp. Q2 | reverse complement strand
GGGGGTCCCGCACTTCTCGAGGGCGGGACCCCCGTCGTCGTACGGGCCAGGGTGTTCAGCCGGCAGGCGTGCCCAGGATTTCGCCCACCGGCTCAGTTACCCCAACAGGCCGCCCACCAGGCCCGGCTGGGAGGACGAGCCTCCACCGTCGGAGCCGCCTGAGGGGCCCCCGCTGGCGCTGCCGCCGGAGGTGGGGCCGGAGCTGGTGCTGGGGGCCTGCTGGGCCGGGGAGGTCTGCTGTGGTGGGGCCTGGCCGGTGGTGCCCTGGGTCTGGCCGGTGGTGCCCTGGGTCTGGCTGGGCGAGCCGCCGGTGGCGGTACCGGTGTCGCGCGTGGCGCCCGGGGTGGTGGCAGCCTCGTCAGCGGAGGAGCCGCTCGTGGCGCCCTGGGTCGGCGAGCTGGAGGCCGACGGGGTCTTCTTGTGCCGCTTGGCGGGGTCCTGCGGGAGCGGGGAGCCGGGCAGTTCGTTGCGCGGGGCTTCGCCGGGGCCGGGGACGACGACGCGGACGGCACCGCCGAGGAGTGAGCCGACGAGCAGCGTGAGGCCGGCGGCGACGACGGTGATGAGGGCGCCGCGGCGCAGGACGTAGTGGCGCAGGTCCCAGATGTCGGCGCGGGGTCCGAGGCGGCGCCAGGCGCTGCCGGTGAGGCGGCCGTCGATGGAGTAGACGGGGGCGCCGGCGATGATCAGCGGGGACCAGGCGGCGAGGTAGATGATGTCGGGGGTGTCGTAGACCGGGACGCTCTTCCAGCTGACGGTCACGAGGAGCGCGGCGGACAGGCCGGCGCCGACGACCGCGGCGACGCGCTGCCAGCAGCCCAGGATCGTGAGGACGCCCACGATGACCTGGAGGAAGGCGATGACGAGTCCGGCGCCGACGGGGTGCTGGAGGGCGAACTGCCGCAGGGGCTCGGCGACTTCCCAGGGGTGCAGGGTGTTGAGCCACTTGACCATGGAGCCGCGTTCGCCGCCGTCGAAGTAGACGGGGTCGCAGAGCTTGCCCATGCCGGCGTAGATGGAGATGAAGCCGAGGAAGACGCGCAGCGGGAGGAGGACGACGCCGAGGTTCATGCGGCGGCCCGGGTAGTAGGCGTGCCGGGCGGGGTCGTCGCTGTGGCGCTTGGTGCGGTGGCCCCGGTCGGCGCCGCCGTCCTCGTACGCGTCGTACTCCTCGAACTCCTCGCCCGCGTACGCGGGTTCGTCGTCGACGCTGCCCACGGTCCGCATGTGGGGCAGGAGTGGGGGACCGTCGGGGTCGTGGCTGCGCTGGGCGCCGACGACGGGGGTCTCGACGGTCTGCGTGAGGTCGTCGTAGCCATCGCCGGGGTAACGGCCGTCGGCGTAGCCGCCGTTGACGTCGACGCGGGGGATGACCTGGGTGGCTCCGGCGTCGGAGGTCGGGGCCGGTTCTTCGCCGTGGCGGACGCTGCCGCCCCGCACGGCCTGGAGCAGCCGGTGCGCGCCGGTGTCGTCGGGGTCGGACCTGCCGCTCCAGACGACGGGCCGACGGCGGGCGCCCGCGGCGGCGCCGGGTCTGCCGGCCACGGC
>NZ_JBXEJE010000018.1:0-202218 GCF_056820935.1 Streptomyces sp. Q2 | reverse complement strand
TCGTAACGGGCGGCCATCGCCATGCCGACGGCGTTGGCGACACCCTGGCCCAGCGGACCGGTGGTGGTCTCGACGCCGGCGGTGTGGCCGTACTCGGGGTGACCGGGCGTTTTCGAACCGTGGGTACGGAAGGCCTTGAGGTCGTCGAGCTCCAGCTCGTACCCGGCCAGGAAGAGCTGGGTGTAGAGGGTGAGCGAGGTGTGTCCGGGGGACAGGACGAAGCGGTCGCGGCCGGTCCACTCCGGGTCCGCGGGATCGTGTCGCATCACCTTCTGAAAGATCGTGTACGCCGCCGGAGCCAGGCTCATCGCGGTGCCCGGGTGTCCGTTCCCGACCCGCTGCACGGCATCGGCCGCCAGGAGACGGGCCGTGTCGACGGCACGCCGGTCGAGTTCGGTCCATTCGAAGCTGTGCGGTGTCTGCGTGCTCATCTTCAAGAAGTCCTCGATCGGAGCGGGGTAGCTGGTCTGACGTGTTCAAACTTAAAAGTCTGACTTTTATGGGGGAAGGTGGCCATGTGCCAGCCTGTGGTGAAAGTGGGACACGGACGGCTCGACCGAGGCGGCACGAGAAGGACATGGCGGACAGAACCATCCAAGGCGGAGACGGCGACGGTGGCGTGGACGGGATCAGAACCTTCCCCTTCCCGGTCGAACTGAGCGTCGGCGGTGTCGGCATGCAGGTCGGGCCGATGGGCACCGGCCGCACCTGGCACGCGGACGCGCCACTGGAACGCGTGCACCGCATCGACTTCCACGTCGTCATGCTCTTCGGCGACGGCCCCGTACACCACATGATCGACTTCGCCGAGTACGAGGCGACGGCCGGCGACCTGCTGTGGATCCGCCCGGGGCAGGTCCACCGCTTCTCGCCGAGCAGCGAGTACCGCGGAACCGTCCTGACCATGCAGCCCGGCTTCCTGCCCCGCGCCACCGTCGAGGCCACCGGCCTGTACCGCTACGACCTGCCGCCCCTGCTGCACCCCGACGAACCCCAGCTCGCCGCCCTGCGGGCCGCCCTCGCCCAACTGCAACGCGAGTACGAGGACACCGGCACCCTCCCGGCCGGCCTGCACACCTCGGTGCTGCGCCACTCGCTGACCGCCTTCCTGCTCCGTCTGGCCCACCTCGCGGCCAGCTCCGAGGAGGCGGCCCGGCGGCAGGCCGACACGACCTTCACCCTCTTCAGGAACGCCGTCGAGCAGGGCTTCGCCACCAACCACAGCGTCAGCGCCTACGCCGACGCCCTCGGCTACTCCCGCCGCACCCTGGTGCGCGCGGTCCGCGCCGCCACCGGCGAGACCCCCAAGGGCTTCATCGACAAACGCGTGATCCTGGAGGCCAAACGGCTGCTGGCCCACACGGAGCTGCCGATCGGCCGCGTCGGGGCGGCGGTCGGTTTCCCGGACGCGGCGAACTTCTCGAAGTTCTTCCAGCAGCACACGGACATGACGCCGGCGGCCTTCCGGGCGGAGCTGCGCTGACACCGCGACATCGCGACATCGCGACACCGCGACGGGGCTCCACGCGCGCGTGGAGCCCCGTCCGGGGAAGCGGGCCGCGGGTCAGCGACCGAAGGTGAACCAGTTCACGTTCACGAAGTCCGCCGGCTGGCCGCTCGTGAACGTCAGGTAGACGTCGTGGGTGCCGGTGACCGCGCTCATGTTCGCGGGGACCGTCCGCCACGACTGCCAGCCGCCCGTGTTGGCCAGCGAGAAGCTGCCGACGGGTGCGCTGGTACGGCTGTCCAGGCGGACCTCGACGAGACCGCTGACACCGCCCGCCGCGCCGCTCGCCACGCGGGCCACGAACTGGGTGGCCGCCGTGGAGCCGAAGTTGACGCCCCGGTAGAGCGCCCAGTCGCCGCCTGCGAGGGAGCCGATGTTCTGGCCGCCGCCGGTGTCGGAGGTGGTCTCGGTGCCGGCGCCGGACTGGCCGTCGTAGGACTCGGCCTGGATGGCGCTGTAGGCGTCACGGTTGCCGGTCGGCGGGGGCGTGGTGGAACCGCCCCCGGCGGCCGACAGCACCTGGACGTAGTCGACGACCATGGGGACGCCGGAGCGGGTGTCGCCGTCCAGGCCGCCGCCGAACGCGTCGGGGAAGGCGCCGCCCATCGCCACGTTCAGGATGATGAAGAAGCCGTGGTTGGTGGCGTTGGTCCAGGTCGTCGCGTCGACCTGGTTCGCGGTGACGGTGTGGAAGTTGACGCCGTCGACGAGGAAGCGGATGGCTTCCGGGCTCGCCGAGCGGTCCCACTCCATGGTGTAGGTGTGGAAGCCGGACTGGCAGGTGCTGCCGGGACACGCGGTCGAGTTGCCTATGCCGGTCGTCTCGTTGCACGGGCCGCCCGGATTGGTGCCGCAGTGCATCGTGGCCCACACGGTGTTGCGGCCCTGGACGTTCTCCATGATGTCCAGCTCGCCGACGCTCGGCCAGTTCTGGTAGTTGCCCCGGTACGGGGCGCCCAGCATCCAGAACGCGGGCCAGTAGCCCTCCGCGGCGGTGCCGGTGACGTTCGGCATCTGGATACGGGCCTCGACACGGAGTTTGCCGCCCGACGGGGGCTGGAAGTCGGTGCGGTTGGTCTCGATGCGGCCCGAGGTCCAGCTGCCGGCCGCACTGCGCAGCGGGGTGATGCGCAGATTGCCGTTGCCGTCGAGTGAGACGTTGTTCGTGCTGTTCGTCATCGTCTCGACCTCGCCGGTGCCCCAGTTGGCGGGGCCGCCCGGATACGAGGTGCCGGTGGCGTACTGCCAGTTGGAGGTGTTGACGCCGGTGCCCGCGGCGCCGGTGAAGTCGTCGAGGAAGACCTGCGACCAGCCCGCCGGGGGCGTGGGCGCGGAGGCGTTCGCGGAGGGGGAGGCGACCGTGGCGGCGGCCGCCGCGAGCCCCAGGGTGCTGATGACGGCGACGAGCGCCCGGCGCAGGGGGCGCCGTCTGCGGGACAGGCCGGCGGGGTCGGGTATGCCGGAGGGTTCACTCATGGTGGGGGGCCTCTCGGGTACGGAAGGGGATGCGCGGGTGCCTTGGAGACACCTTGAGAGCCCTCTGAGAGCGCTCTCAAAGTGCGCCCAATGTGCTCCCGGCCGCTCCGGCCGTCAAGAGGTGTAACAGTGAAACTCCTTTTGCCCCAGGTGAGTTAACCCGCTGAAGTCGCCCATGTGCTAAAGCGCGCTGCCCGCCTTCCAGTCCTGCCACGACAGGTTCCAGCCGTTGAGCCCGTTGGCCGGATCGACGGTCTCCTCGCCGGAGTTCGTCACGATGACGACGTCGCCGAGCATCGAGCTCTCGTAGAACTTGTAGCCGTCCACGGAGCTGTCGTTCGCGCCCTTCGCGTCGTGCAGGCCGACGCAGCCATGGCTGGTGTTCTCGCTGCCGAACACCGCGGTGGACGCCCAGTAGTTGCCGTGGACGAAGGTGCCGGACGTGGTCAGACGCTGGGCGTGCGGGACGTCGGCGATGTCGTACTCGTCGCCGAGTCCGACGGTCGAGGACTCCATCCGGGTCTGCTTGAACCGTTCGCTGATCACCATGATCCCGGACCAGGTGGTGTGGTCGGCGTCGCCGCCGCTGACCGGGTAGGTGGCGAGGGTCGCGCCGTCACGGCGGACCGTCATCCGCTTGGTGGCGAGGTCGACCGTGCTGATCTGCTCGCGGCCGATGTGGAAGGTGATGTCCTTCGACTGTATACCGTAGACATCATCCGTTCCCTCGACGTCCTTCAACCTCAGACCGAGCGTGATGGTGGTCCCGGCCGCCCAGTACGTCTCGGGCCGGAAGTCGAGCCGGGTGTCGCCGAACCAGTGGCCGACGACCACGACGGCCGGCTCGGCGGTCACCGTGATCGCCTTCTCGACAGCCGCCTTGTCCGTCACCGCGTGCGTGAAGTTGACCGACACGGGCATGCCGACACCGGACGTGGAGTTCGCCTCGGGCGTGAAGTAGCCGACGAAGGTCTCGCCGGGCGACCTGGTGGTGAAGGTCGCGGTCTTCCCGGCGCCGTCGTCGGTCTTGGCGGCGACCGTGTACCTGGTCCCCGAGTACGGGTTCCGGGTGGAAGTCCACCTCGTCCGCGTGTCGTCGAAGGAGCCGGTCAGCGTGGAACCGTCGTTGCCGGTGACCTTCACGGAGGCGAGAGCACCGTCGGTGACGGTGACCTCGACGGGGCTGGTGAAAGCGGCCTTCTTGGTGCCGTCGGCGGGAGTGACGGCGATGACCGTCTTCTTCCCGGCGACCTGCGCGGAAGTCGTGGACGTCGTGTTCGCCATGGGCGTCTTCCCGTCCGAGGCGTCCGCCGCGCCGCCACCGCACCCGGTCAGAACGGCTGCGGCGGGTACCGCGCCGAACACCCCGAGCAGCCCGCGCCGGGACCACCCCTTCGACTGCCGCTCGGACCGGTTCGATATGTGCGGGACGCCCACGACACGCCTTCCTGAGATATCCGTCTTTGCGTGTGCATCGTGCGCCCCGTACCTGGGTTGATCCTTTGAAAGCCCGGGCCGCCGTCTGAGATTTGGGTGAGGAGACGCCGAGCGGGCCCCCGGAACCACGCCGGGGCCGGGCACCGGCTGCCAGGCAGGGGCCTGCGTGCCAGAATGGCTGCGCCCTTTGCCCCCGCGTCACCGACCCACGCTCGTCGCTGCCGTACTTGTCACCCCCGTACCTGCCGCTCCCGTACCTGCCGCTTCTGTACCTGTCGCGCCCGTACTGATCAGACCGAGGTTGTCGCTGTGACCAAGTCCGTCGCCCGTGAGCCGCTGCGACGCAACGCGCGGTCCAACCGGGCGCGGATCCTGGCCACGGCCCGCCAGGAACTCGGGCGGAACCCGGACATCACCCTGGAGGAGCTGGCGCGGGCCTCCGGTGTCGTACGGCGCACCCTCTTCGGGCACTTCCCCGGCCGTGCCGCGCTGCTGGAGGCCCTCGCCGAGGAGGCCTGCGAGACCCTTCGGGCGGCGGTCGAGGGCGGTGCGAGGCCCGCTGACCCGGCCGAGCGGGCACTCGCGTACTTCGTGTTCGCGATGTGGCCCGTGGGCGACCGCTACCGGATGCTCCTGGCCCTCGCCCGGCACGATCTGGGCGCGGAGCGCGTCGCGGAGATCCTGGCACCGGCCCGCGCGGAGGTCACCGCCATCCTCGACCGGGGCCGGCGGGACGGCGTCTTCCACACCCACCTGCCGCCCGCCGTGCTGAGCGCCGCCCTGGAGGCGATGACCCTCGCCCTGCTGGAGGAGGTCAACACCGGGGCTCTGGAGGACGACGGCACCCGGGTCGCCGTCGCCACGCTCATCGCGGCCGGTGTGCCTCAGGAGCGGGCGCGTTCGGTGGTCGACGACGTCGTGTCGACGGGGGTTCCGCGGCCCGCCGCCGGTGCCTGACCGGTCGCCCGCGCCCGTAGCGTCGTCGGCCCGGTGAGGGTGACGACGACTGCCTCGGCGAGAGGTCCCGGCCGCTGAGGCCGCTGAGGCCGTAAGCCGCTGAGCCGGATGAACCGATCAGGCCGATGACGGTGAGACAACGGCCGCCGAGCGGCCGCGAGGTGAGGACGCGGCACGCCAGGGTACTCGCGGCCCTCGGGAGCGGCGTACGGGTGAGGGTGAGCGCGGGTCGTATCGCCTCCGTGCTCTTCGCGCCCTCCGGGACCTCCGCGATGTCGCGGTGGGGCCCCGCCCTCGGAGACCCGCCCCCCGGTGATCTCGACAAGGGCCGTCCGGCCCGCGAAATGGAGACAGACGGTGCGACGTGCCACTCCGGCCCCGGGGACCCCCGCGAGGCCGCTGTCTGAATTGCCGCCCGCTCCACACCGTGCCGCTTCCAGGACGTGGTCGAGGGAGCGGCGCGCCCCGTGGCTGTGCGACGGGCGGGAATCAGGGCTGAGGTCAGGGCTGGGGCCGAGATATTTGCACATCACTGAGCAGTAACTTAATCTGCACGTTGATGGGTAACTAACTCGTCCTCCAGGAGCTTTCCATGCCCTTGCCCGCCCACACACCTGTCGAGAAGATGGCCGGCCCCTACGAACGGCGCTGGTGGGCCCTGCTCGTCCTGTGTCTGAGCCTGCTGATCGTCGTGATGGCCAACACGTCCCTGATCGTGGCCGCGCCGGACATGACCAAGGCGCTGGGCCTGAGCAGCAGTGACCTGCAGTGGGTCATCGACGGCTACACCGTCCCGTACGCCGCGCTGATGCTCGTGCTGGGCTCGATAGGCGACAAGTACAGCCGCCGCGGCGCCCTCGTCACCGGCCTGCTGGTCTTCGGCTGGGGTTCGGTGATGGGCAGCCTGGTCGACGAGACCGGGCTCGTCATCACCGCCCGCGCGATCATGGGTGTCGGCGCCGCCATCGTCATGCCGGCCACGCTGTCGCTGCTGGTCGCGACCTTCCCGCGGGCAGAGCGGGCCAAGGCCATCACGGTCTGGACCGCCACCTCCGGCCTCGCCATCGCCGTCGGCCCCCTGGTCGCCGGCTGGCTGCTGGAGGACCACGCCTGGGGCTCCACCTTCCTGATCAACGTCCCCGTCGCGGTCGTCGCCGTCGTCGGGGCGCTCGCCCTCGTCCCGCCGTCCAAGGCCAAGGGCATGGGCCGGATCGACTACGTGGGCGGACTGCTCTCGATCGTTTCCGTCGGCTGCCTCGTCTACGCGACCATCGAGGGCCCGCACTTCGGCTGGGGCACCGGGCCCGTCACCGCGGCCGTGGTCGCGGGCGTCGGCTTCCTCGCCTTCGTGGCCTGGGAACTGCGGCACCCGCGCCCCATGCTGGACGTGCGCAAGTTCGCCCTGCGGCCCTTCAGCGGGTCGATGCTCGCGGTGCTGTTCTTCTTCTTCGGCACCTTCGGCGCGATCTACTACGCCACCCAGTTCCTGCAGTTCGTCCTCGGCTACGACGCGCTGCAGACCGGCGTACGACTGCTGCCGCTGGCCGGTGCCGTCTTCGCCGGCGCCGCGGCGACCGGGCGGCTGGCCCCGAAGCTGGGCGTGAAGGCGCTGGTCACGGCCGGCATGGCGATCGGCACCGTGGGCGTCTTCCTGCTCGTCCAGGTCGACAAGGCCTCCACCTACGGTGACTTCCTGCCCACCTTGCTGCTGCTCGGCTTCGCCATCGGCCTGAGCGTGTCCCCGGCGACGGACACCATCATGGGCTCCTTCCCCGAGGCCGAGCTGGGCGTCGGCGGCGGCGCCAACGACACCGCGCTCGAACTCGGCGGCTCCCTCGGCATCGCGATCCTCGGCTCGCTGCTGGGCACCGCCTACCGCGACGAGCTGACCGACCTGGCCGGCGGCCGGCTCCCGGCCACCGCGATGGACACGGCCAAGGACTCGGTGGGCGGCGGTCTCGCGGTCGCCGAGCAGTTGGCGCAGAGCCCCTCCGCAGGCCCTCGGCAGGCGCAGGCCCTGATCGACGCCGTCCACGAGTCCTTCGCCCACGCCGTCGCCCGGACCAGCCTCGTCGGCGGGATCATCATGGCTGTCGGCACGGTGATCGTCCTCGCCGTCCTGCCCGGCCTCCGGGCCGCCGGAAAGCCCCGGTCACAGGAGACGGCGGCACCGGAGACGACGGCAGCGCAGGCGGCCCGCGACGAGGAACACGCCCACTCCCGCTGACGATTGACCTGCCCGGTCACGCTGGCGTTCATCGAGTGAAGGTCCGCCGGCAGGGCCCGGCCGGCGCGGGGTGCCGTCCTGCATCGGGCGCCGGCCGGCACCGGCGGTCGGGCCGTCTCCGGCTCGCCGCGTGTCGATGACGACGACCGCGGCCGCCGCGAGGAATCCAGGCCGCGCAGGAACGCGCTCGTAAGCGGAAGCGGCAGCGCCGATCGTTCGCCACAGGCCGTTCGCCACCGACCGCCTATGTCCGGCTCCCGTCCGGCTGCCACCCCAGCGCCCGCGAGATCCCCCGCGCCGCCAGCCGCACCGCCGGAATCAGCGTCGGGACCTGGGCGCCGTCCTGCGGCACGACGACCGACACGGCCGCGACCAGCGTCCCGTCAAGGCCGCGTACCGGGGCGGCCACCGACAGGGCGTCCTCGGTGACCTGGCGGTCGCTCACCGCGACGCCCGAGCGGCGTACGTCGGCCAGGACACGGCGCAGCCGGCCCGGGTCGGTGATCGTGTGCGGGGTGTAGGAGGCGAGCGGGCGGGCGCAGTACTCCTCCTGGAGGTCCGGGTCGCCGTAGGCCAGCAGTGCGAGCCCGACCCCGGTGACGTGCAGGGGCCAGCGGGCTCCGACGCGGATGTGGACGCCGACCGCCGAGCGGCCGGAGATCCACTCGATGTAGACGACCTCCGAGCCGTCGCGCACCGCCAACTGCACGTTCTCGTGCGTGGCTTCGTACAGGTCCTCCAGGTACGGCAGCGCGACCTGCCGCAGTGCGAGGGCGCGGGGGGCGAGTGCCGCGACCTCCCACAGGCGCAGTCCGACGTGGTAGGTGCCGGACTCGTCGCGCTCGAGGGCGCCCCACGCGGTGAGGGCGCCCACGAGCCGGTGCGCGGTGGTCAGGGTCAGCCCGGCCCGCCGGCTGATGTCCGTCAGGGTGAGCGCCGGGTGTTCGTGGTCGAACGCGGCGAGGACGGACAGCAGCCGGTCGGGCGCGGAGCGGGTGGTCATGGCCGGGCGTCTCCCGGGTGGGCGAGGTCGTAGGGGCGGGGGTAGGCGGTCGGCCGGAAGGCGAGGTAACGGCCCGGGGTGGCCGGGTCCGCCTGCTGGGCGCGGGAGTTGAGGGTGGCGGGCGAGGTGTCCCAGCGGCCGGTGTCCAGTCGGTGCTCCAGGGTGTGCAGGGCGCTGACCATCTCGCCGGTGGTGAAGGTGCAGTGGCCGGGGCCGTCGACGTAGGCCTGGCTGAGCAGTGGTGCCGCGCCGGCGGCGGTGGCGGCCCGCCGGTAGGCGCTCTCGGACTGTACGGGGATCAGCGCGTCGCCGGTGGTGTGGATGTTCAGCTGGGGATCGGTGAGGCGGCCGGTGAAGCTGCTGGTCTGTCGCATCCAGCGTACGGCGGTGGGGTCGGCGGGGATACGCGGCGACCGGGCGAGGGCCGTGAGGTCGCCCCGCAGCGACACGCCCGCCTCCTTGTAGAGCTCCGTCACCTCCTTGTACAGCGGGGAGCGTCCGAGCATGGCGGTGTAGTCGATGCCGGTGTTCCAGGACGGGTTGCCGCCCGCGCGGCTCTCCGCCTCCTGCCGCCAGGAGAAGGCGGGGCGGCCCAGGAGACCGGTGACGGCGGCGTACTGGTTGGCCTGCTGCCCCGCCCAGTCGGACGGGCCGGGCTCGGTCTGTGCGGGGTCGTTGTGGCCGGGGATGTTGTGCAGGGCGGCGGCCAGGGCGATCCGGGCGCGGCCCGCCGGCGTCTGCTGGGCCGAGGTCACCTTCCCGGTGAGGGCCTTCGACGCGTCGACCGCGGACGCCTGGTCGGCGAAGCCGGTGAGCGGGATGTCGGCGTCCGGCGCGAGGAGGGTCTTGAGCGCGAACACCGGATCCAGGGTGCTGTTCCAGTTGGCGACGCCACCCTGTACGAGCCCGCACATCGACAGCGATCCGTCGAAGCGGTCGGCGTGCCGCTCGGCCAGGGCCGTCGTCACGAGGCCGCCGTACGACCTGCCCCAGGCGAGTGTCCGCCGGGCCGGGCCGAACTTCTGCGTGAACAGGTCCAGCGTGGCGAGCTGGTCGGGCACCGCGTCGGTGACGGCCCAGCCGTTCGTCGCGTACGAGGAGCCGATGAGGGCGTAGCCCTCGGCCAGCAGTTGGGCGGTCGTCGCACCGCCGGAGTCCGAATCGGGCGAGTTCTGAGCCGCGTTGGGCAGGCCGACGGGGCGGTAGCCGTGGCTGAACAGGAGGACCGTGCCGTTCCAGTCGGCGGGTACGTCCATCAAGTAGGCCGCACCCGAGGGGAGTTTGCCTTCGATGTGGGCGTCCGTCGCGGCCTGTTGTGCCGGTTGTGCCTGTGCGGGCAGTGAGGTCGTGGCGCACAGGGCGATGGTCAGTAACGCGACGCGGGTGGGGGTCCTCATCGGGGTGACCTTTCCGGGGTGGGGGTGGCGGTGCGGGTGGGGGCGGAGTCGAGCGTGTCGGTGTGGGTCTCGCGCATCCGCCAGACGGTGAGCGCGGTGATCGCCGCGCCGCCGCACAGCAGCAGGGACACGGGGGTGCTGCCGCCGCCGTTGGAGGCGAGCAGGCTGCTCGCGATCAGCGGCGAGAAGCCGGCCCCGACGAGGGTGGCCGCCTGGTAGCCGAGGGAGGCGCCGGTGTAGCGGACGCGGGTGCCGAACATCTCGGTGAGCAGGGCGCCGAGCGGGCCGTACATCGTGGACTGGGCGATGCCGTGGCCGAGGACGAGGGCGAGGATCAGCAGGCCGGGGGAGCCCGAGTCGACCAGGGCCAGTACCGGGAAGGCGAGCGCGGCCGAGGCGAGGGCACCGGCCAGGACCACCGGGCGGCGGCCGACCCGGTCGGACAGCGCGGACGCGGCGGGCAGGACCAGCAGGGCGACGCACGAGGCGATCGTCACGGCGGCGAGCACCTGTGGACGGCTGTACCCGTGGCCGACCGCGTACGAAATCATGAATCCGGTCAGCAGCGACTGCGCGGTGAACGCGCCGATCCCGACACAGGCGGCCAGCAGCACCGGCTTCGGGCGCCGCAGCACCTCCAGGATCGGGGGCTTCGCCGACGGCTGCGGCTTCACCTCGGCGAACAGCGGGCTCTCCGCCACCTTGAGGCGGACGAACATGCCGACCGCAAGCAACAGGATGCTCAGCAGGAACGGCACCCGCCAGCCCCAGGAGCGGAAGTCGTCGTCGGGCAGGGCGGAGACCAGCGTGACCACGCCGGCCGACAGTACGGAGCCGAGCGGGGCGCCGAGCTGGGTGAAGCTGGACCACAGGCCGCGCCGGGAACCCTGGACGCGTTCGGCGTGCTCGACGACCATCAGGGTCGCGCCGCCCCACTCGCCGCCGATCGCGAGGCCCTGCACGACCCGCAGGGCGACGAGGAGGACGGGGGCCCAGACGCCGATCGTGTCGTAGGTCGGCAGTACGCCGATCAGGAAACTCCCGCAGCCCATCAGGGCCATGGTCAGCAGCATCATCGACTTGCGGCCGAGGCGGTCGCCGAAGTGGCCGAAGACGATGCCGCCGAGCGGGCGGGCCACATAACCCGCGGCGAAGGTGCCGAAGGCCGCGATGGTGCCGACCGCGGGGTCGGCGCCGGGGAAGAACAGGTCGCCGAAGACCAGCGCGGCGACCGTGCCGTAGACGAGGAAGTCGTAGAACTCCACTGCCGTGCCGAGCAGGCCGGACAGGGCGACGCGGCGCAACTGCCGCTGTTGTGGGGACGGTTGGCGTGCGGACGTGTGGGGTGGCTGCACGATGTGCTCCCTGATGCCGATGGCGTGGGGGTGTCACCGGTGGGGGACTTCACCGATGCCCCGGTGAAGTTAGGCATCCATCGTGCGGCCGTCAATCATTTGCACAACATCAGTTGAGACCGTCCTCCGCGATCCGCAGCAGGAGCGCGTGCAGCGCGTCCCGCTCCGCCGCGTCGAGCGGGTCGAGGAGTTCGTTGGTCACCCGCAGGCCGGCCTCGTCGGTGTCGCGCAGGAAGCCGCGGCCGGCCTCGGTGAGGACGACGATGCGGCTGCGGCGGTCGTCCGGGGAGGGCCGGCGTTCGGCGAAACCCAGCTTCTCCAGGTCGTCGACCAGGCCGACGATCGCGCTCGGGTCGTAGCCGAGGGTCGTGCTCAGTTCGCGCTGCAGGGCGCCCCCGGAGGTGGCGAGGAGGCGGAGCAGGGCGTAGTGGCGCAGGCGCAGGCCGGACTCCTGGAGGAAGCCGTTGAACAGCTGCCCGGAGCGCAGTCCCAGCCGGTACAGGAGGTAGCCGGTGTCCGCGTGCAGCCCGCGCATCCACGGCTCGTCGGCGTCGATCGGGGCGGGGCCTGCGGCGTGGTCGGTGGCACGTGGCTGGCGAGCGATGGCGGGCTCCCTGGGAGAGGCCCCGGGGTGGGGCGGTTCGGCTTGCTGTGCGGTGGCTGAGCGGAGGGCTGAGCCGTCGTCGAGGTGGTGCCGCGTCCAGTCTGACGCACCGGCCGGGCGGCAACAACTATTGACGTCACCAATTATTGCTCTTAGCTTCGATCTGTACGCCGCACAGCCGCGGCCGCATCACCCGTGTCACCTTGTGAAGGGACCCGCCCGTGCCCAGCATCGATCTCACCGGCAAGGCCGCCGTCGTCACCGGCAGCGGCCGGGGCCTCGGCCTCGCCTACGCGCACGCCCTGGCCGCCCACGGCGCCTTCGTGGTCGTCAACGACATCGACGAGGCCGTGGCCGAGCAGGCCGTGAAGTCCATCACCGCGGCGGGCGGCACCGCCGTCGCCGAGGTCGTCCCGGTCGGCACGACCGAGGCCGCCGACCGGCTCGTCGGCCGCGCGGTCGAGGAGTTCGGACGGCTCGACATCCTGGTCACCAACGCGGGCATCCTGCGCGACAAGGTGCTGTGGAAGATGACCGACGAGGACTTCGACGCGGTGATCACCACCCACCTCAAGGGCACCTTCACCTGCGCCCGTGCCGCCGCCGTGCGCATGCGCGAGCAGGGCGAGGGCGGCAGCCTGATCCTGGTCGGCTCCCCGGCCGGACAGCGCGGCAACTTCGGCCAGACCAACTACGCCGCCGCCAAGGCCGGCATCGCCGCGATGGCCCGCACCTGGTCCATGGAGCTCGGCCGTGCCGGCATCACCGTCAACGCGATCGTGCCGGTCGCCGCCACCGCGATGACCGAGACCATCCCCGCGTTCGCCCCGTACATCGAGGCCATGAAGAACGGCGAGCCGCTGCCGGACTTCCTCCGCAAGGGCGAGGGCTTCGGCACGCCCGAGGACTGCGCGGCCCTCGTCCCCTTCCTCGCCTCCGAGGCCGCCCGCTCGATCACCGGCCAGGCCATCGGCATCGGCGGCGACAAGGTGGCACTCTGGTCGCATCCGCAGGAGATCAGCGCGGCCTACGCCGACGGCGGCTGGACCCCCGCGACCCTGGCCGACGCCTTCCCCACCTCGGTCGGCGCCGAGCTCCAGACGGTCGGCATCCCGGCCCCCAAGTTCCCGGAGGCCTGACCATGACGACCATCGACGTCGAGGATCTCGTCGCGATCGACGTCCACACCCACGCGGAGGTGTCCTCCAAGGGTCACTCCTCCCTGGACGACGACCTGCACGACGCCTCCTCCGCCTACTTCAAGGTTGAGGGCAAGCGGAAGCCGACGCTTCAGGAGACGGCCGCCTACTACCGCGAGCGGAAGATGGCCGCCGTGATCTTCACGGTGGACGCCGAGTCCGCGACCGGCACGGCCCCCGTCCCCAACGAGGAGGTCGCCGAGGCGGCGGCCGCCAACGCGGACGTCCTCATCCCCTTCGCGTCCATCGACCCGTTCCGGGGTAAGGCGGGCGTGAAGCGGGCCCGGCGCCTGGTCGAGGAGTACGGGGTGAGGGGCTTCAAGTTCCACCCCAGCGTCCAGGGCTTCTTCCCCAACGACCGCTCGGTGGCGTACGACCTCTACGAGGTGATCGAGGAGACCGGCACCATCGCCCTCTTCCACACCGGCCAGACCGGTATCGGCGCCGGCGTGCCCGGCGGGGGCGGGATCCGGCTCAAGTACTCGAACCCGCTGCACGTGGACGACGTGGCGGCCGACTTCCCGCATATGAAGATCATTCTGGCGCACCCGTCCTTTCCCTGGCAGGACGAGGCCCTCGCGGTCGCCACCCACAAGCCGGGCGTGCACATCGACCTGTCCGGCTGGTCGCCGAAGTACTTCCCGCCGCAGCTCGTGCAGTACGCCAACACGCTGCTCAAGGACAAGGTGCTGTTCGGTTCGGACTTCCCCCTCCTCACCCCCGACCGCTGGCTCGCCGACTTCGCGAAGCTGCCGATCAAGGACGAGGTCAGGCCGAAGATCCTCAAGGAGAACGCCGCCCGCCTGCTCGGGCTGACCAAACCGTAAGGGGCGTGACATGCGCAACGAGGGACTGGGGTCGTGGCCCGCACGCCGGGCCCGCAAGACCCCGCACCGCACCGCCCTGGTCCACGGTGGGCAGTCGACTGACTACCGCACATTGCATACACGCACCACCCGTCTCGCCCACGCACTGCGCGCCCGGGGCATCCGACGTGGCGACCGCATCGCCTACCTCGGCCCCAACCACCCTTCCTACCTGGAGACCCTGTTCGCGGCCGGCATCCTCGGCGCGGTCTTCGTCCCCCTCAACACCCGCCTCGTCGGCCCGGAGATCGCCTACCAGCTGGCCGACTCCGGTGCCAAGGCGCTCGTCTACGGCCCGTCGTTCCAGGCACTGGTCGCCGGCCTGCCGGGCAGCACGGACGTGCGGACGTACGTCGAAGTCGGCGCCGAATACGAACAAGCGCTGTCCGAGGCCGTGGCGGAGCCCATCGACGAGCCGGTCGGGGCCGACGACACCTGCATCATCATGTACACCTCGGGCACGACCGGCCGCCCCAAGGGCGCCATGCTCACCCACGGCAACCTCACCTGGAATGCGATCAACGTCCTCGTCGACACCGACCTGATCGCCGACGAACGGGCCCTGGTCTCCGCCCCGTTGTTCCACACGGCAGGCCTGAACATGCTCACCCTGCCGGTCCTCCTCAAGGGCGGCACCTGCGTCCTGGTCGAGGCCTTCGACCCGGACGCCACCTTCGGCCTGGTCGAAGAGCACCGGATCACCTTCATGTTCGGCGTGCCCACGATGTTCGACCAGATGGCCCGGCATCCGCGCTGGAAGGACGCCGACCTGTCCTCCCTGCGGATCCTCACCTGCGGCGGCTCCCCGGTGCCGTCGCCGCTGATCGCCGCCTACCAGGAGCGCGGCCTGACCTTCCTCCAGGGCTACGGCATGACGGAGGCGTCTCCCGGCACGCTGTTCCTGGACGCCGAACACGTGGCGAGCAAGGCGGGTTCGGCCGGGGTGCCACACTTCTTCAGCGACGTAAGGGTGGTACGGCCGGACCTGGCTCCCGTCGACGTCGACGAGACCGGCGAGGTCATGGTCCGCGGCCCGCACGTCATGCCCGGCTACTGGGGGCTGCCCGAGGAGACGGCGGCCTCCTTCGCGGACGGCTGGTTCCGCAGCGGGGACGCCGCCCGCGTCGACGAGGACGGCTACGTCTACATCGTCGACCGCATCAAGGACATGATCATCTCCGGTGGCGAGAACATCTACCCCGCCGAGATCGAGGACCTGCTCCTCGCCCACCCGGACATCGTCGAGTGCGCGGTCATCGGCGTTCCCGACGACAAGTGGGGTGAGGTGCCGCGGGCGGTCGTCGTGCCGCGCGAGGGTGCCTCGCCGGACCCCGACGAGGTACTGGCCTCGCTCGCCGGCCGGCTCGCCAAGTACAAGATCCCGAAGTCGGTGGTCGTCGCGGACGAACTCCCGCGCACCGCCTCCGGCAAGCTCCTCAAGTCCCGGGTGCGCAAACGCTTCGGCACCCAGTCCTGACGTTCAACTCTCCGCTTCCGACTCCCAGCTTAAGGAAAGCCACATGGGCATCACCGTCAACGGCCTCGACGAACTGAAGAAGCTGGCCGGCAGCGACCTCGGCACGAGCGAGTGGATCGAGGTCACCCAGGAGCGCATCAACACCTTCGCCGACGCCACCGGCGACCACCAGTGGATCCACGTGGACCCGGAGAGGGCCGCGGCGGGCCCCTTCGGCGCCCCCATCGCGCACGGCTATCTCACCCTCTCCCTCTTCATCCCGCTGTTCACCGAGCTGCTGGACGTCCAGGGCGTGACCACGAAGGTCAACTACGGCCTCAACAAGGTGCGTTTCCCCGCCCCGGTGAAGGTGGGCTCACGCATCAGGCTGGTGGCGAAGCTGACGGAGGTCGAGGACGTGCCGGGCGGTGTGCAGGTCGCCGTCGACGGGGCGATCGAGGTCGAGGGCGGGGCGAAGCCGGCGGCCGTGCTGCAGAGCCTGTCGCGGTTCTACGCCTGAGACCGAGGGACCGGGCCCGCGCCCGCCGAGCCGCACGGGTCAGCTCGCGCGTCGTCGGGCTCAGTCGCTCTCGCGCACCGGCACCAGGTCGAGCAGCCGCTGCGCGCACTCCCGGGCGAGCGGGGTGAGCCGGTCGTAAACCGTCCGGAACGTCTTCTCGGCCTCTTCCGCCGGCCAGTCGTCCGGCAGGTGCCTGACCGGCAGGCGGGGGTCGCGGCGGATCACCTGGAGCCACTCGGTGGACAGCCGCAGCCGTAGCGCGAGCGAGGCGAGTTGGGGATCCTCGCGCCCGGAGGCCGGGGAGACGTCGTCGGGGGTGGGCAGCCGGGCCTCCCACGGCTGCCAGCGCCGTACGAACTCCTCGTAGCGCGCCGCCAGTTCGGCCAGCTCCCAGGTCTCCTCGACCATCGCGCCGATGTCCATGCCGGTGTCGGCGTGTGCGCGGAAGACCTTCACATGGGCGGACAGGCCCAGCTCGTCGACCAGCGACGACACGTCGACCTCGCCGGGCGCGATCCACAGGCCGCTGAACAGCGGCCCGAAGCCGCTCCAGGTGAGCTTGGAGCGCAGGTCGTGGCGCTGCCGCTGCCAGGACTCGGGCAGGGAGAAGCCGAGCAGAGTCCAGGTGCCGTCCCAGTGCCGGTTGACCGCGCCGGTCTGCCAGATGCGCCGGCCGCCGTCCCGCAGCACCGCCGCCGAGCGCTCCGTCAGGCCGAAGTACATGCGGCGGCCCTCACGCTGCCGGCGCAGCAGACCGCGGTTCACCATGCGGGTCAGCGTCGACCGCGTCGCCTGCTCGCCGACCCCGGCGCACGCGAAGACGTCGATGACACTGCCCGAATACACACAGACGTCCCGGCCGAGCACCTGGTCGCCCAGGAACGTCAGCATGAGCGACTGGGGCCGCAGCGACTCTTCGGTGGTCACGCGGCCCACGTTACCTCCCGCCGATCAGTCCGTGACCTGCTTGTACGAGTACACGGCCGTCGCCACCGCGCACACTCCGGGCGGGATCACCTCCACGCGCAAGGTGCCGCTGCCCGGGTCGTGGTCGACGCCCTCCGCCTCGAACGTGCCCGTGCACACGCTGCGCTGCGGCAGCCCGAACAGGCTCCGCACCGAGCCGGTGACCGCCTGTCCGTCCAGCTTGTGGGCAAGGTCGATCCGGAGCAGCGGCCGGATCTCGGGGAACAGCGTGCCGGTGGCGTCGTTCGAGGCGCACACCAGGCGGGTGTCCGTCACGAAGTCGCAGCCCTGGATGTCGCGCACCGGCTTGTCGAGCGTGATCTGCCAGACCTCCGGCAGGTCGCCGCCGGTCGGAGGAGTGGCCGGGTTGAGCAGGGGAGCGGGGAAGACCTGGAATCTGTTCTGGTCGCCCCACTCACCCGACACCAGCCACTGCCCGTCGGGCGAGACGGCGGCGAAGGAGTTGTTCAGCTGCTCGCCCGGGTTGAGCCGGTGGACGTACTCGTAGCGCTTCCCGGCCGGTGTGGTGACCGCGAACATCTTCGACGTGGCCGTGTCGGGGCCCTGGTAGGCGTCGAAGACGTACCCGCGCGCGATGTCCGGGTCACCGATGTGGTTCCAGCCCTTGACGCGCAGATCGAGGGGGATGGACGCCAGTCCGCGGTACAGCAGTGAGCCGTCCGCGCGACTGGCGAGGCCCTGACCGCCGCCGAGGGTGTCGGTGTACGCGGTGGCGGTCTGCGCCCAGTGCGGGTCACCGGCGGCCGACGCCGTGCCCACGCCGAGCGCGCAGGCACCCAATAAGCCAGCCAGAGCAACGAGTTGACGTCTCATCAGGCTCCTGTCACGTCGACGAAGACGGGGTTGGAATAGAACCACGTGTCGGCCCACGGGTCACCGTCTCCGGGCACGTGGGGAATCGGGCCGTGCGGGTCGACGGAGGCACCCAGGTAGCCGGCGCCGTTGCGCTTGCCGTCGCTGCCGCGGAGGCGGACGTAGAAGGACTCGTCCCCGGCGGTGACCGGGATGCGCAGGGTGTACGTCCCCTTGCGGCCCGAGACGTCCTTCGTCTGGACGACCTTCGTGTCGGGAGCCTTCCAGGTGTCACGGTCGGCCACCGGGCCGCGCACCGCGCCCCGGATCACGTCCACGTGTGCCAACTCGGGCAGAATTCCCTGAGTGTTGGGGCGCGAGGTGGTCGTGACGGTGACGTTCAGCGTGAGCTTCTCGCCCTTGCGGACCCGCAGCCGGCCGCCCAGGGTGACGCCCGGTCCGAAGTCGCGGTCCCGTGTCAGCCGGACGTCGAGCCCGTCGAGCAGATGCCCGTGGTCGAGCCAGACCCGGCCCGCCCGCAGGCCCGCCATCACCGAGCGGTAGCCGTAGCGGGTCACGCCGACATGGGTGCGGCTGAACTGGCCGGGCCAGAAGTCGCCGCCGGGCTGGGGGGAGTCGGTGTTCACGGGGTCGGGGATGTGGCCGGTGTTGTCGAAGTTCTGTCCCGGCAGCCAGTCGCCGTTCTTCCAGGTGTCGAAGACGACGCGGTGCACGTCCGAGTTGGTGGTGATGGTGAACAGCTTGCCCTCGGCGAGCATGGAGTCCCACATGCCGCCGACGGTCGCCGTCATCCAGTCGTATCCTCCGTACAGGACGTACGCGTTCTCCGGATAGCCGGGCCAGGAGTTCACGGACGGCTTGTTGGTGTACTCGCCGCGCTGCGAGTCGGGTCCCTCCCAGCCGGGGATGCCTCCGCCCTGGGCGCCGGGCGCCCCCTCCATCCCGATCATGATCTCGGGCGCCGCGTCCCGCCAGTTGCGCATCTCGTGCGGTGAGTCGATGCCCAGCCGGAGCGGGTGGTTCGCGAGGACGAGGACGTCGTCGACGTAGCCCGAACGCCGTTGGTCGGCCAGCCACTTGATGGCCTTCACGGCGTGTGCCTCGTTGCGGGCCGTGTTCGGGTTGTCGGCCGCGCCGTCGGTGTAGTTGAGCAGCTTGCCGTCGTACGCGAGCTCGAACTGCGTGAGCAGGTCCACCTCGTGCGGGCCGGGCGCCGAGAAGACCGTGCAGTGCTCGGCGGCCGGGATGTACCACTCCAGGCCCTGGAAGATCAGCTGACGGGGGTTCTCGGCCCGCGCCTTGAGGATCTCCTGGTGCTCCATCGCGGCGCCGTAGTAGGCGTGACCGAAGTTGGAGTGCTCGTTGAAGACCATCCAGTCGAGACCGTACTTGGCTGACGCGGTGGCCAGTTGGGAGAACGTGTACTTCGCGTCGTGGCTGTAGACGGAGTGGATGTGGTGGTCGCCGACGAGATAGGCGAGACGGGGGTCCTCGCCGCCGAGCGGGCGCTCGTCCGCCGCCGTTGCCGCCACCGCGGGCGTGGCCGCGGAGCCGAGGGCGAACGCCGCGCCGAACAGGCCGGCGCGCCGCAGGAGCCCGCGCCGGGAAACACCCTGCGCGTCGAGGTCGGAGGGGGAGACGGACGGGTCGGCCCAGGAGGGCAGCTGCTGATCGGTCATGGTGTCTGTCCTCTGCGTGATCAAAGACTCAGTGGTTCATGAACGAGGTGACGGGCAGCGCCCGTTCGACGATGCGGACGTCGCCGAGCCGTCCGTGCAGGATCTGGTCGATCTTTCCGGCGTACTCGTATCCCCCGAGCAGCCACGGCAGCCCGACGGAGGTGAGCCCGACAGCGGAGGCGTGCGGATTGCGGGCGACCGGGCAGCCCTGGACGTACATCGTGGTGTGGGAGCCGTCGTTGACGACGGCGACGTGCCACCACACCTCCCGGGCCGTCTCGTCGCCCCAGTTCGTGGCGATGCCCTGCTGGTTGAGCGGGCGGACCGCCCACTGCGGGCCGGGCCCGTCGGACAGCGAGAGCGTGGCCAGCGGCTCATCGGGGTCGTCCTCGGTCTTGCCGGCGGCGCCGCCCGTGCCGGTCCGGCTGACCAGTCCCGACCAGGCGTTGTGGTCGGGGTCCCAGTCGGCCGGGAGGCGGTAGAAGGCCTCGATGGTGTAACCGGCCTTGAATGTCGCCGAGTTGAGGGGAGCTCCGTCGACCGTGCGCAGGTAGGCGCCCTTCAGCGGGGACTTGTAGCCCGAGAACTCCAGGCTGCCGTGGCCGGGCTGGTCGGGGTGGTGGTCGGCCGACCAGCCCAGGGAGCCGCCGCCCACCGACACCAGGGTGAGGTCGTTGCCGCGGCCGGACAGGTCACGGATCGTGCCGGACGCGGGTGACTCGAAGCGCCAGTACGCGACCGTGCCCGGGACCAGCATCCTGGAGACGGGGCGGGCCGGGCGCACGGGCTGCGGGGCGAAGCCGGAGAAGCGGGCCGCGAAGTCGATGTCGACGGAGAAGCGGTCGGCGTCGCCGCTCAGTTCGATCTCCTGCCGCTCCAGCTCGTTCAGCCCCTTCGAGGCCCGGCCGAGGATCCACGGTGAGACCGTCTCGACGTCGATGACGTCGCGGTCCAGGTCGAAGTGGTACAGACGGATCATCGCCGCGCCGCCGAAGTACCGGTTCTGATAGTTCGTCAGGTGCAGGTGGACGTCGTTCCCGGCAGCGTTCCTGCGCGTCGCCCGGCCTGCCGGCCAGTAGTGCCCGTTGAGGGTGAGGAAGATCTGGTCGTGGTCCTCGATCAGCTGGTCCCACAACTGCTGTCCGTACGCCGACAGGGTGTCGTCCTCGACGACCAGTTCGTGCGTGGTGAGGACGACCGGCGTCTTGGGGTGCCTGGCCAGGACGTCCTTGGCCCAGGCGTACCCCTTCGCCGACAGTCGCCAGTCCAGCGCTAGGACCATCCACTCCCGGCCGGCCGCCTTGAAGAGGTGGAAGGTGTTGTAGCCGTCGGGCGAAGCCCCGCCGAAGGTCGGCTTGCCCTTGAACCGGTCCGGTCCGAAGGCGTCCAGGTACGGCGTCGAGCCCCGCTGGTCGTCGGTCGACGACTTCACGTCGTGGTTGCCGGCCAGCACGCTGTAGCCGACACCGCGCCGGTCCAGCAGCCCGAACGCCTCGCTGATCGCGGTGACTTCACTCTCGGCGCCGTTCTCCGTGAGGTCGCCGAGGTGGGACAGGAAGACGATGTTCTCCTCCCTGCCGTGCTCCAGGAGGTAGCGCAGGGACGCCTCGATCGGCGCCTTGTCGATGCTCGGCCCGTCGAAGAGGTACTGGGTGTCGGGCATGACGGCGAGCGTGAAGCGGCTGCTGTCCGGGTCGGGCCGCCAGGCGGCGGAGGCCGGGGCCGCCTCGGCGGCCGCCGGCAGCGCGAGACCGGCCGTCGCGGCGGCGCCCAGAAGCGCCGTCGCCCGCAGGAAACCGCGTCTTCCGGCACCGGCCTGCGCGGCCTCGCCCTGGTCGTGCTCATGCGAAACGCACACGTGTGCTCCGTAACACTGCGTAAAAGGTGACAGAGGTGGCGTGGGGGGTGGTCAGAGGGCGCGCAGGGTCCAGCTCCAGTGGTGGACGCCCGGCGCGACGAGGTACGACGGTGAGGTGTCGGGCCCGCACGAGGCGGTGCCCAGGCCGCGGTGGGCCGCGTCGAGATGGACCACGCACCCCGCCCGTGGGACGAGTTGGTCGTGGTGGGTCACGGCGGTCAGGTCCTCGGCGCGGTAACGGGTCACGGACACCTGCCGTGGCTCGTCCAGCGCGACCGTGAGACCCGTGGCGTCCGGCGCCGACAGGGTGAACCGCCGTACGCCGTGCCGCCCGCCGCTCTCCTGCGGACGCAGATAGGGGGTGAACAACTCGTCCACCGGTACGGAGTGATGGCCGACGGGCGCGCCGAAGCCGCGGTCCGGATACGACTCCCAGGGGCCCTGCCCGTACCACTCCATCAGGTCGAGACCCGCCACCGTCTCGAACACGGAGCCGACCCGCGCCACATCGTCCAGCGCGTCCGGCAGTTCGGCCTGTTCCTCGACGTGGACGCCGCCCTCGACCGGCGTGAGCACCTGCACATGGCGGACGACGCCCGCCTCGGTCGCGTACTCGGCGTGCACGGTGACCCGCCCCGCCGCCCGGCGGACGTCGGCGACCTTGCGCACGAGCGCGTCCAGCCCCCAGGTCCGCCAGCGCGGCGCCATACCGCCCAGCTCGTCGTTGTCGGTGGGCGCCCGCCACAGGGAGAGGACGGGTGCGGAAGTGAGCAGGGGGTGGAGGAGCAGCCCTTCCCCGTCGACCTCGACGGAACGGTTCTGCGCCAAGGGGGTGAACCGCTTGGGCTCAGCCGCGCGCAGCCGCACCTGCGGCAGACACACCACCGTGCCGCGCGGCGCCCACGCCTCGTCGGCCGCGGTCGTCACCCGCAGCGTCAGCCACGCCTCGCCGCCGCCGTGAGGCAGCTCGAACGGCAGCGGCACCGCCGCCGTCTCACCCGGGCGCAGCTCGGGCAGCTCGGCCGGTGCGGTCAGCGTGCCGCCGTCGGCCAGGGCCAGCTCCCACCGGGCGGACAGCCAGTCCAGACCGCGGAAGTGCTGGTGGTTGCCGATGACGATGCCCTCGTGCCGCAAGCACTCCAGCCGCACCGGCGCCGCGATCTCCCGGTGCTCGTACATCACGGGTTTGGGCGTCCGGTCCGGGAAGACGATCCCGTCCGCGATGAAGGCGCCGTCGTGGATCCGCTCCCCGAAGTCGCCGCCGTACGCCCAGCGGTGGCCGGGCGCGGTGACACCGTTGTCATGGAGTCCGGCGCCCCCTCGCCCGACCGGTCTTCCGTCGTTCACACGCTGCAGGATGCCGTGGTCCCAGAACTCCCAGATGAAGCCGCCCTGAAGACCCGGGGTGGACTCGATGGCCGCCCAGTGGTCCGCGAGCGTGCCGTTGCTGTTGCCCATCGCATGGGAGTACTCGCACTGGATGAGCGGCTTGGTCTGCTCGCCGGACAGCGCGTGCGCCACGCAGTCCTCCAGCGGGGCGTACATCGGGCAGGCGATGTCGGAGGCCACCTCCGGGTCCGCCCAGCCGAGTTTGGCGGCGCCCTCGTACTGGATCGGCCGGGTCGGGTCGTGCCGGCGTACCCAGCCCGCCGCCGCGTCGTGGTTCGCGCCGTAGTCGGACTCGTTGCCCAGCGACCAGATGATGACCGAGGGGTGGTTCTTGTCCCGCAGCACCATCCGGGAGACGCGGTCCACGAAGGCGTTCAGATAGCGCGGGTCGTCGGCGATCTCGTGGGCGTGGTCGTGGGACTCGATGTCCGCCTCGTCGACGAGGTAGAAGCCCAGTTCGTCGGCGAGGTCGTACAGTGCCGGGTCGGCCGGGTAGTGCGAGGTGCGGATCGCGTTGAAGCCGAAACGCTTCAGCACGACCAGGTCGGCGCGCAGGTCGTCCCGCGACACCGTCCGCCCGGTCAGCGGATGGAAGTCGTGCCGGTTGACGCCCCGGACGAACACCCGCTCGCCGTTGACGAGCAGGTCCCGCCCGACGATCTCGACGTCCCGGAAGCCGGCCCGGTGGTGCGAGGTGTCGGCGACGGTGCCGTCGGCGCGGTGCAGCCGCACCGTCAGGTCGTACAGCTCGGGCGTCTCGGCGTTCCAGGTACGCACGTCCGCGACGGTGGCCTGCAGCCGTGCCTCGCCGAGGAAGTCGGAGACGCGGTCGTCGTCGGCGTTGGCCCGGTCGAACTCCGTGTCCTGCGTGAGGAGGTGACCGTTCAGCTCGCCGCTGACGTACCACCCCCCGGGCAGGGCGCCGCCCGCGTCCCGCACCCGGCAGTCGACCCGCAGGTCGCCGTACCGCCTGGCCCGCACGGTCACGTCGGCGAGGTGCAGCGGATCCGTCGCGTACAGCAGCACCGACCGGGTGACGCCCCCGTGCCACCACTGGTCCTGGTCCTCGATGTGCGAGGCGTCCGACCACTTCACGACCGTCAGCCGTACGACGGCCCGCTCACCGGCGCGCACCATCCCCGTCAGATCGAACTCGGCGGCCAGGTGGGAGTCCTTGGAGACGCCGGCCGGCCGCCCGTCCACGTGCACGAGGAGCACGCTCTCGGCGGCCCCCACCTGGAGCACGATCCGCCGCCCCGCCCACTCGGCGGGCACGTCCACCACACGCTCGTAGACACCCGTCGGATTGCCGGCCGGAGACAGTGGCGGGAATTCTGTATACGGCATACGGACGTTGGTGTACTGCGGAAGGTCGTCGGTGTCCTGCATGGTCCAGACACCGGGAACGTACGCCGACGACCACGCGTCCGTCAGCGGCGCGTCCGGCGCCGGCAGCAGCTGGAAGCGCCAGTCACCGTCCAGCTTCAGCGCCCCGGCGCGGCGATCGACGGCGTTCATCGGCAGCCGACGCCAGGAGGTCACCTCGGGTGCCTCCCACGGGCGGAGCGCCAGCAAGGGATCCATCAGCGGATGGCCCCCTTGCCGAGGTCGCCGATGATCTGCTTGGCGCCGATCGCGAACACGATCAGCAGCGGGATCAGGGCGAGCAGCGCACCGGTCATCACCATGCCGTAGTCCGTGGTGCCGTGGACGCCGTTGAGCTGGGACAGCGCGACCTGGAGGGTGACGTTGTCCGGGTTGGTGAGGGCGATCAGGGGCCAGGCGTAGTCGTTCCACTGGGCCATGAAGGTGAAGATGCCGAGGAAGGCGAGACCCGGGCGGACGACCGGGAGCGCGACGTGCCAGTACTGGCGCAGGAAGTTCGCCCCGTCGATCTTCGAGGCGTCCAGCAGTTCGTCGTGGATCGCGCTCTGCATGTACTGGCGCATCCAGAAGATGCCGAACGCGTTGGCCGCGGCCGGCACGATCAGCGCGGTCATCGAGCCGATCCAGCCGATGTTCGCCATGATCACGAACTGCGGGATGATCGCCATCTGCGTCGGCACCATGAAGATCGCCATCAGCACGACGAACAGCACCCTGCGGCCCGGAAACTCGAACTTGGCGAAGACGAACGCGGCCAGCGAGTCGAAGAACAGGACCAGGAAGGTCACCGAACAGGCCACGAGCAGCGAGTTGAGCATCGAGCCGAAGAAGTCGATGTTGTCGAAGAGACTGCGCACGTTCTGAAGGAAGTGCGAGCCGGGCAGCAGCTTCGGCGGGTAGGAGAAGATCTCGGTCGACGTGTGCGTCGACATGATGATGGCCCAGTAGAACGGGAAGGCCGACAGCAGCAGCCCGGTGACGAGGACCGCGTGCAGTGCGATGCCCCGGCGCCGGACACCCTGTATGCCCTTGGGGCGCCTGGTGCCTTGGATGGATGCCATGGTGTTCGGGCCTCCCTAGTCTTCGTCCCGGCGCTGCACCAGCCGCCAGTTGATGATCGAGAAGATGACGACGACGAGGAAGATGCCCCACGCCACGGCGGCGCCGTAGCCGAAGTCGTTGTTGTCGAAGGTCTGCTGGAAGAAGTAGAGGACCATCGTCCGGCCCGCGTGGTCCGGGCCGCCGGAGAACGTCGAGTCGTTCGAGGTGTTCTGCAGCAGGACCTGCGCCTCGGTGAAGCTCTGCAGGCCGGTGACCGTGGAGACCACGAGCACGAACAGCAGGGTCGGCCGCAGCAGGGGCAGCGTGATCCGGAAGAACGTCTGCAGGGGACCGGCGCCGTCCATGCGCGCCGCCTCGTACAGCTCGCCCGGGATCGTCTGCAGTCCCGCGAGGAAGATGATCGCGTTGTAGCCGACCCACTGCCAGGTCATCAGCGTCGCGATGGCGACCTTGATGCCCCACGGCGTGTTCAGCCAGGCCACCTGGTCCAGGCCCACGGCCTGCAACAGGGCGTTCACCAGGCCGAAGTTGGTGGAGAACACCGAGCCGAAGACGATGGCGATCGCCACCACCGAGGTGACGTTCGGCAGGAAGTAGGCGAACCGGTACACGTTCTTGAAGCGGACCGCCGCGTTGAGCATCACGGCCGTGACCATCGCCAGGAAGATCATGGGGAAGGTGGCCAGCGCCCAGATGACGAGGGTGTTGCCGATCGAGCTCCAGAAGTCGCTGTCGCTCAGCAGGTACCGGTACTGCGACAGGCCCGCCCACTCCATCGAGCCGAGACCGTCCCAGCGGTGGAAGGAGAGGTAGAGCGAGAAGCCGACGGGGATCAGACCGAAGGCGAGGAACAGCAGATAGAACGGGGAGATCGCGGCATACAGGTGCCAGTACTTGCGCCACCCGTTCTTCGGCCGCACGACGGGCGGGTCCGCCAGGACCACGCGGGGCTTCTCCAGGGCGGGGACGGTGGCCATCAGTAGCTCACCCCCAGGTGCTTCGCGATGCGCCGGCACTTGCTCATGGCGTCACTCCAGGCCTTCTCCGGGTCCTTGCCGAGGACGCCGACGTTCTTGATCTCGTCCTTGATGGGCTGCCCGAGGGCCACGTCGAAGGGGCTGTTGTAGGCGACCACGATCTTCTGCGCGGCGGGCCCGAAGACGTCCGTCGTCACCTGGCCGCCGAAGAACGGGTCGGGTTCGCGCAGTTGCTTCAGGCCGTACGAGGCCGGAGTGGAGGGGAACAGGCCCGCGTCGACGTAGCCCGAGGCCTGGTTGGCCGCGTCGAGCATCCACGCGATGATCTCGAAGGCCTGCTCGGGCTCCCGGCACGCCTTGGTGATCGACAGGAACGAGCCGCCGTTGTTGGAGGGCCGCACCGGCATGTCCGCGATCCGCCACTTGCCTTTGGTCTTCGGGTTGCCGTTCTTGATGTCGTACGTCGCCCAGGAGGCGCCGAGCTGGCTGGGCAGCTTGCCGGAGTCCACCGCCGAGATCTGGTCCGGGGTGCCGGTGACCAGGTTGGAGACGATCCGGCGCCGCTTGGCCTCCACGGCCAGCGCCCAGGCCGCCCGCACATGCTCCTGGTCGCCGATGAAGTTGCGGTCCTTGTCGACGTACCGCCTGCTGCCCTGCTGCACCACGTTCTCGAAGACGCTGTTGACGTCGGTGAGCAGGGAGGTTCCGGCAATCCGCTTCCGGAGCTGCTCGCCGGCCGCGAAGTACTTCTCCCAGGTGTTCAGCTCCCGGGACACGTCGGCGGGCTCGTACGGCAGTCCCGCCTCGCGGAAGACCTCGTACTGGTAGAAGTGCGCGACCGGACCGCAGTCGATGGGGAAGCCCACCATCGAGCCGTCGTCGGCGATGCCCTGGTCCCATTTCCAGGACAGGTACTGGCTCTTGTACTGCTCCGCGCCCAGGGTCCGCAGGTCCACGAACTGGTCCGCGTTGGGCAGGTAGGACGCCATGTCCTCGCCCTTGAGGCCGGCGATGTCGGGGACGTGGGCACGTCCGGCCATCGTGGTGATCAGCTTGGACCGGTAGTAGCCGCCGATCTTGATGGCCCGGAGGTCGACCGTGCTGTCGTAGCGGGCCTTGGCCTTGGCGACGACGGTGTCGCCCAGGCCGCCGTCCCAGTACCACAGGACCATGTTCGAGCCGGTCGAGCCGGTCGGAACGGCACAGCCGGACGTCAGGCCGCCCAGCGCCGTGGCCGCCGTGCCGGCCAGGCCCGCGCGCAGCAGGCCTCTTCGTGAGAGCCGCACAGCTCCCACCGCCTTTCGGGTCTGTTCGCAACTTCGCATACGAGGGGGGATGTCGGGGGCTTCGCGAGAGCGGGGGTCACTGCTGCCGTACGGGAGGCGTGACGGGCGCGTACCGGACGGGAGGACCGGGATCGGCGGGGAGCCGCTCCGCCAGGAAGCCGTACGCCCGCTTCAGGGCGGGGTCGGTCAGCGAGCGCCACCAGCGGTCGACGCCGTACCAGCCGGGGGCCGCCAGCGCACCACCGTGATGCCGTACGGACAGGCCCGCGGCCAGTACGGCGAACCGCAGCCGTTCCTCCAGCGGCCAGCCACCGAGCGAGGCGGCGACGAAGCTCGCGCCGAAGACGTCCCCGGCGCCCGTCGCGTCCAGGACGTCGATGTCCAGGGCGGGGACGTCCACGTACTCGCCGGTGGTCTGGTCGACGGCGACGGCGCCGTCGCCGCCCCGCGTGACCACGGCGACCGGCACCAGCTCGGACAGCGTGCCGAGGGCGGCGACCGCGCTGTCGGTACGGGTGTAGGCCATCGCCTCGGTCTCGTTGGGGAGGAAGGCGTGGCACAGGGACAGTTGGTCGAGGAGGTCGGTGGACCACTGCTGGGTGGGGTCCCAGCCGACGTCGGCGTAGATCCGGGTGCCGTTCGCGGCGGCCTTGGCGAGCCAGGCGCGCGGTTCGGCCTCCAGGTGCACGAGGGCCGTGAGCGCCTCGGGCGGGTCGCCCATCAGCGCGTCCTGCGAGTACGGCGGTTCCTGGCCGTGGGTGACCAGGGCCCGGTCGTTGCCGTGGGCGAGCGCGACGGTGACGGGGGTGTGCCAGCCGTCCGCGACGCGCGAGAGTGAGAGGTCGACGCCTTCCTGACCGGCGAGGATCTCCTGGCAGTAGGCGCCGTAGAAGTCGTCGCCGAACACCGTGGCCAGGGAGGTTCGCAGGCCGAGGCGGGAGGCGGCGACGGCCAGGTTGGCGATGCCGCCGGGGCCGCAGCCCATGCCGGCCGTCCAGACCTCCTCGCCCGGCGCCGGCGGCCTGCCCAGACCCGTGAGGACGAGGTCGTAGAAGAGCAGCCCGGTCAGCAGCACCTCGGGCCGGTCGTCGTCCACGCGCGCATCCTCTCGTCTGGAGAGTCTCGTCAGATCGTCAGGAGAGTCTCGTCAAAACTCTTCATTTCGGTGACCGGAATCGTGCGCCGATCGGCGACATTGGTCAAGACCTCAGCAGAAGTGAGCATAGAAATGATTGAAGATGACGAGTAGTGTTCACGTCGTGCTGGCAGAACGACGACATCAACTCATCCTGCGGGCCCTGCGCTCCGGCGGTCCCGCGGCCGTGACCGATCTCTCCGAGCAACTGGGGGTGAGCCCCGCCACGATCCGGCGTGACCTGGTCAAACTCGAGGAGGACGGCCTGCTGACGCGGGTGCACGGCGGGGCCGTGGCCGACGAGGGCGACCAGCCCTTCGCCGAGGTCGCCGAGGTGCGGGTGGCCGAGAAGGACGCCATAGCCGCTCACGCGGCCGCCATGGTGGCCGACGGTCAGTCGGTGCTGCTCGACATCGGCACCACCGCCTACCGCCTGGCCAGACAGCTGCACGGCCGCCGCCTCACCGTGATCACCAGCAACCTGGTGGTCTACGAGGAGCTCGCCGACGACGAGGGCATCGAGCTGGTGCTGCTCGGCGGCATGCTCCGCCGCGAGTACCGCTCCCTGGTCGGTTTCCTCACCGAGGACAATCTGCGCCAGCTGCACGCGGACTGGCTCTTCCTCGGCACCAGTGGAGTGCGGCCGGGCGGGCAGGTGATGGATACGACGGTGGTCGAGGTCCCGGTGAAGCGGGCCATGATCAAGGCCAGTGACAAGGTCGTCCTGCTCGCCGACTCGGCGAAGTTCCCGGGTACCGGCATGGCGAAGGTCTGCGGTCCCGAGGAGCTGGACGCGGTGGTGACGAACGCGCCGGTGAACGCGGCGACCCGGTCCTCCCTGGAGGAGGCGGGCGTCGACGTGGTCCTGGCGGAAGAACGAGGAAAGGCGGGTGCGGCGTGAAGCTGACGATTCTGGGCGGCGGCGGATTCCGGGTGCCGCTCGTGTACGGGGCGCTGCTGACGGACCGCGCCGAGGGCCGGGTCACGGAAGTCGTTCTGCACGATCTGGACGACAGTCGACTGTATGCAGTCGCCCGTGTGCTGGATGAGCAGGCCGCCGCCGTGCCCGACGCGCCCCGGGTGACCGCCACCACCGACCTCGACGAGGCCCTGCGCGGCGCCGACTTCATCTTCTCCGCGATCCGGGTCGGTGGTCTGGAGGGCCGCGCCAACGACGAGCGGGTGGCGCTGGACGAGGGTGTGCTCGGCCAGGAGACGGTCGGCGCGGGCGGCATCGCCTACGGTCTGCGGACGGTCCCGGTGGCCGTCGACATCGCGCGGCGCGTGGCCCGCCTCGCGCCCGACGCCTGGGTCATCAACTTCACCAACCCGGCAGGACTGGTCACCGAGGCCATGTCCCGCCACCTCGGCGACCGCGTCATCGGCATCTGCGACTCGCCGGTCGGCCTCGGCCGCCGGATCGCCCGCGTCCTCGGGGCGAACCCCAAGGAGGCCTGGATCGACTACGTCGGTCTCAACCACCTCGGCTGGGTGCGCGGCCTGCGCGTCGCCGGCCGCGACGAACTCCCGCGGCTGCTCGCCGACCCCGACCTGCTCGGCTCCTTCGAGGAGGGCAAGCTCTTCGGCGTCGACTGGCTCCAGTCCCTGGGCGCGATCCCCAACGAGTACCTGCACTACTACTACTTCAACCGGGAAGCCGTCCGTTCCTACCAGCAGGCCGTGAAGACCCGCGGCGCCTTCCTCGCCGACCAGCAGGCCCGCTTCTACGAGGAGATGAAGCGTCCCGACGCGGCGGCCCTGACCGCCTGGGACCGCACCCGCGCCGAGCGCGAGGCCACCTACATGTCCGAGAACCGGGAGACGGCGGGCGCCGGGGAGCGCGACGCCGACGACCTGTCCGGCGGCTACGAGAAGGTGGCCCTCGCGCTGATGAGGGCCATCGCCCGTGACGAGCGCACCACCCTGATCCTCAACGTGCGCAACCAGGGCACCCTCTCGGTGCTCGACGCGGACGCCGTCATCGAGGTGCCCTGCCTGGTCGACGCCAACGGCGCCCACCCGGTCGCCGTCGCCCCGCTGCCCGACCACGCCACCGGCCTGGTCTGCTCGGTGAAGGCGGTCGAGCGCGAGGTGCTGGCCGCCGCCGAGGCCGGCTCCCGTGCGACGGCCGTGAAGGCGTTCGCGCTGCACCCGCTCGTCGACTCCGTGAACGTCGCCCGCAAACTGGTGGACGGATACACCTCGGTCCATCCCGGCCTGGCGTACCTGAAGTAAGCGCTTTCCCCTTACTGGTTTCCTGGAGACTTCCATGCACGACGAACGCCGCCGGATCGAGGAGCGCGTCGAGCGCGTCCACACCCAGCGCATCAAGCCCGCGATCTACGCGGCCACCGTCCCCTTCGAGGTAGAGGCATGGCAGGCGCCGGGGGAGCCGGTCCCCTTCGCGGAGGCCGCCGCCGCGCCCTACGAGCCCTTCGTGATGGACACCCCGTGGGGCCCGCCCTGGGGGACCACCTGGTTCCGCATGCGCGGCCAGGTGCCCGCCGAGTGGGCCGGCAAGCGCGTCGAGGCGGTCATCGACCTCGGCTTCGTGGGGGACTGGCCCGGCAACCAGGCCGAGGCGCTGGTCCACCTCACGGACGGGACGCCCCTGAAGGCGGTCAACCCGCTCAACCAGTACGTGCCGATCGCCCACCCCGCCACCGGCGGCGAGACGGTCGACTACCTGGTCGAGGCGGCCTCCAACCCCGACATCCTCGCCGACAACTTCTCGGCCCCGACCCTGATGGGCGACGTCCTGACGGCGGGCGACAAGCCGCTGTACACGTTCCGGCGCGCCGACCTCGCCGTCCTCGACGAGGAGGTCTGGCACCTCGACCTGGACCTCCAGGTGCTGAGCGAGCTCATGGTCCACCTCGGTGAGCACGAACCGCGCCGCCACGAGATCATGCACGCCCTGGACCGGGCCATGGACACCCTGGACCTGGACGACGTCTCCGGCAGCGCCGCCGTCGTCCGCGAGGTCCTCGCCCCCGTCCTGGCCCGGCCCGCCCACGCCAGCGCCCACACCATCTCCGGCGTCGGCCACGCCCACATCGACTCCGCCTGGCTGTGGCCGATCCGCGAGACCAAGCGCAAGACGTCCCGCACCTTCTCCAACGTGACGTCCCTGGCCGACGAGTACGACGACTTCATCTTCGCCTGCTCCCAGGCCCAGCAGTACGAGTGGGTGCGCGACAACTACCCCCACGTGTGGGCCCGCATCCAGGACTCGGTGAAGAAGGGCCAGTGGGCCCCGGTCGGCGGCATGTGGGTCGAGGCCGACGGCAACCTGCCCGGCGGCGAGGCCATCGCCCGCCAGCTCGTCCACGGCAAGCGGTTTTTCATCGAGCACTTCGGCGTCGAGACCAAGGGCGTGTGGCTGCCGGACTCCTTCGGCTACACCGCCGCCTACCCGCAGCTCGCCAAGCTCGCCGGCAACGAGTGGTTCCTCACCCAGAAGATCTCCTGGAACCAGACCAACAAGTTCCCCCACCACACCTTCTGGTGGGAGGGCATCGACGGCACCCGCATCTTCACCCACTTCCCGCCGGTCGACACCTACAACGCCCGCTTCAGCGGCGAGGAGATGGACCGCGCGGTGCGCAACTACCGCGAGAAGGGCGGCGGTACGCGCTCCCTGGCTCCCTTCGGCTGGGGCGACGGCGGTGGCGGCCCCACCCGCGAGATCATGGAACGGGCCCGCAGGCTCGCCGACCTGGAGGGCTCGCCCAAGGTCGTCGTCGAGCACCCCGACGCGTTCTTCGCCAAGGCCCGCGAGGAGTACGAGGACGCCCCGGTCTGGAACGGCGAGCTCTACCTGGAGCTGCACCGCGCCACCTACACCTCACAGGCCCGCACCAAGCAGGGCAACCGCCGCAGCGAGCACAAGCTCCGCGAGGCCGAGCTGTGGGCCACGACGGCCGCGCTGCACGCCCCGGGCTACGCCTACCCGTACGAGAAGCTCGACCGGCTGTGGAAGACGGTCCTCCTGCACCAGTTCCACGACATCCTGCCCGGCTCCTCGATCGCCTGGGTGCACCGGGAGGCGGAGGCCGAATACGCGCGCGTCGCCGAGGAGCTGGAGACGCTGACGGCCGAGGCGGTCGCGGCGCTGGGCGGTGGCGGCGCCCGCGTGTTCAACACCAGCCCCTGCGACCGCGCGGAGGTGGTCCACAGGGCCGACGGCACACCGGTGTACGTGGAGGTGCCCGCGAACGGCAGCGCGCCCCTGACCGACGCCCGGCCCGCGCGGCCGGTGAAGGCGGAGGGGTTGGTCCTCGACAACGGTCTGGTGCGTGTACAGGTTGCGGAAGACGGAACACTGTCTTCTGTCTACGATCTGCGGTCGCACCGCGAAGTGCTCGCCGGCAAGGGCAACCTGCTCCGCCTGCACACCGACCTCCCGAACTACTGGGACGCCTGGGACATCGACAAGCACTACAAGAACCGCTACACCGACCTCCTGTCCCCGGACTCCGTCGAGATCGTCTCGGCCGACCCCCTGCTCGGCGCGATCCGCGTCACGCGCTCCTTCGGCAAGGGCTCCACGCTCACCCAGACGATCACGCTTCGCGCCGACAGCCCCCGCATCGACTTCGAGACCGAGATCGACTGGCACGAGGCCGAGAAGATCCTCAAGGCGGGCTTCCCGGTGGACGTCCGGGCGGCGCACTCCTCCGCGGAGATCCAGTTCGGCCACGTCCAGCGGCCCACGCACACCAACACCAGCTGGGAGGCGGCCCGCTTCGAGGTCTGCGGCCACCGCTGGGTGCACATCGGCGAACCCGGCTACGGCGTCGCGGTCATCAACGACTCGACCTACGGCCACGACGTCACCCGCACGGTCCGCGAGGACGGCGGAACGACGACCACGGTCGCCCTCAGCCTGGTGCGCGCCCCGCGGATCCCGGACCCCGAGGCCGACCAGGGCAGGCACAGGTTCACGTACTCCCTGCTCCCGGGCGCCACGATCGGCGACGCGGTCGCCGAGGGCTACGCCCTCAACCTGCCGCTGCGCGTCGCGGACGCGGCGGGCCCCGCGGAGCCGGTCGTGTCCGTGGCCGGCGAGGGCGTCACCGTCGAGGCGGTCAAGCTCGCCGACGACGAGTCCGGTGACGTGGTCGTGCGGTTGTACGAGTCGCGCGGCGGCCGCGCCCAGGGTGTGCTGAGCACCGGGTTCCCACTCGCGGGTGCCCAGGTGACCGACCTGCTGGAGCGGCCGCTGCCGGACGAGAGCGCGCACATCGACGGCGAGGGCGCGGTCGCGGTGTCACTGCGCCCCTTCCAGGTGCTGACGCTCCGTCTGCGGCGCGGTACCACCGGCCGGTAACCACCGGCCCAGGGGCGGGCGCGTCCGCCGCGTCCGCCCCTTTCCCGCAGTGTCCGAAGTCCCCGATCGTGCCGAGGAGTTCAGCCGTGCCCATGCAGCCGTGGTTCACCGACGCCAAGTTGGGGATCTTCGTCCACTGGGGGATCTACGCCGTCGACGGCGTCCAGGAGTCCTGGTCGTTCTACGACGACATCGTGCCGCACGACCGGTACATGTCCCAGCTCGACCGCTTCACCGGCGCCCACTACGACCCGCGCGCCTGGGCCGCCCTCTTCGCCCGGGCAGGCGCCGGGTACGCCGTCCTCACCAGCCGCCACCACGACGGCGTCGCCCTGTGGGACACCGCCTACGGCGACCTCAACCTCGGCCGCGACTACATCGGCCCCTACGCCGACGCCCTGCGCGAGAAGGGCCTCAAGGTCGGCCTGTACTACTCGCACTCCGACTGGAACCACCCCGACTACGCCAGCACCCGCAAGCCGGGCCGCCCGCCGGAGCAGGAGGACAACCGTTACTCGGAGGTCGCGGCCGAGTTCGAGGACCTGGACGCCTGGGAGCGGTTCATCGCCTACCGCGACGGCCAGATCCGCGAGCTGGCCTCCCGCTACCGCCCCGACCTGATGTGGTTCGACGGCGAGTGGGACCGCAGCGAGGAACAGTGGCGCATCCAGGAGCTCGCCGCGCTCATCCGCTCGTACTCGCCCGACGTCGTCTTCAACGCCCGCATGCTCGGCGAGGGCGACTACGCCACCCCCGAACAAGGCGCCCCCATCGAACCCCCGGACGGGCCCTGGGAGTTGTGCCTGACGATCAACGACTCGTGGGGCTACCAGCACCATGACCACAACCACAAGTCGCTCACCCAGCTGATCCGCTACTTCACGGAGACCATCGGCGGGGGCGGCAACCTCCTTCTCGACGTCGGCCCGATGGAGGACGGCACCATCCCCGAGCCGCAGGCCGAGCGCCTGGAAGGTCTGGGGGAGTGGATCCGCAAGCACGCCGAGGCCGTGTACGGGACGGTGCGCGGGCTGCCGGCCGGGCACCACTACGGACCCAGCACCCTCTCCGCCGACCGCCGCACCCTCTACCTCACCCTGTACGACATCCCGCGCGCCGAGATCGGGGTACGCGGCCTGGTCACGCCGGTCCGCAAGGTCACCGTCCTCGGCACCGGCACCGAACTCGCCCATCGCGTGGTCGGCGGACTCCACGAGGCCGTCGGCGTGGTGTGGATCGACCCTCCCGCGACGGCCGACCTCGATCCGTACGCCACGGTCCTCGCGGTCGAGCTGGACGGAGAGCTGGAGCTGTACCGCGGGTCGGGCCGCTTCTGAGGTGCCGGCCCTGTCCGCCCACTGGTCGCCACGTCCTCGCCGCACCGCCGTACGGACCGGGACCCCGACGTCATCGCGCCGAGGTCCTCGACCGTCCGCCCCCGGGCGCGGCGACTGGTCCGGCACCATCGGGGCCCGGCCGCATCCGGTCCGCCCGCACACCCGAGCCGGCAGCCGCAGCGCCGCTAGCCGCACCGGCTCGCGGAGCCGGCCGGGTACCGGGGCCGCCCGGCCGGGTGGACGAGACCTGCGAACAGCGGCCCGCGGGCGCGCAACGGCGAGGACTAAGCCGGTGCGATCGCCGAGGCCGAGGCCGTAGCCGAAGCCGTCGCGGAAGCCGTGGTGCCGGACTCCGTGGGGACCGGCTCCGCCGACTGCGGGGCCGGCGCCGAGACCGCCGGCAGCGGCTCGTGGACCTCCGCGCGCTGCTGCGGGAGAGACACCGGCCGCAGCTGACGCGGGCCCGACACCACCGTGTAGTCCTGCCCCAGGAACGGCGGAACGATCTCGCCCGGGTCCTCGCCGAGCGCCAACTGCACGGCCGCCCAAGGGGCGTTGACGCCGCACAGGGACAGCTGGTGCAGCCCGCCCGCCGGACGGGTGTTCACGTCCATGAGGACGGGCGTGTCGCCGTACATCCGGAACTGGATGTTGGACAGGTAGTGCAGCCCGAAGCCCTCCGCGATCCGCCGCGCCGGCTCCAGCCACTGCTCGTGCAGCGTGAACCCACGCCGGCGGCCGTTCTTCGTACGGCCCACGGCCATCCGGATGCGGTTGTCGGGGCCGGTGAGGCAGTCCACCGACACCTCCGGCTGCTCCAGCCTCGGCATGACCAGCCAGTCGACCGGCTCGTCCTGGTCGTCGGCCTCCTTGAGGGCCCCCAGCACCAGGTCCATCGGGACGTAGGGGCTCGGGAAGCCGTTCAGGTGCATGAGCGAGAAGGGGGTACGCGTGATCACGCGGAAGCCCACCCCGCCCGCGCCGGACGCCGGCTTGAAGCACGCCTTGTGGCCGTCCGCCTCCAACTCGTCGACAGCGGCGACGAGTTCGTCCGCATTGCGCACCCGCCACCACGGCGGCACCGGCGCGCCGATCGCCTGGACGGCCTCGTAGGCGATCACCTTGTCGTGGAAGACGGCCACGGCCTCGGGCGGCGGCGCGAGCAGGGCCGTACCGGACGCCTCGAAGTCGGCGCGGTGTGCCACGATCGCCGACTGGTGCAGCCGGGGCACGAACACATCGATGGCGCGCCGGGCGCACTGGTCGAGCGCGTACTCGACGTACGCCGCAGGGGACAGGCCCTCCGGCTCCAGGTCGGCGGTGTCGGCCGCAGCCAGTACGGGGGAGTCCGCGTCTCCGTGCGTGGCATGGATCTCGACGGCGCGATCGCTCGGATTTCGCCGCAGCTGATCCATGAAGAACACGTTCTCCGCGTACGTGCGGTTGAGCCAGACGCGTACGCGAGAGACCATGCAGGCCGCCTTTCACGGTTTGTGGGCAGGGCGGAGCACGCCCGTGCCCGGGCAGGGTGGTTGGAGGGACACCAAACCGCCCCCGTGTGAGGGGACGTTCATGGGTGGTGTTGGGGCGATCATACGGCTTCGAAGGGGCGCCGCGTGCAACGCGCGTGTTACGGAATTTCCGATCATGGTTCCTTCCGTGGTCAGGCGCATTGAGCCGGAGCACGTCACCGGGTGGCGAGCCGAAGACCGGCCGACTCGATCAGCCCTTGTCCTCGGGAGGGCGACTGTGTTCTCGTGGTCCTCTGGGATGCTCGGAGGGGGCGAGAAGTGACGTCGACGGCCGGCGGTGCCGGACAGCTGCTGGCCATCAGCGACCTGCACATCGGGTACGAGGAGAACCGCGCGCTCGTCGAACGCATGCGTCCCGGGACGGACGAGGACTGGCTTCTGGTGGCCGGCGACGTCTCGGAGACCGTGTCCGACATCCGCTGGGCCCTGGAAACCCTCGCCGGCCGCTTCCGCAAAGTCCTGTGGGCCCCCGGCAACCACGAACTGTGGACCCATCCGAAGGACCCGGTCACCCTGCGCGGCGTCGCCCGCTACGACCACCTGGTCGCCCTGTGCCGGGAACTCGGCGTGACGACCCCCGAGGACCCCTACCCGGTGTGGGACGGCCCCGGCGGCCCGGTCGTCGTCGCACCCCTGTTCCTGCTGTACGACTACTCCTTTCTGCCGGCCGGCTGCGCGACCAAGGAACAGGGACTGCAGTACGCGCACGGCACGGGCATCGTGTGCACCGACGAGTACCTGCTGCACCCCGACCCGTACCCGTCCCGCGAGGCCTGGTGCCGGGCCCGGGTCACCGAGACCGAACGCAGACTCGGCGCCCTGCCCGACGGCCTTCCCACCATCCTCGTCAACCACTACCCGCTGGACCGGCACCCCACGGACGTCCTGTGGCACCCCGAGTTCGCCATGTGGTGCGGCACCAGCCGCACGGCCGACTGGCATCGCAGATTCCGCGTCGAGACCATGGTCTACGGCCATCTCCACATCCCGCGGACCACCTGGCACGAGGGCGTCCGCTTCGAAGAGGTGTCCGTGGGCTACCCCCGCGAGTGGCGCGAACGCTCCGAGGCGCCGGGGCGGTTGCGCCGGATCATGCCGAGGGAGGCCGTGGCGCGATGATCGAGGAACTGCTGCCCGCCACCGTGGTGGCCGTGGAGGCGTACGGCCACGACGAGTCGGTGAACGCGCTGCTGTACCCCGAGGAAGAGGCCGTCATGGTGAAGGCGGTGGCCAAGCGGCGCCGCGAGTTCGCCGCCGTACGCGGCTGTGCCCGCCGGGCGATGGAGAAGCTCGGCGTGCCGCCGCAGCCCGTCCTGCCCGGGGAACGCGGCGCCCCGCGCTGGCCGGCCGGCCTCACCGGCAGCATGACCCACTGCGACGGATACTGCGCCGCCGCCCTGGTCCGCACTACCGATCTGGCCTCGCTGGGCATCGACGCCGAACCCGAGGGGCCGCTCCCGGACGGCGTCCTGCCCTCGGTGGCGCTGCCCGCCGAGTTGGACCGGCTGCCCCGGCTCGCCCGGGACCACCCCGGCATCCACTGGGACCGGCTCCTGTTCAGCGCCAAGGAGTCCGTCTACAAGGCGTGGTTCCCCCTCACCGGGAAGTGGCTCGGCTTCGAGGAGGCCGACATCGAGTTCGCCGTCGGACGGCCCGCCGGGCCCATCGGCCTCGGCCCCGACGCCATCTCCGACTCCGTCCCCGACTCCGGCGAGCGGATGAGCGGCACCTTCCGCGCCGAACTCCTCGTGCCGGGGCCCTCGGTGGGCGGCCGGCGGCTCGGGCAGTTCCAGGGCCGCTGGACCGTCCGGCGGGGGCTGGTGGCGACGGCGGTCGCCGTGCCGCACGACTGAGGCCCTCATGCGGCACGACCGGCACCTTCCGCGCTACGACTGAGGCGGGCACCAGGTGTGCAGCAGCCGGAAGAACGCCTCCTCGTTGCCCGCCAGCCCCGCCCGGGCCAGGGCCTGTTCCGCCTCGGCGAGCACGGCGGGCGCAACGACAGGCGGTCGAGCGGTCTCCGGCGGACCGGACTCCACGTCGAAAGCCGCTCGCACGGTGTGCAGCAGCCGCAGATAGGCCTGTACGGCGGTGCGCTCACGGTCGGTCAGTACAGCGGTGGGCATCGCGCGGCTCTCCCCATGTCGGCGTCGTCGGTCGCGCCCCCGGACGGGGCACACTTCCAGCTTGCCGCCCACCACTGACAATCCGGCCCCGTCACGGGTCGGTTCGCCCGCTTAGCGGAGGCGAAACCTCACCGAAATCCCCGGGGGGAATGCGCCCCTACGCTGGGGTGAAGGGCTTTCGAGTGAAGGACTCCCGGCCGCTGAGACGCGGCCGGGGAACGGGAGGCGAGCGCGTGGTCGACGCCCCGCGACGTCACCCCGCGCGCACCGTACGGCTGCGCTCGGTGGGCGACGCAGAACTCGAGTTGCAGTACCGGGTCGTACACGGCTACCGCCGTGCCTTCCGCGTGGCCGGCGAGGGACCCGCGCTGGTGCTCATCCACGGCATCGGCGACTCCTCGGCGACCTGGGCCGAACTGATCCCGGACCTCGCCCGCACCCACACCGTGATCGCCCCCGACCTCCTCGGCCACGGCGACTCGGACAAACCGCGCGCCGACTACTCGGTCGCCGCCTACGCCAACGGCGTGCGCGACCTGCTCACCACCCTCGGCATCGAGTCCGCGACCCTTGTCGGGCACTCGCTGGGCGGAGGCGTGGCGATGCAGTTCGCCTACCAGTTCCCCGAGCGCACCGAACGGCTCATCCTGGTCAGCGCCGGCGGCGTCGGCCGCGAGGTCAACCCCGTGCTGCGGATGGTGTCCCTGCCCGGCGCCCACCTCATGCTCGCCGGCCTGCGCCTGCCCGGCATGCGTCTGCACGTCGGTCTCGCCGTACGCCTGATGAAGCTCCTCGACACCGACCTCGGCCAGGACGCCCCCGAACTGCTCACCCTCGTCGACGCGCTGCCCGACGAGACCTCCCGCAACGCCTTCATCCGCACCCTGCGCGCGGTCGTCGACTGGCGCGGCCAGGTCGTGACCATGCTCGACCGCTGCTATCTCACCGAAGGCATGCCGACCATGCTGCTGTGGGGCGACCGGGACAGCGTGGTGCCCGTACGGCACGCGTACGGCGCGCACGAGGCGATGCCGGGCAGCCGTCTGGAGATCTTCGAGCAGGCCGGCCACTTCCCGTTCCACACCGACCCCGCCCGGTTCGTATCCCTGGTCGAGGAGTTCACCGCCGGCACGGAACCGGCCCACTGGAGCCGCGAACACTGGCGCGACCTGCTCCGCTCCGGCCGGCCCGGCAGCTCCGCCGGCCGCCCGGACACCGCCCGCAGCCGCGCTGTGGAACGCGGCCTGCGCGAAGCCAGCGAACGCAGCGCGACCTGAACCAACGCGCGATCGCCCGCGGTTCGCTCTTCAGCCCTGCGGGCCCAGGTATCCGAGGGACGCCTCGATCCGGCCCGCCAGATGATCGCGCTGCACCGGGCCCCGCAGGGACGAACCGGCGAGCCAGGTGCGGCACTTGCTGGCGAGGAGCAGTCCGAAGCGTTCGGCCTCCCTCTCGTCGGCCTGGTCGAAGCGGCTGCGGGCGGCCACCTTCAGTACGGTCGCCTGCAGGTCCGCGTCGTCGCACAGTAAACGGGCCGCGACCGCCGCCCCCTCGACGTGATGGCTGCAGTGCCCGGCCTTCATGTGCCACAGCTCGTGGCCGAGGATCACCAACTGGTGGTCGGGCGCGGTGCGTTCCTCGATCACCACGAGGTCCTGGTCGGCCATGTCGAGCCACAGTCCGCTGGCCGTGCCGGGCGGGAAGGCGGACGTACGGAAATGGACCGGGCGGCCGCGCCGTCTGCTCATCCCGTCGCACAGGGCGCCGTACAGCTCCGCGGGCTGCGCCGGTGCCGGAAGGGTCAGCTCCGCGACCAGCTCGCCGCACAGGCGGCGCATTTCCTTACCGATGCCCACAGTTCTCCCCCGGATCACGACTCGGGCCGCTTGACACTCTCCAAGAGCATGTCCAGCCACTCCGCCACCTTGTCGCGGTGCTGGTCGGTGGGCAGCTGTGCGGCCCGCCAGGCGATCCCGCGGACGCCGTGGTCCTGCAACAGCCGCTCCAGCGGATCGACGGCGGCCGCGGCCGCCTCCCGCTCACGGTCGGCGAGCTTCTGCAGGAGTTCCTGTTCGGTGCGCTGCAGCGTGCCCGCCAGCGCCTCGGGGTCCTCGGCGGTGAGGAAGCCGGCGTGTACCCGGAAGAAGCGCTGGATGGCGTCGCAGTGCTCCATGGTGGGGCGCCGGTCGCCGTTGATGAGCGCTCCGGCCTGCTGCCGGGACATGCCGGCGCCGTCGGCGATCTCCTGCTGGGTGTACTTGCGCCCGTTCGGCTTGAGCCGGGTGCGGCGCAGCAGGTCCAGGCGTTGCAGGAAACGCGCCTGTACGTCGGGCTCACCCGCGCGCCGGCCGCTCAGCAGGGCCTTGACCACCGGTTCGGTCACGCCGGAGGCGACCGAGAGGCGGCCGGTGTCGAAGACCTCCGCGTGCGGCACGCCGAGCCGGCCCGCGAGCGCGGTGACGCGGGCGACGACGGCCGGCAGCACAGTCGACGCCACGTCGCCCGGACCCTCGAAGCCTTCCGACACCGACAGATCTCCTACGTTTCTCACTGGCTTCTCACAAGCGGTTGCCGTGAACATCCCGGAGAGTAGCCGGTTGTTCGAACTTACATCCAGGTCTCGCCACAACTGTGGCCAATTTCAGCCGTCAACAGCCGTGGAATGCCACGATAGTTGACACGACTTGTGTCGGGGCAGCAGGATCAACACCGCCGCGAGAAGGCCGCATAGGCAAGAGGGGTGACCTCCCGATGGCGTATCAGGCAGGTGGGCAGCGGTCGGTACCGCGGCCCGTCCCCGAGAGTCTTGAGGCCCAGGCGTATCTCCAGGACTACGCCACGCTTCTGGAGGCCGTCTCCTTTCCCTCCGTCGTCCTCGACCACCGCTGGGACGTCGTCCTGGCCAACACCGCTTTCGCGTCACTCTTCGGCGGCGTGGGCCCCCATCCGACGGCGATGCCCGACGACAACTTCCTGAGATTCGTCCTCTTCCACCCGGACGCGAGCCAGGTCCTGGGCGAACACGAGTCGCGCTGGTGCCTGCCGATGCTGGCGCACTTCGCCGCTGCCGTGGAGCGACACGGCCACGACCACGGACTCCAGTCGATCCGCCGGGACATCGCCCAGGATCCGATCATGGAGGCCGCCTACCGGCAGGGACTGCCGCACTGGATCCGCGCGGTCGGGGAGCAGGCCGTCGCGCTGGACGGCGCGGTCCGCCCGCTGAAGCACCCCGACCCGCGCTGGGGCGTCACCGAGTGCCGGGTCGTCGACGAGACGCCGAGGACCCTGGCGGACATGGGCTACAGCCGGCTGACGCTGGTCCTGCGCCCCGCCCGCCGCGCGGCGCCCCCGGCACGACGGGCGGTGCGTGCGCGCCGTCCGGCGAGCCACCTCAGCGTGGTGCCCGTCCCCGAGGTCTGACGGGCACCGTCGGCGTTCAGGTCGCCGACGGTGCCTCGTCAAGCGTTTGCCCTACGTGTGCCCTGCCTGTGCCCTGCGTGTCCATGCCCTGCGTGTCCATGCCCGTCGATACGTGTGTTCTCCGCGTGACGGCCTCGTTCCCCGATGCGGCGGTATGTGACATAGTACTGCCGTGAGCAAGCGACTGACCTGCGATGTCGTGGTCGTCGGAGCGGGAATGGTCGGCGCCGCCTGCGCCCTGTACGCGGCCCGGGCCGGCCTCGACGTCACCGTCGTCGACCGTGGACCGGTGGCCGGCGGCACGACCGGCGGCGGGGAGGGCAACCTTCTGGTCTCCGACAAGGAACCGGGGCCGGAGCTGGAACTCGCGCTGCTGTCCGGCCGCCTGTGGGGCGAACTCGCCGAGGAATTCGGCAGGCTCGTCGAGTACGAGGCCAAGGGTGGTGTCGTCGTGGCCTCTTCACCCGGCGGACTCACCGCGCTGGAGCGTTTCGCCGAAGGGCAGCGTGCTGCCGGAGTCGTCGCCGAACTGGTCGGGGGCGACGCGTTGTACGACCTCGAACCCCACCTCGCTCCGGGCCTGCCGGGCGCCGTCCACTACCCCCAGGACAGCCAGGTGATGCCCGCCCTGGCCGCCGCCCACCTGCTCCGCGCGTCGGGCGCCCGCCTGCTCACCGGCCGGACCGTGACCGCCGTTCCGCGCACCCCGGACGGAGCCGTGCGCGGAGTTGCCACCGACCGGGGCGACATCCACGCCCCCGCGGTCGTCAACGCGGCCGGCACGTGGGGCTCCGACCTGGCCGGCCTCGCGGGAACGTCCCTGCCCGTGCTCCCGCGCCGCGGCTTCGTGCTGGTCACCGAACCGCTCCCGCGCATGGTCCGCCACAAGGTGTACGCCGCCGACTACGTGGCCGACGTGGCCAGCGACTCGGCGGCCCTGCAGACCTCACCGGTCGTCGAGGGGACGGCCGCCGGTCCGATCCTGATCGGCGCGAGCCGGGAACGGGTCGGCTTCGACCGGACGTTCTCGCTGCCGGTCGCACGAGCCCTGGCGGCGGGCGCGACCCGGCTGTTCCCGTTCCTCTCCGACGTCCGCGCCCTGCGCGCCTACCTCGGCTTCCGCCCCTATCTGCCCGACCACCTGCCCGCCATCGGCCCCGACCCCCGCGTCCCCGGCCTGCACCACGCCTGCGGCCACGAAGGCGCGGGCATCGGCCTCGCCACCGGCACCGGGCACCTGATCGCGCAGGCGCTGACCGCGAAGACGCCCGACCTGGACCTGACGCCCTTCCGGCCCGACCGCTTCACCGAGGAGACCGCGTGAAATCTCCCCTGGACCTGGCCGGGGCCCGCCCGGGTCCCGCCTTCACGGTCACCCTGGACGGCCGCGAGATCGAGGCACTGCCGGGACAGACCGTCGCCGCCGCGCTCTGGGCGGCCGGTGTCACCTCCTGGCGCACCACCCGCGGCGAGGGCCGCCCGCGCGGCGTCTTCTGCGGGATCGGCATCTGCTTCGACTGCCTGGTGACCGTCAACGACCACCCGAACCAACGCGCTTGCCTGATGCCCTTGCACCCGGGCGACGCCATCCGCACGCAGGAGGGGACGGGCCACGATGACTGACCGGGAACGGGAAGCGGCCGTACCGCATCTCGCGGTGATCGGCGCGGGTCCGGCCGGGCTCGCCGCCACCCTCGCGGCGGCGGCGCGAGGAGTACGCGTCACGCTGCTCGACTCGGCCGCGGAGGCTGGCGGGCAGTTCTACCGCCGGCCCGCCGCCGCACTGCGCGCCCGCCGCCCGCAGGCCCTGCACCACCGGTGGCGCACCTGGGAGCGACTGCGGGACGGCCTGCGAACCCACGTGAAGACAGGCGCCGTACGGCACCTGACGGGCCATCACGTCTGGTTCGTGGAGCGACGCGACCACGGCTTCACCGTCCACGCCCTGCTCGGCCCCGGCCAGGAGGACCCGGTCGAGGTCCGCGCCGACGCCGTCCTCCTCGCCACCGGCGGCTACGAGAAGGTGCTGCCCTTCCCTGGCTGGACCCTCCCCGGAGTCATCAGCGCGGGCGGCGCCCAGGCCATGCTCAAGGGCGCCCTCGCGGTGTCCGGCCGTACCGCAGTCGTCGCCGGGACGGGGCCACTGCTCCTGCCCGTGGCGACCGGCCTCGCCGCCGCCGCGGTGGAGGTGACCGCGCTGGTCGAGTCCGCCGGCCCCACGGCGTTCCTGCGGCAGTCCCGCGCACTGGCCGCCCAGCCGGGCAAGGCCGCCGAAGGCGCCCGGTACGCGACCCGGTTGCTGCGCCACCACGTGCGGCTCCTCGCGCGGCATGCCGTCGTCGAGGCGCACGGCACCGAGCGGCTGGAGGCGGTGACCGTCGCAGCGCTCGACGCGGAAGGGCGCGTGCGGCCCGGCACCGGGCGGCGCATTCCCTGCGACACCCTCGCCGTCGGCCACGGCATGCTGCCGCACACCGACCTCGCCGACACCCTGGGCTGCCCTCTCGACGGGCTGAACGTCCACGTCGACGACGAGCAGCGCACCGGCGTCCCCGGCGTGTGGGCGGCGGGCGAGACCACCGGCATCGGCGGCTCGGACCTGTCCCTCGCCGAGGGACACATCGCGGGCCGCTCCGCCGCGGCCCGTCTGCACGGCACCGAGCCCGACCCGCGAGCCTGGGCGGCGGCCGCGCGGACCCGCACCCGGCTGCGGGCCTTCTCCGCCGCGCTGGAGCGTGTGTACGCCCCGCCCGCGCACTGGACCGAGCAGGTCACCGACGACACCGTCGTCTGCCGCTGCGAGGAGGTCACCGGCGGCGCGGTCCGTGCGGCCGTGGCGGACCTCGGCGCCGGCGACCTGCGCACCGTGAAGCTGCTGACGCGCGCCGGGATGGGCTGGTGCCAGGGCCGGGTGTGCGGGCCCGCGGTCGCGGGACTCACCGGGTGCGAACTCACCCTGTCCCGGCGGCCGTTCGCCCGGCCGGTGCCGCTCGGGGTGCTGGCGCGCGCCGGAGAGTCCGAGGAGGACTGAGCCCACCCCAGCCCGCTGTTGCAGACCTGGACCGCTCGGTAAAACCACTCAGTAAAATGTCACACCCTATTCAGATGGGACCCCGGATGACCACCACCGAGACTCGCCCCTGGCGCGGCGTCCTCGTCGCCACCGCCCTCCCGCTGCGGGCCGACCTCCGTGTCGACCACGGCAGGTACGCCGAACACTGCGCCTGGCTTATCGAGAACGGCTGCGACGGCGTCGTACCGAACGGCTCCCTGGGCGAGTACCAGGTGCTGACCCCCGAGGAGCGGTCCAAGGTCGTCGAGACGGCCGTGGCCGCCGTCGGCGGCGAACGCGTCATGCCGGGCGTCGCCGCCTACGGATCCGCCGAGGCCCGCCGCTGGGCCGAGCAGGCGCGCGACGCGGGCTGCGCCGCCGTGATGCTCCTGCCGCCCAACGCCTACCGCGCCGACGAGCGCTCCGTCCTCGCCCACTACGCCGAGGTCGCCGAGGCCGGCGTGCCGGTCGTCGCCTACAACAACCCCATCGACACCAAGGTCGACCTGGTGCCCGAACTGCTCGCCACCCTGCACGGCGAGGGCTACATCCACGCCGTCAAGGAATTCTCCGGCGACGTCCGCCGCGCCTACCAACTCGCCGAACTCGTCCCCGAACTGGACCTGTTGATCGGCGCCGACGACGTCCTGCTGGAGCTCGCCGTGGCCGGCGCCAAGGGCTGGGTGGCCGGCTACCCGAACGCACTGCCCGCCGCGAGCGTCGCCCTGTACCGCGCGGCCGTCGGCGGCGACCTGGGCACGGCCAGGAAGCTGTACGAGCAGTTGCACCCGCTGCTGCGCTGGGACTCCAAGGTCGAGTTCGTGCAGGCCATCAAGTTGTCCATGGACATCGTCGGCCGTCACGGCGGCCCGGTGCGCCCGCCGCGCGTCCCACTGCTGCCCGAGCAGGAGGCCGCGGTCCGCGCCGCCACCGAGAAGGCGGTCGCGGCCGGGCTCGCGTAGCAGTCCCCATCGGTCCGTCACGTCCACCAGGAGCGTCATGCGCAGCAAACTCGTCCTGCACGCCGTCGACTCGCACACCGAGGGCATGCCCACCCGAGTGATCACCGGCGGCATCGGCACGATCCCCGGCGCGACCATGAACGAGCGGCGCCTGTACTTCCGCGAGCACCGCGACGACATCAAGCAGCTCCTGATGAACGAGCCGCGCGGTCACGCGGCGATGAGCGGCGCCATCCTCCAGCCGCCCACCCGCCCCGACTGCGACTGGGGCGTCGTCTACATCGAGGTCTCGGGCTATCTGCCCATGTGCGGACACGGCACGATCGGGGTGGCGACCGTGCTCGTCGAGACCGGGATGGTCGAGGTCGTCGAGCCGGTCACCACCATCCGCCTCGACACCCCCGCCGGCCCGGTCGTCGCCGAGGTGACGGTGGAGGACGGCGCCGCCAAGGCCGTCACCCTCCACAACGTCCCGTCCTTCGCCGTCGGCCTCGACCGCAAGATCACCCTCGCCGACGGCCGCACGGTGACCTACGACCTGGCCTACGGCGGCAACTTCTACGCCGTCCTGCCGCTGGAGCAGTTCCAGCTGCCCTTCGACCGCGCCCGCAAGGACGACATCCTCAAGGCGGGTCTGTTCCTCATGGACGCGATCAACGCCGAGGGGGAGCCCGTCCACCCCGAGGACCCCTCCATCCGCGGCTGCCACCACGTCCACCTGTACGCGCCCGGCGCCACCGCCCGCCACTCACGGCACGCGATGGCGATCCACCCCGGCTGGTTCGACCGCTCACCCTGCGGGACCGGAACCAGCGCGCGCATGGCGCAACTCCACGCGCGCGGCGAACTGCCCCTGCACACCGAGTTCGTGAACGAGTCCTTCATCGGGACACAGTTCACGGGCCGCCTCCTCGGCACCACGGAGGTCGCCGGGCTCCCCGCCGTCCTGCCCAGCTTCACCGGGCGCGCCTGGATCACCGGCACCGCCCAGTACCTGCTCGATCCGACCGACCCCTTCCCGGCCGGGTTCGTCCTCTAGACGTCTGGAGGTATGGAGGTCTGGACGTCGAGGACAATGACCGGTGACGCGTGACATTGCACAGCTAGGAGAAACCCCTTGGCCGCCGCCCAGCGCACCAGCGCCCCGTCCGCCGCCGCCCCCGCCCTGCCGGTGCTGGGCGGCAAGAAGAGCAGCTACCGCGAGCGGGTCGCGGACGCGCTGCGGGCCGCGCTGATCGCCGGTGAGCTGCGCCCGGGCGACGTGTACTCGGCGCCCACGCTCGCCGCCCGCTTCGGCGTCTCCGCGACGCCGGTGCGCGAGGCGATGCTGGACCTGGCCAAGGAGGGCCTGGTCGACACCGTCCCCAACAAGGGCTTCCGGGTCACGGCCGTCTCCGAGAAACAGCTCGACGAGTACACCCACATCCGCGCGCTCGTCGAGATCCCCACGGTGGTGGAGCTGGCCCGCACCGCCGACCCGGTCTCGCTGGAGGCGCTGCGCCCGGCCGCCCGGGAGATCGTGCACGCCGCGGTGGCCGGTGACCTCATCGCCTACGTCGAGGCCGACACGCGTTTCCACCTCGGCTTGCTCGCCCTGGCGGGCAACCAGCACCTCGTCGAGGTGGTCGGCGACCTGCGGGGGCGCTCCCGGCTCTACGGTCTCACCGCGCTGCTGGAGGGGGGCCGCCTGCTGGGCTCCGCCGAGGAGCACCTCGAACTCCTCGACGCCCTGCTGGCCCGCGACACGGACGCGGTGCACGACGTCATGACCCGCCATCTCGGCCACGTCCGCGGTCTGTGGGCGGCCCGCGGCTGAGGAGAGGCGCGGGCGACCACGAAAACGGGGCCCTCGCAGCCCCGTTCAGGGAGGTGGCGGCGGGTCCGTCTTGGCAACAGCCGCCCCGCGCTTCGCCGCCTGGATCTGCTCGTACACATGGGTCCGCAACTCGGCGAAGCGCGGGGCGACCCGGGTGTGCAACTGGTCCCGGTCGTCCGGCAGGTCGACCTTCAGCTGCTCCTGCACCACGGTCGGGGAGGCGGACAGGACGACCACCCGCTCGCCCAGGTACACGGCCTCGTCGATGTCGTGGGTGACGAACAGGATCGTGATCCCGCGCTGCCGCCACAGTCCCCGGACGAGGTCCTCCAGGTCGGCGCGGGTCTGCGCGTCCACCGCCGCGAACGGCTCGTCCATCAGCAGCACCCGGGGCTCGTACGCCAGGGCGCGGGCGATGGCGACCCGCTGCTGCATGCCGCCGGACAGCTGCCACGGGTAGGCGTCGGCGGCGTCCGCGAGCCCGACCGACCGCAGCGCGTCCGCGACCAGCTCCCGGCGCCGCGACGCACTCAAGCCCTTCTGTTTCAGCGGCAGTTCGACGTTCTGTGCGACCCGCATCCAGGGGAAGAGGCTGCGTCCGTACTCCTGGAAGACGAACGCCATCCCGGGCGGCGGGCCGTTCACCTTGTGCCCCTCCAGGAGGACTTCGCCGCTGGTCGGGGTCAGCAGTCCGCCCATGCACTTCAGCAGGGTCGTCTTGCCGCAGCCCGACGGTCCGACGAGGCAGACGAGTTCGCCGGCCTCGACGGTGAAGGTGAGGTCGCGCACCGCCTCCACCCGCCGGCCGGACCCCTCGTAGACCTTCTTCAGGCCGCGTACGTCAAGCATGGACCGCCCTTTCGGGTAACTCACGGGGACCGCCGGGCCGCCGCGCGCAGGCCGTGATACCAGGCCAGGACCCGTCGCTCGACCAGCTGGAAGACGACGGAGAGCAGGAAGCCGAGCAGGCCCAGGACGAGGATCCCGGTCCACATGCCGGGGATCGCGAAACTGCGCTGGAACTGGACGACGGTGAAACCGAGGCCGTTGCTGGCCGCGAACATCTCGCTGATGACCATCAGGATGATGCCGATGGACAGGGCCTGGCGCAGGCCGGCGAAGATCTGCGGGCTCGCCGAGCGCAGCACCAGGTTCGTCAGGCGCGAGGGGCCCTTGATGCCGTACGAGCGTGCCGTCTCGGCCATCACCGGGTCGACCGCGCGGACGCCCTCGACGGTGTTGAGGAGGATCGGCCACACGCAGCCGCTGGCGATCACCGTGACCTTCATGGTGTCGTCGATGCCCGCGAACAGCATGATGACCGGCACGAGCACCGGCGGCGGCACCGCCCGCAGGAACTCCAGGACCGGTTCGCACACCGCGCGGACGCGCCGGTAGGAGCCGATGACCGTGCCGAGCGCCACCCCCACGACGGCCGCGAGCGCGTAGCCGCCCGTCAGCCGCAGCACGCTGGGCAGGACGTCGTCCCTGAGGCGATCGCCGGTCCACACCTCCGGGAAGGTCCGCATGATCGTGCGCAGGGGCGGCCAGAACACGTCCGTGCTGTTGTCGGACGCGAGCCACCAGACGGCGACGAGCAGCGCGGGCAGGGCGAACACGAAGAACAGCCGCAGCAGGACGCTCCCCCACATCCTCGACTTCGCTCGAACAGGGGGGACCCCCATCACACCGCCACCTCCCCGCGCACCGACTGGTGCCAGGCCAGGGCCCGTCGCTCCACCGTCCGGGCGCCCACGTTGATGAACAGCCCCAGCAGACCGGTGACCACGATCAGCGCGTACATCTCGGGCACCGCCTGCGAGGTCTGCGCGACCGCGATCCGGGCACCCAACCCCGGTGCCCCGATGACGAGTTCGGCGGTGATGGTGAGGATCAGGGCGACGGCCGCCGCCAGTCGGACCCCGGTCATCACGTACGGCAGCGCGGTCGGCCACAGCACGTACCGGACCCGAGCCCAGGTGCCCAGGCCGTAGGACCGTGCCGTCTCCTCGGCGACCGGGTCGACGTCCTGCACGCCGTAGAGGGTCTGGATGAGGATCTGCCAGAAGGAGGCGTACACGACGAGCAGGAGCACCGAGCGCAGTTCGGTGCCGTACAGCAGCACCGCCAGGGGGATCAGGGCGACCGAGGGGATCGGGCGCAGGAACTCGATCGTCGAGGCGGTCGCCTCGCGCAGATACGGGACGACGGAGATCACCACGCCGGCGACGATTCCCGCGCAGGCCGCGATCGCGAGGCCCAGCGCCCAGCCGGTGAGGGTGTCGCCGAGCGCCGACCAGAAGGCGCTGTCGGCGAGTTCGTCCGCGAAGGCGCCGGCGATGCGGCTGGTCGGCGGGAAGTAGGCCTCCTTGACGAGGCCGAGCCGCGGCACCGCCTCGCCCAGGGCGAGGAAGGCCGCGAGCCCGGCGGCGCCGAGGACCGCGTTCTCACCCTTCACGGCAGGAGCGCGTCCAGGTCGGGGGTCTTCTTGAAGAGCCCGTCCTGCTCACCGAGCTTCGCCAGTGCCTCGATGGAGGCGCGGTTCGCCTCGGCCGGCCACTTCGGCAGGGTGACCTGCGCCAGCACCGACGCCGGGATCTTCGTGTACGTCGTGACGACCTCGCGGACCTCGTCCGGGTGGCTGTCGGCGTACGCGAGGGACTCGGCGGTGGCCTCCTCGAACCTCTTCACCACGTCCGGGTTCTTCCGGAGATACTGCGCCGACGTGAAGTACATGGCGACGGTCAGGTCCGGCGCCACGTCGATCAGCGGCGAGTCGATCTCCACACCGCCCTGGCTCTTGACGGTGGCGAGCGCCGGCTCGACCACGCTCGCGGCGTCGATCTGCCCCTTGTCGAGGGCCGCGGGCATCTGGTCGAAGGCGAGCTCGACGAACTTCACCTTGTCGGGGTCGCCGCCCGCCTTGCGCACCGACTCGCGTACCGCGGACTCGTTGATGTTCTTGAGGGTGTTGATGGCGACCTTCTTGCCCTCCAGCTCCCTGGGCGAGGTGATGGCGCTGCCCTTCTTCACCACGAGGCCGTTGAAGTCCTTGCCCTGCACGCCGGTCGAGGCGATGCCGTTGACGACGGCCTTGACGGGGACGCTGTTGGACTGGGCGATCATCAGCGAGGTGACGTTGGAGAACCCGAACTGGTACTGGCCCGACGCCACGGCGGGCACGATCGCCGCACCGCCCTGAGCGGCCGTCAACTCCAGCTTGAGACCGCGCTTTCCGTAGAAGCCCTTCTTCTGGCCGAGGTAGAGGGGCGCGACATCGACGATCGGGATGAGCCCGACCTTGACCGTGGTGGTGCCCCCGGACGACTCGCTCGCGTCCGACGAACCACCGTCGGACGAGCCGCAGGCCGTCCCGGCGAGCAGGAAGGCGCCGGCGGTGAGACCGGCGAACAGACGACGCATGGGCTCCTCCTGTGCAGACAACGGTGCAACGGTGTTCCGACAGGTTGTGCGCAGACCGCACAGTAGTGCGCAGGCCCGCTCAGCGGGAAGGTAGAACTCGCAACGGTTCAGGGTCAATTGGGCCGGAGACCACATGGTTGACAGTGCTGGAGGCGCCGGATGCCCGAGCCAGTCCGAGCAGCGCACTTCGTGAGGTCCTTCGAGCACGGCCTCGCCGTCATCCGCGCCTTCGACGCCGAGCACCCGGTGCGCACGCTCAGCGAGGTCGCCCGCACCTGCGACCTGACCCGCGCGGCCGCCCGCCGGCTGCTGCTGACCCTCGCCGACCTCGGCTACGTCCACCAGGACGGCCGCACGTTCCGGCTCACCGCGCGCGTGCTGGAACTCGGCTACTCCTACCTGTCGAGCTTCTCACTGCCCCAGATCGCCGAACCGCATCTGGAGCAACTCGTGGAGCGCACCAGGGAGTCGTCGTCCCTGTGCGTGCTCGACGGCGACGACGTCGTGTACGTGGCCCGGGTGCCGGCCCGCCGCATCATGACCGCGGCCATCACCGTCGGCACCCGCTTCCCGGCCCACGCCACCTCCGTGGGCCGGGTCATCCTCGCCCATCTGCCGGACGAGGAGCTTCAGGCGCGGCTCGCCCGCGCCGACCTGCGTCCGCTGACCGCCCGCACCATCGTGTCGGTGAAGGCGCTCCGGGCCGAGCTCGACCGGGTACGCCGGCAGGGATACGCCCTCGTCGACCAGGAACTGGAGGAGGGGCTGCGCTCGATCGCCGCCCCGGTGCGGGACCGGGGCGGCGAGGTGGTGGCGGCGGTGAACATCCCGGTGCACGCCAGCCGCAACTCCCTGGCGTCGGTGCGCCGGGACCTGCTGCCGCCCCTGCTGGCGGCGGTCGCCGGGATCGAGACCGACCTCGGGCTGTCTACAGGTCGAGGACGAGCCGCCTGCCCCGGCACCGGGACACACAGATGAGCATGGTCTCCCCGGCCTCCCGCTCCTCGTCCGTGAGCACCGAGTCCCGGTGGTCCGGGGTGCCTTCGAGGACGTCGGTCTCGCAGGTGCCGCAGGTGCCCTCGGTGCAGGAGAACAGCACCTCGACGCCCGCGGCTCGCACGGTGTCGAGCACGGAGACGTCCTTCGGGACGGTGAGCGTCCGGCCGCTCCGCGCCAGCTCGACCTCGAACTCGGTGGTCTCGCCCGCCTCCTGCTCCTTGGGCTGGAACCGTTCGACACGCAGCACCCCGGCCGGGCACCGCGCCTCCACCGCGTCGAGGAGCGGCCCGGGACCGCAGCAGTAGACGAGGGTGCCCTCGGGGACGTCGTCGAGCACCGGGCCCAGGTCCAGCAGACCGGACTCGTCCTGCGGGGCGATCGTGACCCGGTCCCCGTAACGCGCCAACTCGCCTGCGAACGCCATGGATTGACGGCTCCGGCCGCCGTACAGCAGCGTCCACTCGGCGCCCGCCGCCTCCGCCGCCGCCAGCATCGGAAGGATCGGCGTGATGCCGATGCCGCCCGCGACGAAGCGGTAGCGGGGCGCGGGGTGCAGGGCGAAGTGGTTGCGCGGACCGCGCACCCGCAGCTTGTCGCCCTGCACCAACTGCCCGTGCACATGGGCGGATCCGCCGCGCCCGTCCGGCTCGCGCAGGACGGCGATCCGCCAGGCTCCGCGGTCGGCCGGGTCGCCGCACAGCGAGTACTGGCGCTCCAGGTCAGGCCCGAGCACGACGTCGATGTGGGCGCCGGGCTCCCAGACCGGAAGCGGTTCGCCCAGCGGATGACGCAGGGTCAGGGCGAGCACTCCGTCCGCCGCGAACTCCCGCTGCTCGACGACGAGTTCGGCTTCGTACAGGGTCATGAGCTGTTTCCTTGCGGCTCGTGTCCTTGCGGGTGGGCGAGCATCCACTCCCACATCTCGATCGGGTCCTGCGAGGTGTGCTCGCGGCCGCAGTGACAGGTGCCGTGCAGGATGTCCGTGCCGGGCAGCCAGTCGATGCGGTAGACCTCGCCGGTGGGGCTGGTCACTGGACCTTCTCCATCGGCTTCGCGCCCTCCTCGACCAGACGGGCGAGGATACGGCGGGCGGCGAGGCCGCCGGTGTCGATGTTGATGCTCAGCTCCTGGTAGCCGGTGCGCTCGCTGCCGAGCGTCTCCTGGAGCAGGTTGAGCGCGTCGACGTCCTGCATGACGACCGTGTGGTTGTTGCCCCGCAGGAACTCCGTGACCTCGGCGTCCTCCGTCGCCCAGTCGCGCGAGACCATCCAGAAGTCGTACACCTTGCCGTCGGCGGACGGCGTGATGGCGTACGTGATCTCGGTGTGGAAGCCGTTCGGGTCGCTGCCGTCCGCCTCGGGCACCACACCGACCGGCGCGATCCGGCTGTGCAGCAGGTAGAGACAGGGCGCGTGGTATTCGATGTCCTGCCAGCGCGTGATCCGGCCCTTGATGCCGGTGGACTTGGCGTAGAACGGCGGGCACTCCGCGTCGTCCATGTGCCGGCTCACCCGTACGATCCCGGCGCCCTCGTCGACCTCGGTGGTGATCGGCGTCTCGGCGACCTCGGGGGTGCCGATGTAGCCGCCGTGCAGATACGTCTCGTGGGACAGGTCGAGGAGGTTGTCGACCAGCAGGCCGTAGTCGGCGTCGATCGGCTCCATGCCGCGTACCGTCACCCAGCCGGGGGAGTCGAGGTGGCGGGCCCGGGGGATGGCCTGCGGGTCGGCGAGCGCCGGGTCGCCGATCCACACCCAGACCAGGGAGTCCTGCTCGACGACCGGGTAGGAAGCGACGCGGGCGGTGCGCGGGACGCGCTTCTGCCCGGGCACGTACACGCAGGCGCCCGTCTTGTCGTACGTGAAGCCGTGGTAGCCGCAGACGATGCGGTCACCGTCGAGTCCGCTCTTGGAGAGCGGGTAGCGCCGGTGCACGCACCGGTCGTGCAGCGCGACGGGCGTCCCCTCCTCCTCGGTGCGGTAGAAGACGAGCGGTTCACCGAGGATCGTCCGGCCGAGCAACTCCTCGCGTCCGACCTCGTGGCTGTAGGCGGCGACGTACCACTGGTTCCTGGCGAAGGCGGTGGTGTGAGGCATGGAAGCGGCTCCGTCTCTCTGGTGATGGCGACATCATCCGGAAGGGCGTCAGGGCACGGCAATGCCTCTTCCGTCTCGCGGAAGGCGGGCGGCGGCCCCCGCGCGGCCCGGGCGCCCTGACCGAATTCGCTACACGTTCCGAAATTATTCGGGACGGCTCCGTGCATGTGGCCGAAATGCATCGCTCATAGCTTCGCTCCTGGGTCCGTCGGACCGAAAAAGCTACTTCCCCCTGAAATCCCAGGAGCCCAAGGTGCCCAACCTCTCCAGACGCGGTGCCCTGAAGCTGACCGCCGGCATGGCCGTTCTCGGCACCCTCGGCCTGACCGGCTGCGGGCGCGAGGGCGACACCACGGCGGCCAAAACCTCCGCCAAGCCGATCGACGACTCCCCGGCCACCGGCACCGTCAGCGTCTGGGCCGCCCAGGGCGACGCCGACGTGCTGGAGAAGGTCATCGAACCCTTCAAGAGCGCGAACCCCGACGTCACCGTGAGGTTCACGCTGATCCCGAACGCCGAGTACTACACCAAGCTCCAGGCGGCGATCGCGGCGGGCAAGGGCCCCGACGTGGCCCAGTTCTTCCCCGAGTCGCAGGCGCAGTTCCTCGACCCGTCGATCCTGCGGCCCGTTCCGGACGGCCTCGTCGACCCGGCCGGCTTCTTCAAGAGCCTGTGGGACGCGGGCGTGGTCGACGACGTGGCCTACACGGTGCCCTGGTACGCCTACACGTACGCCCTCGTCTACCGCTCCGACCTGGCCAGGAAGGCGGGCGTCGAGGCGCCGGCCACGTGGGACGAGATGGTGCCGTTCTTCAAGGCGCTCCAGGGTGCCGGAGCCATACACGGCCTCGGCGCCGACAACGGCTGGGACCTCTTCAACGGCCAGGACGTCGCGATGTACGCCTGGCAGGCCGGTGGTTCGCTCCTCTCCGCCGACGGGAAATGGACCCTCGACACACCCGCGATGGCCGACGCGCTCAGGTACAACGCCTCGTTCTTCACCTCGGGCGTCGCCGACACCGCCACGCCCACCTTCCTCGACGCGCAGCCGTACTTCGTCAGCGGGAAGACCGCCACGATGATCACCGGCCCGTGGGTGGTCGGGCAGCTCGACACCGCCGCGAAGAAGGACGGCTGGACGGCGTCCCACGTGGCCACCGCACCGCTGCCGGCCGGTTCGTCGGGCAGCGTCTCCTTCTCCGCGGGAGGCAGCTGGGGCGTGCTCGCGGACAGCGGCGACGCGGACGCGTCGTGGAAGCTCGTCCGGCACCTCGCGAAGCCCGGCACCCAGGTCGCGCAGTACAAGGCGTACAGCTCGCTGCCGGCGGTCATCTCCGCCTGGGACGACCCCGCCATCAAGAACCAGCCACTGCTCGACGCGTTCCTCACCCAGCTCAAGAACACCCGGACGTTCCCGCGCGTCACCACCTGGCAGCAGATCGCGACCCGGATGGGCAAGGAGATGGAAGCCGTGGCCAAGAAGACGGCGACCGCCGAGAAGGCCGCCGCGAACATCCAGTCGTACGCCGAGAGCCTCGGCACGGGCGCGAAGTGAGCGGCGGATGACCACCACGCCTGTTCTCGTCGGCTCCGGACGCCGCAGCCGGCGCCGCGCCCGCCGTACGGCCGTCGCCTGGCTGTTCCTCACGCCGTTCGCCCTGGTGTTCCTGCTCTACACGGCCCTGCCCACCGTCGCCGCGCTCGGCTTCAGCCTCACCGACCTGCGCGGCACGGATCTGAGGCATCCGCTCGCGGTCGACTTCACCGGCCTGGACAACTTCGTCCGTCTGTTCCGGGACGAGAGCTTCCTGCGCGACATCCGCAACACCGTCCTGTTCGTGGCCGTCGGGGTGCCCCTGACCATGGGGATCGGCTTCGGGCTTGCCCTCGCGTTGAACTCCGGCATCCGGCGCCTGCGCGGCACGTTCCGCACCCTCTTCTTCGCGCCGGTCGTCACCAACGTCGTGGCGATCGCCCTGATCTGGCAGTACGCCTTCAACGCCGACGGCACCGTCAACAAGGTGCTCGGCGCCGTGGGCCTCGCCGGACCGAACTGGCTGGACGACCCGGACCTCGCCATGCCAGTGGTGATCCTGCTCGGCGTCTGGCGCAACTTCGGCACCGCGATGGTCCTGTTCCTCGCCGGTCTGCAGTCGATCGGGGACGACGTGTACGAGGCCGCCTCACTCGACGGGGCAGGACGGTGGCGGCAGTTGCGGCACATCACGCTGCCGCTGCTGCTGCCGACCACCCTGATGGTGTCGGTGCTGCTGACCGTCTTCTACCTCCAGGTGTTCGACGAGCCGTACCTGCTCACGAACGGCGGCCCGCTCGGCTCCACCGAATCCGTGGCGCTGTACACCTACCACCAGTTCGGGGCCGGCGAGTTCGGGATGTCCTCGGCCGCGTCCTTCGTGACGCTCGTCATGGTGGCCCTGGTGAGCCTTGTCCAGTTCCGGCTGCTGCGGCCCCGCGTATGACCGCCCTCGCCGCGTCGCGGAACGCCGAAACCGCCACCGACCGGGTCGCCGCGCGCCCCCGGTCCGTCGCCCGGCCGCTGCTGTACGGCGCGCTGGTGCTGTGCGCGCTCCTCACGATGCTGCCGTTCGCCTGGGTGATCAGCGGCTCGCTGCGCGGTCTCGACGAGATCCGCTCCGACCCCGGTGCCTGGGTTCCGCACCATGTCACCCTCGACAACTTCGGGCGGCTGTTCGCCACCGAGGGCTTCGGCCGGTTCATGGCCAACAGCGTCGTGGTCGCCCTCCTCGTGGTGGCCGGCAACATCGTCGCGGCGTCGGCCGCCGGCTACGCGCTCGCGAAACTCGACTTCGCGGGCAGGCGGCTCGCGTTCGGCGCGGTCATGGCGGCGATGATGGTGCCGTTCACCGCGGTCTTCGTCACGCAGTTCGTGATCACCGTCGACCTCGGCCTGGCGGACACCCTCACCGGTATCGCCCTGCCCGGTGTGGCGATGCCCCTGTCGGTGTTCATCATGCGGCAGTACGCGATGTCCATCCCCGACGAACTGCTGGAGGCGGCCCGGATCGACGGCGCGGGCGAGTTCCGGATCTTCTTCCGGATCTTCCTGCCGCTGGCGGGCCCCGCCGTCGCGACGATCACGATCATGTCGTTCCTCACCTCGTGGAACAACTTCATCTGGCCGCTCATCGTCGCCCAGAGCATGTCCACCTACACGCTGCCGGTCGGCCTCGCCGCCACCAGCCAGGCCGCCGCCCACGTCACGGACTACGGCCTGATGCTCGCCGGCGCGATCGTCGTGATGCTGCCGGTGCTGCTGCTCTTCCTGTTCCTGCAGCGGTACTTCGTGCAGGGCATCTCCGGAACGGGAATGCGGTGAGCGGGATGTCGGGGATGAACCAGAGCGCCGTCCGACGCGTCAACACCTCCGTCGTCCTGCGAGCCCTGGCGGTGTCGGCCGGGCCGACGACGCTGACCGCGCTCGCCGGGCGGGCCGGTCTCTCCCGCCGCACGATCGAGCTGATCCTGGACTCGCTGGTCGAAGCCGGCTGGGTGGCGGAGCTGGACCGGGTGCCGGTCAGCGGCTCCGCCGGGCGCCCCGCCCGACGGTACGAACTGCGCGCCGAACACGCGCTGTTGGCGGCCGTCACCATCACCACCTCGGACGCGTCCGCGGTCGTCGCCGACGTACGCGGCCGCATCCTCGGCCGGGCCCACGGCCCGCTGCGCGCCTACCAGGACCCGCAGGTCACACTCGACGACGCGGCCGCCCTGGTGCTGGCGGCGCTCGACGACGCGGGCGGGTCGGCGGACCGGCTGCGCGCCGGTGCTGTCGCGGGCGGCGGCGCGATCGACGACGACGGAGTCGTACGGCGCCTGGTGCACACCACACACTGGGAAGGCGTGCACCTGCCCGAAGAAATGGGCCGGCGCGTCCCGGTGCCCTGGTTCGCGGACAACGACACCAACCTCGGTGCCCTCGCGGAGCGTTGGCGGGGCGTGGCCGGCGACCACGACAACGTCGTATGGGCGATCCTGGGCAACCGCACCGGCCTCGGCATCCTCATCCGGGGCGCCGTGCACCGCGGTCTCGACGGCGCCGCGGGCGAGATCGTCGAGGCCCGCTCCATACCGGCCGGCTCGGTCGAGCACCACCCGGTGGCCTGGCTGACGTCACCGGACGCGGCCCAACGCGGCGTCGCGCTCGGCCGGTTCGACGCGGCGCGCGCGGGCGAGGCGGCCGCGCTCGCCGAGGTCGACGAGTTCGTGGAGAACATCGCGTCGATCCTCACCATCCTGTCGTGGACGGTCGCCCCGTCGCTCATCGTGCTCGGCGGCGGCCTGGAGGACGCGGCCGACGTCCTGCTGCCGCGGGTGCGTGCGGCGATGCACGACGCCCGCACCCCCCCGATCGAGCTGCGCGCCACCGGTTTGGGCCGCGACGCCGCCCTCGTCGGCGCCGTCAAGCTGGCCCTCGACCGCATGGACACCGAGCTGTTCGGCCCGCTCGTCCCGCGCACGTGAGCGCACCCCCCACCCCTCTGCTCCGGCACCCGTGGCCCGACACCTGGAGTCTCACCTTGACCGACACCCCCCGCACCGACGTCCTCATCGTGGGCAGCGGCATCATGGGATCCGTCGTGGCCCGACAGCTGCGCGACACCGATCCGGCGCTGGACATCACCATGGTGGACGGCGGCAGCGCGATCGGTGAGAGTCCCGGCCTGCACCTGCACGACCTCGACGACCCGCTCCTGTGGGCCCGCTACAACGAACAGGTCGCCACCGGCGTCCAGGGCATGTACACGGGCGCCGAGGTGGTGCGCGAGGTCCCCGACAGCCTCACCGGCCTGACGCCCGGCATGGTCCACGCCCTGGCCTTCGGCGAGGACGCCGAGGCGATGCCCGCGACGGCGCTCGCCTGGAACGCGGGCGGCATGGGCGTCCACTGGACCGCCGCGACACCGTGGCCCGCCGGACCCGAGGTGTTCGACTTCGGCGACCCGGCCCGCTGGGCCGCCGACCTGGACACCGCGCGCCGGGTCCTCGCCGTCACCCCCGCCGCGATCGGCCCGACCGAGGTCGGCCGGACCGTCCTCGACGTCCTGCGCCGACGCTTCGACGGCACGGGACCGCCCGACCGGCGGCCACAGCCGATGCCGATGGCCGTCACCCCGACGACCTCGGGCCCCATGCCCCGCACGGCCCCGGGAACGATCTTCCCCGCCCTCGCGACCGGCGGGGACCCGGCCTTCACCCTGATGACCGGCACGCTCGCGACGGCCCTGCTGGTCGCGGACCACCGCGTCACCGGCGCCCGGCTGCGCCGCGTCGCCGACGGCGCCGCCTGCGAACTCCTCGCGGACACCGTGGTGGTGTGCGCCGACGCGCTGCGCACCCCGCAGCTGTTGTTCGCCTCGGGCATACGGCCCCACGCGCTCGGCCGTCACCTCAACGAGCACGCGTTCATCACCGCCCGGGTCCTGCTCGACCTCGGCCGGTTCGGCATCGGCGTCGACGACCTGCCCCTGCAGCGCCCCGGCGAGTTCAGCACGGACTCGCTGTGGCTGCCGCAGAACGGGGCGGCGCAGCCCTTCCACGGCCAGATCATGAACCGCACCTATCTGGACGAGCACGGCCGGCCCCTCGCCCACTCCGTGGGCCTGTCGCTGTACGCCCCCGTCGAGTCGCGCCCCGAGAACCGGCTCGTGTTCTCCGAGACGGAGACCGACCTCGCCGGGATGCCCCGGATGACCGTCGAGTTCGGCTACAGCGACGCGGACCGTGCGCTGATCTGCCGGGCACTGGACGAAGTCCGGTCGACCGCCGAGGAGTTCGGCCCCTTCGACCCCGCGACCGAAAGCGCGCTGCTCCCACCCGGCTCCTCGCTGCACCAGACCGGCACCGTCCGGTCCGGCGCCGCCGACGACGGCACCAGCGTGTGCGACCCGGACGGCAGGGTGTGGGGCTACGACAACCTGTACCTCGCCGGCAACGGTGTGATCCCCACCGCGATGGCCGCCAACGTCACCCTGACCGGCGCGGTGACAGCCGTCCGGGCCGCCCGTGCCATAGCCCGGCGCGACACCGCGCTCGCCACCCACTGACAGGAAGCACCACCATGATCGACATCGCCAGGCAGTACCAGGTGGCCCTGCCGGCCTGGATCGACGACGAACTGGCCGACGTGCCCGCCGTCGTCCCCGGCCGCGAGGACCGTATGCGCCTCGTGCACCGCCTCGCCGACCGCAACTGGCGCGAGGGGGACGGCGGCCCGTTCGCGGCCCTCGTCGCCGAGCGGGACACCGGCCGGATCGTCTCGGTCGGCGTGAACGTCGTCCTCGCCTCCGGCGTCTCCAGCGCACACGCCGAGGTCGTCGCGCTGGGCCTGGCGCAGACGGCGACCGGCGGCTGGGACCTGGGCGGCGAGGGCCTGTCGGCACACGAGCTCGTCGTCAACTGGCGTCCGTGCGTCCAGTGTTACGGCGCCACCCTGTGGTCCGGCGTGCGCGCTCTCGTGGTCGCCGGCGAGGGCCCGGAACTGGAGGAGATCACCACCTTCGACGAGGGCCCGCTCGGTACGGACTGGGCCGGGCAGTTCGAGGCACGCGGCATCGAGGTCGTCGGGGACATTCTGCGCGACGAGGCGCTCGCCGTGTTCCGCGGCTACCGCGAGGCCGTCGACAGCGCCGACGGCGTCGTCGTCTACAACGCCCGCGGCGGTGCCGAATGACGCCTCGCTTCGCGACCGACATCATCACCTTCCACCACCCGGCGTTCTGGAATCTCGCCTCCGCGGACGCCGTGCGCGACTGGGCCCGCCAGCACCCGGAGCGGTTCTGGGAGAAGATCATGGACGCGCTGGCCGACGCCGGGGTCACCGGCATCGAGCTGACCTTCGCACCCGGCGACATCGACTCCGCCCTGCGCGCCTTCGGCAGCGCACCGGCGTTCCGCCGTGAGCTCGCCGGCCGGGGCCTGTCCGTCGTGAGCGCCTTCATCGCCGGCAGCGACTGCCCCGACTGGCGGCACGGCGAGAACCTGGCCGCGATCGTCGCCGACGCCGAACGCCGCGCGGCCTTCCTCGCCGAGGCCGGGGCGCAACTCCTCGTCGCCGGACTGCCCATGCGGACGACGTACGGGATTCGGCCGCCCTTCTTCGTCGACGCCGCGTACATGACCCGCATGGCCGGCATCGCGCACGCGGTCGGCGAGGCGGTGTCCCGGCACGGCGTGAAGCTCGCCTTCCACACGGAGTCCAACAGCACCCTCTGGTACGAGCGGGACATCGACCTGTTCATGGCCCTCACCGACCCGCGCTACGTGTGGCTGTGCCCCGACTCCTGCCACATCGCCCTCGGAGGAGGCGACCCCGTCGCCGTCGCACGCCGTCACGCCCCGCGCATCGCCCTGGCGCACTGGAAGGACGCGGTCGGGCCCATCGACGTGGAACTCACCATCGACGACACGGTCTTCGCCCGGCAGCAGCCCTACATGGCCGAACTGGGCAGGGGCATCGTCGACTGGAAGGGCTGGGCCGACGCGATGTCCCGCACCCCTGGCGCCGGCACGGTGCTCATCGAACTGGACGAGGCGGCCGACCCGGTGGCCGCGCTCCGGGCGGGAAAGGCCGTGGCACAGCGGTGGACCTCAGCGCCGTAGCTCCGTGTGGGCCGTCTCCGGCAGCCGCAGGTACACCAGCGACGACACCAGGCACAGGACGGCGACGTACCAGGGGAAGAGCCCGGTGTGCCCCAACTCCTTGAAGAGCGTGCCCACATAGGGGGCCGTCCCGCCGAACAGGGCCACCGTCAGCGAGTAGGGGAAGCCGATGCCGGCCGCCCGCACGCGGGGCGGGAAGACCTCGGCGTTGACGGCGGCGCTGATCGAGGTGAACCCGGTCAGCAGGACCATGCCCGCGCACTGGACGAGCAGCAGGACGGCGAAGGAGTCCCGCAGGGCGTGCAGCAGCGGCACGCTGAAAAGGGCGAAGCCCAGGCCGAAGAAGAGCAGCGGCGGGCGTCGGCCGAAGCGGTCGGAGAGCAGGCCGCCGAGTGGCTGGAGCAGGCCGAAGAAGGCGAGCGAGATGGTGCCCGCGAGAAGTGCGTCCGACTTGGCGACGCCCGCGTTGAGCTCGGCGTACGTCGGCAGGTACGACGTCCACGTGTAGTAGGCGATCGTGCCGCCCGCCGTGATCCCGCAGATCAGCAGGGACTCGCGCGGATGGCGGCGCAGCGCCTCGAACAGGCCCGGCCGCGGCGCCTGTTGCTGCTCCTCGCTGCGGGTCTCCTGCGCGCCCTGCCGGATCCAGAAGCCGACCAGGCTCAGCGCGGCCCCGAGGACGAAGGGGAGCCGCCAGCCCCAGCCGTTCATCTGCCCGTCGCTGAGCGTGCCCACGAGCAGGGTGGCGATCCCGGACGCGACGAGCTGCCCGGCGGTCGTCGACACGTACTGGAAGCTGGAGAACAGCCCGCGCCGGCCGGGCCCCGCCGACTCGACCAGGAACGTCGTCGAGGCCGCGAACTCCCCGCCTACGGACAGGCCTTGCAGCAGGCGCGCGAGGACGAGGATCACGGGAGCCAGGACGCCCGCCGCCGCGTACGTCGGCGTCAGTCCGACCAGCAGGCTGCTGCCGCCCATCAGCAGGATGGTGACCGTCAGCGCGGCGCGCCGCCCGTGCCGGTCCGCGACCGTGCCCATCAGCAGCCCGCCGACCGGCCGCATGAAGAAACCCACCGCGAAGACGGCGAACGTCGACAGCAGCGGCACCAGCGAGTTGTCCGCGCTCTTGGGGAAGACCTCGGCGGCGATGTAGGTGGCCAGAAACGTGTAGGCGTACCAGTCGTACCACTCCACGGCGTTGCCCACGGAGGCGGCGAGGAGCTGGCGTACGGGCCGTTTCGTCGGCGTGGACGCCGAGGTGTGCGTCTCTGTCATGATCGCGACCCTCCCCGCGCTCCGGCCCGGCACACCCTGCGTACTCACGACTTTCACATCAGCGCCACCAGACCCTTCCCCGACGTTTGGTGCTCTTGGAACACTCCTTTCGCGCACCTTCCGTCACGTTCCGGCCATCCGTACCAGGATGAGAGGCCCCACCCATGCCCGACGTCAACAGGCGCCGCTTCCTCCAGCTCACCGGCGCCACCACGGCGTTCACCGCGCTGTCCAACAGCATCCAGCGCGCCGCAGCGCTCCCGGCCCAGCACCGCACGGGGACGATCGAGGACGTCGAGCACATCGTCGTCCTGATGCAGGAGAACCGTTCCTTCGACCACTACTTCGGCTCGCTCAGAGGCGTCCGCGGCTTCGGCGACCCCCGCCCGGTCACCCTCCAGAACGGCAAGTCCGTGTGGCACCAGTCGGACGGCACCAAGGACGTCCTCCCGTTCCACCCCGGCGCCGACAACCTCGGCATGGCCTTCCTCCAGGACCTCCCGCACGGCTGGAACGACGGCCACGCAGCCGTCAACGCGGGCAAGTACGACAAGTGGGTGCCGTCCAAGGGCGCCACGACCATGGCGTACCTGAACCGCGAGGACATCCCCTTCCACTACGCGCTCGCCGACTCCTTCACCGTCTGCGACGCCTACCACTGCTCGTTCATCGGCTCCACCGACCCCAACCGCTACTACATGTGGACCGGCTACACGGGCAACGACGGCACCGGCGGCGGCCCGGTCCTCGGCAACGACGAGGCCGGCTACGGCTGGACGACCTATCCCGAGCGTCTGGAGAAGGCCGGGGTCTCCTGGAAGATCTACCAGGACGTCGGCGACGGCCTGGACGCCGACGGCTCCTGGGGCTGGATCGCCGACGCCTACCGCGGCAACTACGGCGACAACTCGCTCCTCTACTTCGACCAGTACCGGAACGCGAAGCCCGGCGACCCCCTGTACGACAAGGCCCGCACCGGCACCGATCTCACCACGGGCGAGGGCTACTTCGACCAGCTCACGGCCGACGTCAAGGGCGGCAAGCTGCCGCAGATCTCCTGGATCGTCGCCCCCGAGGCCTTCACCGAACACCCCAACTGGCCCGCGAACTACGGCGCCTGGTACATCGCCCAGGTCATCGACGCGCTCACCTGCGACCCGGCGGTGTGGGCGAAGACGGCCCTGTTCATCACGTACGACGAGAACGACGGCTTCTTCGACCACCTGGTCCCGCCGTTCCCGCCCGCCTCCGCCGGCCAGGGCAGGTCCACGGTCGACGTCGGCCCGGACCTCTTCCAGGGCGACAGCGGCCACGTCGCCGGTGCCTACGGACTGGGCCAGCGCGTACCGATGATCGTCGTCTCGCCGTGGAGCAAGGGCGGGTACGTCTGCTCCGAGACGCTCGACCACACCTCGATCATCCGCTTCATGGAGAACCGCTTCGGCGTACACGAGCCGAACATCTCGCCCTGGCGGCGCGCGGTCTGCGGTGACCTGACGTCCGCGTTCGACTTCTCCCGCAAGGACACCCGGCCGGTCGCCCTGCCCGACACCGGCGGCTACCGGCCCCCGGACCGCGAACGCCACCCCGACTACGTGCCCACCCCGCCCGCCACCCCCGCCCTGCCCAGGCAGGAGCGCGGGCTGCGCCCCGCCCGTCCGCTCAAGTACGCCCCGTACGTGGACGGTTCGGCGGACCCGGCGAGCGGGAGGTTCACGCTCACCTTCGCCTCCGGCGCCAAGGCCGGTGCCGCGTTCCTGGTGACCTCCGGCAACCGCGCCGACGGCCCCTGGAGCTACACCACCGAGGCCGGCAAGACCGTCGCGGACGCCTGGAACTCGGCGTACTCGAACGGCTCGTACGACCTGACCGTGCACGGCCCGAACGGCTTCCTGCGCGTCTTCGAGGGCCCGAACGGCAGCGCCGGCCCCGAGGTCACCGCGCGCCACCGGGGCGACGACGTCGAGCTGGCCTTCGCCAACAAGGGCTCCGCCACCGTGCGGTTGAAGGTCACCAGCGGATACGGCGACCGGGACAGGACCTTCACCGTGCGCGCCGGCGTCACCGTCAAGCACACCTTCGACCTCACGGCGAGCAGGCGCTGGTACGACCTGACCGTCACGTCCGAGAGCGAGCCGGCGTTCCTGCGCAGGTTCGCCGGCCACGTGGAGAACGGGCGGCCGGGGGTGAGCGACCCGGCTGTCATGACTGGGTAAAGGCTTCCGGAGTGCGCGGATCCGGGCTGGTCGGGGACGGGGACACTCGGGATAGTGTGCCTCGGTGACCACGCAATCGAACACGCCTGCAGGCTGGTACCCGGATCCGCACGGAGCGGCCCAGACGCTCCGTTACTGGGACGGCGCGCAGTGGACGGACCACACGAACCAGCAGGCGGCGGCCGCACCGCAGGTGCCGCCGCAGCCGGCCGGCCCGGACCAGCGCGTCCAGCACCAGGTGCAGCAGCAGGCCGGGGTCGCGGCGGGCGGCCCCGGCGGCGGCAGTCTGTTCAGCGAGCCGGTCCTGGTGGTGAACCAGAAGGCCAAGCTGATCGAGCTGACCAACGAGTACAAGGTCATGGACCAGAACGGCAACCAGCTCGGCTCGGTCGTCCAGGTCGGACAGAGCGCGCTGAAGAAGGCCCTGCGCCTCGTCGCCAGCGTCGACCAGTTCCTGACGCACAAACTGGAGATCCGCGACGCGTACGGGCAGCCCGTTTTGGTGCTGACCCGTCCCGCGAAGTTCCTCAAGTCACGGGTGCTCGTGGCACGTCCGGACGGTCAGCCGGTGGGCGAGATCGTCCAGCAGAACATGATCGGCAAGATCAACTTCGCGATGAACGTGGACGGCCGGCAGGTCGGCGCGATCAAGGCGGAGAACTGGCGCGCGTGGAACTTCGCCATCGTCGACCACACCGAGAAGGAGGTCGCCCGGATCACCAAGACCTGGGAAGGCCTCGCCAAGACGATGTTCACGACCGCGGACAACTACGTCCTGCAGATCCACTACCAGCTGCCCGAACCGCTGCTGAGCCTGGTCGTGGCGACGGCCCTGACCGTCGACACGGCGCTCAAGCAGGACTCGCGGGGACTCGGCTGAGCCTGCCCGCGACGGCGCTCACAGCGGTGTGAGGTGTCCCGGCTCGGACCGCCGGGCCACCATCGCCGGCTCGGACCGCCGGGGCGGCACCATCGCAGGTTCGGCCGGCCGGGGCACCCACGCCGGTTCGGCCGCCGCCGACTCCGGCCTCAGGGCCAGGACCGCGGCCACGGGGTGTTCCTCGTGCTCGTGTGCGTCCGCCCCCACGACGTCCACGGTGTCCACGGCGTCTTCGATGTCCACGGCGCGCGGCACCCGCGAGAGCAGCACCACGCCCCACGCCGCGAGCCCCGCCCCCGCCAGCGCGAGCAGGACGCCCGCCGCGCCGCCCTGCAGCCGCTCGCCGAGCAGGACGAGGCCGATCGCCGCGGCGGCCACCGGATTCGCCAGCGTCACCACCGCGAGCGGGGCACCGAGGCCGCCCCGGTAGGCGGTCTGGGACAGCAGCAGTCCGCCGGTCGCGAAGGCCGCGACGAGCAGCGCCACCCCGATCACCTCCACGCTGAGCAGGGACTGGGTGCGGTCCGTCACGGCCACCGTCACGGTCTGGGTGAGCGCCGAGGCGACCCCGGAGGCGAAGCCCGACGCGGACGCGTGCCGCAGGCCCGGCCGGGCGCCCCGCCGTGCCAGTACGCCGATCAGCGTGGCCGTCACCGCCGCGACCGCCACCGCCTCGGGGGCGCTCAGCACGTCCTCGGGCGCCGGCCCGGAGGCCGTGACCAGGATCGCGGACAGACCGAGCAGCGTCAGCGCGGTGCCCCGCCACTCCGCGGCACTGACCCGCCGCCCCGCGACCCGCGCCCCCATGGGCACCGCCGCGACCAGGGTGAGCGCACCGAGCGGCTGGACCACGGTCAGCGGCCCGTACTTCAGGGCGACCACGTGCAGCAGCGCGGCCGCGGCGTTGAGCACGACCGACCCCCACCAGGCGCCCGAGCGCAGCAGCCGCAGCGTGCCCGAGCCCGGATCGCGGGAGGCCAGCCTTTCCTGGGCCACGGCCGCGGCCGCGTAGGCGACGGAGGAGAAGAGGGACAGGACGACGGCGAGAACGGTGGCGTTCATCGGCCCGCCCCCACGAGAACCTGCTCCTCGGCGGGTATGAGCCGGCCCTGACCGCGTCCGGCGGTGGTGGCCGTCCGGTGCGGCAGGTGGATCACCGCGAGCGCGAGGGCGAGCAGCGCCCCCGCGGCGATCGCGTCCAGCCAGTAGTGGTTGGCCGTGCCGACGATCACCAGCAGGGTCAGCAGCGGGTGCAGCAGCCACAGCCACCGCCAGTGGGAGCGGGTGGCGACGATCAGGCCGATCGCCAGCATCAACGCCCAGCCGAAGTGCAACGAGGGCATCGCCGCGAACTGGTTCGAGAGGTGGTCGGTCCGCGGCGGGCCGTACACGGAGGGGCCGTAGATCCGTGCGGTGTCCACCAGGCCGGTGACGGCGAGCATGCGCGGCGGGGCCAGCGGGAACAGGAGGTGCGCCGCCAGCGCGGCGCCGGTGAGCGCGGCCAGGACGCGGCGGGCCCACACGTAGTGCGCGGGGCGGCGCAGGTAGAGCCAGACCAGGAAGGCCACCGTGACCGGGAAGTGGACGGTGGCGTAGTACGTGTTCGCGACGTGCGTGAACGTGTCGCCGTGCAGCAGCAGGGACTGCACCGAGCCTTCGCCGGGCAGCCGCAGGGTTCGTTCCAGGTCCCACACGCGGTGCGCGTTGCGGAAGGCCTCGCCGGTGTGGCCCGTGGCCAGTTGCCGGCCGAACTTGTAGACGAGGAAGAACCCTGCGACGAGCAGGAGCTCACGGACGAGCGGCGGCCGCGCTATCGCGCTCGGCGCCGCTGGTGAAGGCTTTGGTGAAGGCTCGGTGCGGGCATTCATCCCCCGGCCCTTTCGCTGACGTGGTGCGTGTGCTGGTGCTGTTCCGGACGGGCTTGTGACTCCTCCGGCCCCGAAAACTCATCGATACTGTGGCGTACCGATACGCCAGTGTACCGATACGAACCCGTACCGGTACACTCCAGTATCGATAGACGTACGACACACTGGGACGTGAGCCCCCGGGCCACGGATACGAGCGAGGAGAGAGTCGATGACGTCGCAGGCCGCAGACGGACCGGAAGCGGTCGCCGCCTCGCGCCGCTCCAAGATCACGCCGGAGCGTGAGCGGGAGTTCTTCGACGCCGTACTCGAACAGATTCGCGAATGCGGCTACGACTCCGTCACCATGGACGGCGTCGCCACCAGCACGCGCTGCAGCAAGTCGACGCTGTACCGGCAGTGGAAGACCAAGCCCCAGTTCGTGGCGGCGGCCCTGCGCGGCAGCCGTCGGGTGCGCTTCGCCGGCATCGACACCGGCTCGCTCGCCGAGGACCTGCGCCAGGCCGCACGGGCGGCGGGTGCCTGGTCGACGAGCGACACCAAGCTGGTCCAGGCGCTCGGCCACGCCGTCACGCAGGACGAGGAACTCGCGCTGGCGCTGCGCGAGGCGCTGGTGGAACCGGAGATCGCCGCGCTCCAGGAGATCCTGCGTCGGGGCATCGAACGCGGCGAGATCGCCGCCGACCATCCGGCGGTGGAGTACATCCCGGCCCAGATGTTCGGCGTCCTGCGCGCGCGGCCCGTCCTGGAGGGCAAGTACGCCGACCCGGACTACCTCGTCCGGTTCGTGGAGGCCGCCGTGCTGCCGGCGCTCGGCCTGACCTGAGACCCAGGCCGCCGTCCGCCGGATGACCGGGACGGTGACCTGCCCGCGCCGCACCGTGGGGACGGGGGCGGCGCGCACCCCCCGGCCGGGTGGGGTTCCTCTTGAGCGGAGAGGCGCCCCACCCGGCCGGCATGTTCACGAAGGACCTGCCGGACGTCAGACGTCCTGGCCGCTGCCGCCGCCCGTCGACACCTTGATGCCCTTGGTGATCTCGTCGAGCACGGCCTGCGTCTCCTCCACGTCCACGCCGAAGCGGACGACGACCATCTGCTGGGAGTTCGCGGGGGAGGGGAAGGCCAGCGACTGGACGTAGCCGTCGGAGCCCTTGCTGGTGACCGCCTTCCAGCGGACCAGATAGCCCTTCTGCCCGGCCACGGTCACGGCCTTGGAGGCCAGCACGTCGTGCGAGGTGATCTCGCCGTAGGTCGAGCCGCCGTAGGAATCCTCCGCGTTGGCCGAGATGTCCGCCTTCGCGATCTCCTCGGCCGTGGTGCCCTTGGTGCCGAGCGCGAGGGCGGGAGCCGAGTACGCGCCGCCCTTCGTGCAGGACTTGGAGGTGTCGCCGGGGCAGTCGTAGGAGTCGTTCGACGTGACCGACGCCCCCACCGACATCTGCCGGCCGTACCAGTCGGCCGGTATCGGCAGGCTGATCCCGTCGATCGCGTCGGTCACCGACCCGCTCTCGATCTTCGGCGGCTCGGACTGGTCGGGCGAGGGCGACCGGCCACCGGACCCGCCGGACCCGCCGGACCCGCCGGACCCGCCGTCGCCCCCGGATCCGCCGTTGCCGCCGAAGGGGCCGCGCGTGGAGCCGTCCTGGCCGCCGGGGCCACCCTGTCCGCCCGGCCCCTGCGAGTTCGCGGTGTCACCCTTGCCGCCCTCGTCACCGGCGAGCGCGTACACGCCCACGCCTATGCACGCCAGGACCACGACGGCCGCCGCGACGGCTATGCCCGTGCGCAGACCGCGCCGCGGCCCGGCCGGCGGCTGCGCGGGATACCCCGGATACCCCGGATGCGCCGGGAACGGACCGGCACTCGCCGCCACCTCCGGAGGACCCCACGCGGCGGCCGACCCCGCGGCCCGGGTCTGGTCCGTCCATGCCTTGCCGTCCCACCAGCGCTCGGTGGCGGGACCGTCACTTGTCTGCCCGGGATCGGGGTACCACCCGGAGGGAGTCGCCTGCGTCATGCCCCCACCGTATGAGGCCTCGGTGAAAGAGGCATGAGAAGGCCGGGCTTCGAATTCGCCCCATTACGGGGCGAGTCCTGCCGGTCACGAAGAAATCGACCCATGGTCGAGTCCTGTGACCGCCGGTCACGGGCAGAGCCCGTCGACCGCACGCACCCGGCATCACCCGTCACGGCAACTGGTGCCCTTACCGGCCTCCGCTTCGGCACCCGGACGGCTACGCTCAAGTCTGTACGTCGTTCGGGCGACTTGGGGAGGTAGCGCGATGACGGAGGTACGGCCCCTGGAGGCCGCCCCGGCCTCGCTGTGGGAGCGTGACGAGGAAGTCTCCGGCGTCGTACGGGCCATCGACGCGCTGGGCGCGGACAGCTCCTCCTCGGGCAGCCTGCTGATGATCAGCGGCGAGGCCGGCTTCGGGAAGACCGCCCTGCTCGCCGAGACCCGCCGGATCGCCGAAGGACGCGGTTGCACCGTGTGGTCGGCGCGCGGCGGCGAGACCCTCAGGTCCGTTCCCTTCAACGTCGTACGACAACTGCTGCAACCCGTCCTCATGTCGCTGATGCCGGAGGAGGTTCGCGAGTATCTCGGCGACTGGTACGACATCGCCGGCCCGGCGCTCGGCCTCACGGATCCCGGAGGGCGCCAGGCCGACCCGCAGGGCGTCACCGACGGCCTGGTCGCCGCGGTGCGCCGGCTGGCCCGGCGCGACTGGCCGCTGGTCCTGCTGATCGACGACGCCCACTGGGCCGACCAGGAGACCCTGTGCTGGCTCGCCGCGTTCGCCGAACGCCTGGACGACCTGTCCGTCCTGGTCGTGGTGGCCCGCCGCCCCGGCGAGATGACCGGCGAGAGCGCCCGGCTCCTCGACGAGGTCGCCGCCACCGCGGGCCACCCCGCCACCACCCTGAGCGCCCTGACCCCGGACGCCACCGCCGGCCTCACCCGCGCCACCCTCGGCGGGCACGCCGACGCCGCCTTCTGCCGCGAGGTCTGGGCCGTCACCGCCGGCAACCCGTACGAGGCCGTCGAACTCCTCGCCAAGGTCCAGGACAGCGAACTGGAGCCGACCGAGAGCGCGGCCGGCGAACTGCGCGCCCTGAACCGCGCGGCCCGCGGCGGCGGCCTCGTCGCCCGCCTGGAGGAACTCGGCATCGACGCCACCCGGTTCGCCTGGGCGGCCGCCATCCTCGGCACCGGAATCTCCGTCGACCTGGTGGCCAAGCTCGCCACCCTCGGCCGCGACGACGCCGTGCGCTGCGCCGAACTGCTGTGCAGCGCCCGCATCCTGACCGCGCCCGACCCGGCGAACGGCCGGGCCGACGAGGGCGACCTGGAGTTCGTCCACCCGCTCATCGCCACCGCCGTCTACAACTCCATCCCGCCCGCCCTGTGCACCGCCATGCACGGCATCGCCGCCCAGGTCGTCACCGACTCCGGCCGGGGCGCCGCGGCCGCCGCCCGCCACCTCCTGCAGGTCCACCCGGACGACGACGAGGAACTCGTCGAGCAGCTGCGTGAGGCCGCCCGCGAGCACCTCGCCGTCGGCGCCCCCGACGCCGCCCGCCGCTGCCTGGAACGCGCCCTGCTGGAACCCCCGCAGCCCGAGGTGCACGCGCGCGTGCTCTTCGAACTCGGCTGCGCCACCCTCCTGACCGCGCCCGCGAAGACCATCGACCACCTCCAGACCGCGCTCGCCATGCCGGGCCTCGAAGGCGACGCACGCGTCGACGCCGTCTTCCGCCTCTCCCAGGCACTGCTGCACAACGACCAGCTGGAGGAGGCCGTCCGCACCGTCGAGGCGGAGGCCGCCCGGCACACGGCCGGACCCGCCCGGATGCGGCTGCAGGCCGTGCAGTACATGTGGGAGGGCATCTACGCGGGCGAGGCCGCCTCACCGGGCCGCTCCGAGCGCCTCGCCGAACTCGCCCGCACCTGCACCGGCCGGGACAACTCCGAGCGCGCCCTGCTCATGCTGCGCGGCTTCGACGCCATGACCCACGGCGAGAGCGCCGAGGCGGTCGTCGACCTGTGCGACCGCGCCCTCGTCAACGGCCGGCTCGCCCCCGGACTCGGCTGGACCGACACCGAGTGGGGCGTCGAACTGCTCCTCATGCTGGCCAACGCGTACGCCTACACCGACCGCCTCGACCGGGCCGACGCCCTTTATTCCGAGGCCCTGCGCGCCTACGAGTCCGCCGGCTGGAGCGGCGGCCACCTCGCCCTGGCCCACGCCTACGTCGGGGTCGGCCACCGCAGGCGCGGCCGGCTCCGGGAGGCCGAGACGTCCCTGCGCGAGTCGCTGCGCCTGGCCGAACGCGTCGGGCGCGGACTGCCCCTGTACTGGACCGCGACCTGCAACCTCGTCGACACCCTGCTCGCCCGCGGGCACGTCGAGGAGGCCTGGGCGACCGCCCAACAGTGCGGCTTCGCCCCGCCCTACCCCTCCACCATCGTGCTGCCCGACCCCCGCTCCGTGCGCGGCCGCCTCCTGCTCGCCGTCGGCCGTACCAAAGACGGCATCAACGAACTGGAGGCCGCGGAGAAGGCGGCGGCCGCTCGCGGCCACCACAACCCGGTGCTCGTCCCCTGGGCCTTCGACCTCGCCCGAGCCCTCGTCACCGAGGACCCGGCCCGCGCCGCCCGGCTCGCCACCGACGTCCGCCGGCACGCCGAACGCCTCGGCACCGACACGGCCATAGGCGAGGCCCTGCGCTGCGCCGCCGCCCTGGAGACCGGCCAGCGCGCGGTCCGGCTGGCCGCGCAGGCGGTCGCCTACCTGGAGGCCTCACCCTGCCAGTACGAACACGCGGCGGCACGCGTCGAGTACGGCATCCTCGCCCGCTCGGTGGCCGAGCTCGACCGGGGCCTGGCGCTGGCGCGGTCCTGTGGGGCGGACGGGCTGGTGGCGCAGGCGAGGGCGGTGTTGGAGACGGGGCGTGGGCTGCGGTAGGTCGGGTGTCCCCGCCGTGGGTCGGGGGCGGCCGGCGGATGCTTGTGTCCGTCCCTGCCCGCTCGGTGGCCGAGCTCGACCGGGGCCTGGCGCTGGCGCGGTCCTGTGGGGCGGACGGGCTGGTGGCGCAGGCGAGGGCGGTGTTGGAGACGGGGCTTGGGCTGCGGTAGGTCGGGTGTCCCCGCCGTGGGTCGGTGGCGGCCGGCGGATGCTTGTGTACGTCCCTGCCCGCTCGGTGGCCGAGCTCGACCGGGGCCTGGCGCTGGCGCGGTCCTGTGGGGCGGACGGGCTGGGGGCGCAGGCGAGGGCGGTGTTGGAGACGGGGCGTGGGCTGCGGTAGGTCGGGTGTCCCCGCCGTGGGTCGGTGGCGGCCGGCGGATGCTTGTGTACGTCCCTGCCCGCTCGGTGGCCGAGCTCGACCGGGGCCTGGCGCTGGCGCGGTCCTGTGGGGCGGACGGGCTGGGGGCGCAGGCGAGGGCGGTGTTGGAGACGGGGCGTGGGCTGCGGTAGGTCAGGCGTCCAGGAGGCGGTCGGTGACGGCCGACAGACGTTTCTGTACGTCCCTGTCGTACGTCGCCCGGTGCGCCCGCGCCGCACGGGTTCCGTCGAAGTAGGCGCCGCTGCCCAGGTCCTGGGTGGCCAGGGCCAGGACGCCCGGAGCGCCGTCGGCCACCGTGTTCCAGGGGCTGATGCCGCCCTCGCGGACCATCGCCGTGTCCATGTAGGTCGCCGGGTGCAGCACGTTCACCGAGACACCGGTGCCGTCCAGCTCCTCGGCCAAGGCGAAGGTGTGCGCGGCGAGTGCGAACTTGCTGCGGCAGTACGCCGACAGACCGCTGTAGCCGCGGGTGAGTTCGGGATCGTCGACGTCGAGGGGCTCCTGGCCGGCCGAGCCGACGTTGACGATCCGCGCGGGCGGGTTCGCCAGCAGCACCGGCAGCAGCGCGCGAGTCAGCGCGACCGGCGCCAAGTAGTTCACGGCCAGCCTGAGTTCATGCCCGTCGGCGCTCACCTCCCGCCCCGAGCCTGGCGAACCGCCGCCCACACCCGCGTTGTTGACCAGGACGTCGAGCTCGGGGTGCGCCTCGGCGACCCGCGTGCCCAGCTCGCGCACCTGCGCCAGTGAGGCCAGGTCGGCGACGAACCCTTCGGCCGCGCCCTCGCCGCGCAGTTCCTCGACGAGCTGCCGCGTGCGGGCGGCGTCACGGCCGTGGGCGAGGACCAGGTGTCCGGAGCGGACCAGTTCGAAGGCGACGTGGCGGCCGAGACCGGCTGTGGCGCCGGTGATCAGAATCGTGGACATGCCCCCACCGTAGGCGCGCAACGGGGCATCGGCGTGGTGCTGCCGAAGCTACGACCGGCAGGGTCACCCTCCCGCTCACCCTGCGGCTCACCCTCCGGCTCACGCCTCGGTGTCGTCCTCCTGCGCCAGCACCCGCTGCGCCGTCGCGAACGCCGAGTTCGCCGCCGGGACCCCGCAGTACACGGCCGTCTGCAGCAGCACCGCGCCGATCTCCTCGGGAGTCAGGCCGTTGCGCCGGGCCGCCCGCACATGCATCGCCAGCTCGTCGTAGTGGCCGTGCGCGACCAGCGCCGTCAGCGTGATCATGCTGCGTTCCCGGCGGCTGAGCGTCGGGTCGGTCCAGATCTCGCCCCACGCGTAGCGCGAGATGAAGTCCTGGAAGCGCGCGGTGAAGGGCGTCTGCCGGGCCTGCGCCCGGTCCACGTGCGCGTCCCCGAGAACCTGGCGCCGCACCTCCATGCCCCGCTTGGCGCCACCGTCGACATGCGCCCGCAGCGCGGTCAGGACGGCCTCGGGGCACTGTGCGGGCGCCAGATGCGAGGCGCCGGGGATCTCCACCAGCGCGGCGCCCGGCACCGCGTCCGCGATCTCCCGCAGATGCGCGGGCGGGGTCGCGGGATCCTCGCGGCCGGCCACCAGCAGTGTGGGCGCGGAGATCTCCGCCAGCCGCTCCCGCAGGTCGAACGCGGCCAGCGCGTCACAGCAGGCGGCGTACGCCTCGGGGTCGGCGTCCCGGTGGTCCCGGACGAGTTCCGGCACGGTGAACCCGGAGGTGAACCAGCGCGCGTCGGCACCGCCCGCGAGCCATTCCATGCCCTCGCTCCGGACGCGCGCGGCCCGCTCCTCCCACGGCTTGGAGCCGTTGAAGTGGGCGGAGGAACAGATCACCGCGAGCGACGACACCCGCTGCGGATGGTGCACGGCCAGATGCAGCCCCACCGCACCGCCCAAGGACACCCCGGCGTACGCGAACCGCTCGATGCCCAGGGAGTCGGCGAGCGCGAGCACCAGATCGGCGAGATCCCCGACGGTCGCGCCCGGCCCGATCAGGTCGGCCGCGGAACCGCCGTGCCCCGGCAGGTCCCAGCGGATCACCCGGTGAGTGAGGGACAGCTCGGGTGCGACCCGGTCCCACAGGGCGTACGAGGTGCCCAGCGAGGGCCCGAGCAGGAGCGGAGGAGCGGAAGCGGGCCCTTCCGCGCGGTGGTTGAGGCGGTTGTCGGTCAACGTCGCTCCAGAGCACGGTCGGTGAGGACTCCGGCGGAGCCGGTGTAGCGGGCGGGGTCGGTGAGCTCGTCGAGGTCGACGTCCTTCAACTCGGCCTGTTCCGAGAGGAGTTCGCCGAGGCTGCGTCCTTCGGCGTAGGTGCGCCCGGCGAGCTCCGTGAGCAGTTCCCGGGCACGGGCGCGGCCGAGAACGGGTGCCAGCTCGGCGGACAGCCGCTCGGAGACGACCAGCCCGTGGGTGAGGTCGAGGTGGGCGCGCATGACGTCCGTGTGGACCCGCAGGTTCTCGGTCAGTTCGGCCGCGTCGCGGGCCGCGCCGCCGACCAGCCGGAGCAGGTCCCGCAGCGGCTCCCACTCGGCGTGCCAGGCCCCGGCCGGCCGCTCGTCCTCGGCGACCAGCGAGCCGTACAGGGTGGCCGCGAGCTGCGGGGCACGCCGGGCCGCGGCCGCGATCAGCGTGGACCGTACCGGGTTCGCCTTGTGCGGCATGGCGGACGAGCCGCCGCCGCTGCCCTCCGCGACCTCCGCGATCTCGGTCCTGGACAGCGTCAGCACGTCCGCGGCGATCTTGCCCAGGGCGCCCGCCGTGAACGCCAGGCACCCGGCGAGATCGGCGACCGGCGTCCGCAGGGTGTGCCAGGGCAGGGGCGGCTCGGCGAGCCCGGTCTCGCGGGCGAAGGAGGCCAGCAGCGCGGTCGGATCGTCCGCGCCGTACGCCGTGAAGGCCGCCAACGTCCCGGCCGCTCCGCCGAGTTGGGCGGGCAGCGAGTCCCGTACGGTCGTCACCCGGTCCCGGGCGTCCAGCACCAGCGACCGCCACCCGGCCGCCTTCAGCCCGAACGTCGTCGGCACGGCGTGCTGGGTCAGCGTCCGTCCCGGCATCGCGGTGTCCCGGTGTTCGGCGGCCAGCCGGGCCAGCACCCGCTCGGTGCGGCCGAGGTCGTCGAGGACCAGGTCCAGCGTGCGCCGGGCGACCAGCATCATCGCCGTGTCCACGATGTCCTGGCTGGTGGCGCCCCGGTGGACGTACGGCCCGAACTCCTCGCCCACCGCCTTCGTCAGATCGGCGACCAGCGCGATGACCGGATTCCCGCCGCCCCGGGCGCGCTCCGCCAGCGACCGTACGTCGAAACGACCGGCGTCGGCCGCCTCGGTCACCGCCGTCGCCGCCCCGGCCGGGGCGAGCCCCCGCGCCGCCTGGGCGCGGGTCAGCGCCGCCTCCGCGTCCAGCAGTGCCTGCAGGTAGGCGCGGTCGTCGGTCGCGGACGCGGCCGGGGAGCCCGCCCACCCGGGGGCGAGCAGGCCGGTGTCCGCTTCTTCGGATGTCACTGGAACTCCAGGAAGACCGTCTCGCCCTCGCCTTGAAGGCGGATGTCGAAACGGTACGTTCCCCTGCCCGCGTCGGTCGCGATCAGCGTGTCGCGCCGCTTGGCGTCCAGCCGCGCGAGCAGTGGGTCCGCGGCGAGTGCCGCCTCGTCGCCCGGCAGGTAGATCCGGGTGAACAGGTGTACCAGCAGCCCGCGCGCGAAGACGCACACGCTGAGGTACGGGGCGCTGTGCCCGCGGGCGCCGGGCCGCAGCGTCCGCGCGGACCAGTGGCCGCTCGCGTCCGTCTGGACGCGGCCCCAGCCGGTGAACTCCACGCCGTTGCGCCCGAGGAAGCCGCCGCTGGCCGGGTCGCGCCGCATCGAGCCGTCGACCGTGGGCAGGTTGCCGTCCGGGTCGGGCCCCCACAGCTCCACGAACGCGTCGGGCAGCGGGTTGCCCTCGCCGTCGTACACGTGGCCGTGGACGGCGATCGTGTCCGGGTGGCCGGCCGGGGCGATGTCGCCGCCGCCGGGGAACGGCAGGGCATGGCCGTAGAAGGGGCCGACCGTGTGCGACGGGGTGGGCAGCACGGTCTCCGGACGACTCGTGTCGATCTTCGTCATGGCAGGTCAGCGTCCTTCTTCGATCCAGGTGGCGTTCGGCCCGTCGAGCACGATGTCCCAGTGGTAGCCCATCGAGAACTCCGGCACCGACAGACTGTGGTCGTACGTCGCCACCAGCCGCTGCCGGGCCGCGTCGTCCGTCACCGACTGGATGATCGGGTCGTAGGGGAACAGCGGGTCGCTCGGGAAGTACATCTGCGTCACGAGGCGTTGCGTGAACGCCGAACCGAACAGGGAGAAGTGGATGTGCGCCGGCCGCCAGGCGTTGACGTGCTGACGCCACGGGTACGGGCCCGGCTGGACGGTCGTGAAGCGGTAGAAGCCGCTGTCGTCGGTCAGCGTGCGGCCGACACCGGTGAAGTTCGGGTCCAGCGGGGCGTCGTGCTGCTCGCGCTGGTGCGCGTAGCGGCCGGCCGAGTTCGCCTGCCAGATCTCCACCAGCTGGCCGCGGACCGGGCGCCCGTCGCGGTCGAGGAGCCGCCCGGAGACGGTGATGCGCTCGCCGATCGGCTCGCCGTCGTGCTGCCGGGTGAGGTCGTTGTCGATCTCGGTGATGTCCCGTTCCCCGAAGGCGGGGGAGGACAGCTCCACCAGCTCGGGGTCCTGGCTGACGTCGATCGCGACCGGCGGCTGCTTGGGGTGCCGCAGGACCGAGGAGCGGTACGGCGCGTAGTCGCGACGTGGCTGGTGCTCCACGGGGGCGCCGTCGGTGAGGCGCTTCTCGTACGCGGCGTGCTCGGCCGCGATCTCCAGGTCGATGTCCGCTTGGGTGAGAGTCATGGGGTTCCTAACGCTTCCTAGCGCTCGAGGACGAGGGCGAGGCCCTGGCCCACGCCGATGCAGAGGGTGGCGGCGCCGGTACCGCTGCCCTGGCGGGCGGGCTGGTGGGCGACCGTACCGGCGAGCCGGGCACCGGAGGTGCCATGGGGGTCACTCCGCTCGAGCGGAGCCGGGAGTGGGGGAGGGTGGCCGAGGGCGGTGGCGCCGCCCCGCGGGTTGAGGATCGCCGGGTCGAACTCGGGCCACTCGGCCACACCTCCCGGTGCCTGTGGGGCGAACGCCTCGTTCGACTCCAGCACGGACACCGAGAGGCCGGAGTCCATCGCGCCGCAGTTGTCCGAGACGACGCTCACGTCGGTGACCTCCCGCTCGTACAGCGCCTGGATCAGCGCGTTCGGCACACCGCCCGGCCCGGAGCCGCCCACCGCGAGCGACGCACCGGCCGGCACACCGGCCACCGCCTCAAGGGCGGTGGCGACCACCGTGTCCATCCGTGCAGCCCCATCCCGTCCGAGTACCCGTCCTGCAGTTAGTCAGGGCACTGATTATCTCAGTGTGGTGTTCTTCACGCTGCCACCGGAGCTGCGGGGCGTCAAGGCCCAGGAGAAACGTGAGGTCAGTTCACCAGGTGCGCGCCGCAGACAGTTGCCGCATCGCGCCGGTATCGTTCAGTGCACCAACGAATCCGATCAGGGGAGCGCACATGGCCGCGGTGGACCTCTCCACTCACCCCGGGCACCTGGCCCGGCGGCTTCAGCAGGCGCACTACCTGCTGTGGAACACGATGGTCTCCGAGGAGATCACCTCGCCGCAGTTCGCCGTCCTGAACGCGCTCGTCGGGGAACCGGACCGACTGGACCAGCGAACCGTGGGGGAGCGGGTGGGCCTCGACCGGTCGACCATCGCCGAGGTGATCAGCCGGCTCGGCCGGCGCGGGCTCCTCGACAAGGTGCGCGACCCGCAGGACGGCCGCCGCTTCCTGCTGCGCCTCACGGACGAGGGCCTGCGCACCCACCGCAAGCTGACCGTGCGCACCGCCCGGATGAACCAGGTGTTCCTGGCCCCGCTCTCGGCCGCGGAGCAGAGCGTGTTCTTCGACCTCATCCAGCGGGTCTCGGACGCGGCCGAGGAGCTCCGCAACCCGACGGAACCCCTCGCCCGCCGGCCCTGAGCGGCGCGGCGACTCAGCCGCCCGGCCGCTCACGAGGCTTTCGCGAACACCACCCACACCTGCCCGTCGGCGAAGTTCACCGGCTCGCCGTCTTTCGTCGTGAACCCGGTGCCCGTCGTGGCCTCGGGGCGCGACCACTTCACGTCGTAGGCACGTCCGCCGCGCAGTACCTCCGCGGTCCCGGAGCCGACCGTCTCGGTGTACGGCGTGTTGTTGCCGAGGAAGTCGTGGAAGGCGGACTTGCGCACGTTCACGTACTGCACGACGACCGTCGCCGGTGCCATCCGCTTCCCGTCCGTCGTCACGGCCGGCGTCCCGTCCATCGAGACCAGCCAGCGGGCCCGGTCCGCGGACCAGCTGAAGGTGAAGGCGGCAGCCGGGTAGCGCACGGTCCGCGAGGTCTCCTTCCGGCCCCCGGCGGGTGCGGTGCCGTACCGGAAGCCGGTGGTCAGCGCGTCCGTGCCGGGAGCGGCGGGCAGCAGCCGGTCCGGGCGCAGGTAGAGGTTGTGCGGGGAGGGCTTGCCGGTGCCGCGGTAGTAGGCGCCGGACACCTTGCCGGGCGTCTGCACGACCAGCGGTGCCTTGTCGATCAGCGGCATCAGCTTGCCCTGGGCCCCGGAGAAGGCGAGTGTCGGCCGGTCGAACTGGCGCAGCAGCTCCAGATCCGACTCACGGGCGCTGCGCACCGGGCCGACGACCTTCGGCAGCTTGGTCGCGTAGACCGCCATCAGCCGGCTCATCCCGCCCTCGACCTGCTCGGCGTACACGACGTCCGCGGAGTTCAGGCCCGTGTGGGGCCGGGCCGCCCGCGCGTTGTCGATCTTCACGGCGAGTACCGAGCCGACGTCGGCACGCTCGCTCGGGCTCTCACCCAGACTCTCGACGGGCGTGCGCAGTTGCCCGCGCCCGTCGTCACCGCTGTCGTGCCCACCCGTGCAGCTCGCCGTCAGCGAGGCGGTCGCCGTGGCGGCGAGCAGCGCCACCGCCATGACGGTGCGTCGCGAGCGCGCTCTGTGTCCCATGCCCACCGTGGCCACCCGTCTCTTGTCCTTGATTGTGCGCTCGTACGTTCATTGATGGCCATACCCGCTTGATTCTGATCGGCTGCGTCGATACGTCGATCGGCGCAGGTGCGGGCGATTCGGCCGGGTGGCGGCCGGGTACTCGGCCGCCACCCAGACCGGACACGCCGACGTGACGTAGGGAGCGTGCGATGAAGGCAGTGACCTGGCAGGGCAAGCGGGACGTGCGGGTGGAGAGCGTGCCCGATCCGACGATCCAGGAGCCGACGGACGCCGTCATCCGCGTCACCTCCACCGGGCTGTGCGGCTCCGACCTGCACCTGTACGAAGTGCTCACCCCGTTCATGACACCGGGCGACATCCTCGGTCACGAGCCCATGGGCATCGTCGAGGAGGTCGGCGCCGGAGTGCAGGACCTCTCCGCCGGAGACCGGGTCGTGGTGCCGTTCCAGATCGCCTGCGGCAAATGCTGGATGTGCATGACCGGCCTGCCGACGCAGTGCGAGACCACCCAGGTCCACAGCGAGGGCATGGGCGCCGCCCTCTTCGGCTACACCCGTCTGTACGGCTCCGTCCCCGGCGGCCAGGCCGAGTACCTGCGCGTCCCGCAGGCACAGTTCGGCCCGATCAAGGTCCCCGAGGGCCCGCCCGACGACCGCTTCGTCTACCTCTCCGACGTCCTGCCCACCGCCTGGCAGGCGGTCGCCTACGCGGACATCCCGCAGGGCGGCAGCGTCGCCGTGCTCGGCCTCGGGCCGATCGGCGACATGGCGTGCCGCATCGCCCAGCTGCGCGGCGCCGGACAGGTCTTCGGCGTGGACCTGGTGGGCGAGCGGCTGCGCCGGGCACGGTCGCGCGGTGTGCAGACGTACGACCTCAGGAGGTTCGACAGCGAGAAGGAACTGGTCCAGGAGATCCGCGACGAGACGGACGGACGCGGCCCCGACGCCGTGATCGACGCCGTCGGCACCGAGGCCCACGGCAGCGGCGCCGCCCGCCTCGCCCAGCAGGCCTCGGCCATGCTGCCCCGGAAGATCAGCGGGCCGTTCGCGGAACGCTTCAGCGTCGACCGGCTCGGCGCCCTTCACACCGCCATCGAGCTCGTGCGCCGGGGCGGCACGATCTCGCTGTCCGGCGTGTACGGCGGCACGGCCGACCCGCTGCCGATGCTCACCATGTTCGACAAGCAGATCCAGGTCCGGATGGGCCAGGCCAACGTGCGCCGCTGGAGCGACGAGATCATCCCCTACCTCACGGACGAGGACCCTCTCGGCGTCGACGACTTCGCCACCCACCGGCTGCCGCTCAGCGAGGCACCGAACGCGTACCGGATGTTCCAGCAGAAGCGGGACGGCGCGGTCAAGGTGCTGATGACGCCCTGAGTCACCCCGGGGGGCCGAGGATCTCCGCCAGGTCGTAGCGCACCGGCTCCTCCAGTTGCGCGTACGTGCAGCTCTCGGGGGTCCTGTCCGGGCGCCAGCGGCGGAAGCGGGCCGTGTGCCGGAAGCGGGCACCGTTCTCCATGTGGTCGTACGCCACCTCGACCACCCGCTCCGGCCGCAGCGGCACCCAGGACAGGTCCTTCTTGCCGGACCAGCGGCTGGGCGCCCCGGGCAGCCGGGCCGTCTCGTGCGCCGCCTCCTCGGCCCAGGCCGCCCACGGATGCCCCGTGACGTCGTCCATGCGCAGCGGCTCCAGCTCCTCGACCAGTTCGGCCCGCCGCTTCATGGCGAAGGCGGCCGACACGCCCACGTGCTGAAGGGCACCCCGGTCGTCGTACAGGCCGAGCAGGAGCGAGCCGACCACCGGTCCGCTCTTGTGCAGGCGGTAGCCCGCGACGACGACGTCCGCCGTCCGCTCGTGCTTGATCTTGAACATGGCCCGCTCGTCCTGGAGGTACCGCCCGTTGAGCGGCTTGGCGATGACACCGTCCAGGCCGGCCCCCTCGTACTGCTCGAACCACCGCTGAGCCATGTCGATGTCGGTCGTCGCCGGCGCCACGTGCACGGGGGCCGTCGCCTCGGTCAGGGCCGTGGTCAGCAGGGCCCGCCGTTCGACGAGCGGCACGTCCAGCAGCGACTCGTCCGCCAGGGCGAGCAGGTCGAAGGCGACGAACGACGACGGCGTCCGCTCCGCCAGCATCCGCACCCGGGAGTCCGCCGGATGGATGCGCTCGGTCAGCGCGTCGAAGTCCAGCCGCCCCTCCCGCGCGATGACGATCTCCCCGTCCAGCACGCACCGCTCGGGCACCCGCTCCCGCAGCGCCGCCGCCAACTCCGGGAAGTACCTGGTCAGAGGCTTTCCGGTGCGGCTGCCCAGCTCGACCTCGGCACCGTCACGGAACACGATCGCCCGGAACCCGTCCCACTTCGCCTCGTAGTGCATGTCCGGCGGAATCTTCGCCACCGACTTGGCGAGCATGGGCTTCACGGGCGGCATCACGGGCAGATCCATGCTCCGATTCTGCGCTCGACCGACCGGAAACGCCCGGTGTGCGAGGTATGCGCAGTACGCCTACCGTGGCTCGCATGGGCGAAGCGGTGCAACTGGAGGCGGGCGGCCGGACCGTACGGCTGTCCAGCCCGGACAAGGTCTTCTTCCCGGAGCGCGGCTTCACCAAGCTGGACCTCGCCCGCTACTACCAGGCCGTCGGCCCCGGCATCCTGCGCGCCCTGCGCAACCGCCCCACCACCCTGGAGCGCTACCCGGACGGAGTGGGCGGCGAGTTCTTCTTCCAGAAGCGGGCGCCGAAGAACATGCCCGACTGGATCCCCACCGCGCACATCACCTTCCCCAGCGGCCGCAGCGCCGACGAGATGTGCCCCACCGAGGAGGCCGCCGTGCTGTGGGCCGCCCAGTTCGGCACCCTCACCTTCCATCCCTGGCCGGTCCGCCGCGACGACGTCGACCGCCCCGACGAACTGCGCATCGACCTCGACCCGCAGCCCGGCACCGACTACGACGACGCGGTCCGCGCCGCCCACGAACTGCGCGCGGTCCTCGACGAGCACGGCGGCCTGCGCGGCTGGCCCAAGACCTCAGGCGGACGGGGCCTGCACGTCTTCGTACCGATCGAACCCCGCTGGACCTTCACCCAGGTCCGGCGCGCGGCCATCGCCGTCGGACGGGAGATGGAACGCCGGATGCCGGAGCGGGTGACCATCAAGTGGTGGAAGGAGGAGCGGGGCGAGCGCATCTTCGTCGACTACAACCAGACCGCCCGGGACCGCACGATCGCCTCCGCCTACTCCGTACGGCCGCGCCCGCACGCCCCCGTCTCCGCGCCGCTGCGCTGGGACGAGGTCGGCACCGCGCACCCCCAGGACTTCGACATCGCGACCATGCCCGCCCGCTTCGCCGAACTCGGCGACGTGCACGCGGACATGGACGACCACGCCTTCTCCCTCGAGGCCCTCCTGGAGTTGGCGCGCCGCGACGAGCACGATCACGGGCTCGGCGATCTGCCGTACCCGCCCGAGTATCCGAAGATGCCGGGAGAGCCCAAGCGCGTGCAGCCGAGCAAGGCGAGGAAGCAGACGCCCCCGCCGGAGGCACCTCCTTCCTGATCTGCGAAGGTGCCCCCTGCGAGGTACGTCTCCCGGGACCTACAGCTCCTTGATCCTGATGTCCCGGTAGGAGATCACGTCCGTCGTGCCGTGCACCTGGAGCCCGATGTAGCCGGAGGCGAACCGCCGCCCGTCCGTGCCCGGGTCGTCCGAGCGCGGCGGGGAGAAGTCCTGGCCGCCGGTGTTGTCGAACTCGTTGATCAGCACGCCGTTGCGGTAGACCGAGTAGTGCTGGTCGACCACCCGGATCTCGTAGTCGTTCCACGTGCCCTTCTGGGTGACACCGGCCCCCGCCAGCCCCACCCGGTCGAAGCCGTAGACCGAGCCCGTCTTGTACATGTCCCCGTCGGGCCGGTCGAGCACCTGCACCTCGTGCCCGTACTTGATGGCGACCCACTCCGGCCGCGACTCCTCCGGGTGGTCGAGCACCCACGGGAACCGCACGAACACACCGGAGTTGGCGTTGCCGGTGCCCGGAGCGTCGTCACGCCACTGGAGCCTGAGCGAGAAGTCGCCGTACTTGCGCTGCGGGAACCACAGCATGCCGAGCCCGGCCCTGGTGGTGCCGGAGGTGATCGAACCGTCGGGGTTCGGCGCGAAGGAGCCGCCGCCCACCTGCTGCCACTTGGAGAAGGACTCCGCGCTGCCGTCGAGGATGGTGCGGTAGCCCTCGGTCTGTCCGGGACTGCCGATGCCGGACTGGCGGGCCGCCTTCTGGATCGCGTTGTCCTCGCGCTGGTCGACGACGCCTTCGGTCAGCAGCCTGTCGAGGACGGCCTTGACGTGCTTCAGGAACAGCGCGTGGGACGTCCACTCCTTCTCGTCCTCGATCAGCTCGTTGATCCGGCACCGGTTGTCGGTGACCCGGTTCGGCACGCCCGAGTCGACCGCGCCCACGATGACCGTCAACCGCTCGTCGTACTCGGCGCAGTTCGGCGCGGGCACCCCGCCACCGGCCACCACCGAGAAACTGACGGTGCGTGCCGCGGAGGTGTTGCCCGCCTTGTCGATCGCCCGGTACGCGACGGTGTGCGTACCCGCACGGTCGACCACCACGGGGATGGTGTAGGCGATGTACGGTCCACCGTCGAGTGAGTACTCGATCCGGTCGACACCCGAACCGCCCTCGTCCGTCGCGCTCACGGTCACCTTGGCGTTGCCCACGTACGCCCCGTCGGAGTTCCGCGTGCCGTCGACACTCACGCCGGTCGTCGGCGGGATGGTGTCCTGTGGGGGCGCCGCGACGACGGTGAACCGCACGTCCTTCTCGGCGGCGGTGTTGCCGGCCTTGTCGGTGGCCCGGTAGCGCACGGTGTGCGTGCCGGTCTGGTGCACCATCACGGGGGCGGTGTACGGCTGCCAGGCCCCGGAACCGACCGCGTACTCGATGGCGTTCACACCGGAGCCGGTGTCGGAGGCGCTGACGGTGACTGTCGCCATGTCGATGTATGTCCCGTCGGCGTTCCGTTCGCCGGTCACCGTCGCCGAGGTGTCCGGCGGTGTCGTGTCCTCCGAGGAGGGGGCGACGACCGTGAAGTCGACGCTCTTCTCGGCCGACACGTTGCCCGCCTTGTCGAGGGCGCGGTAGCGGACCTTGTGACTGCCGACCTGGTTGACGACGACGGGTGCGGTATACGGAATCCAGTCACCCCCGTCGCCGACCGCATACTGTATGCCGTCGACTCCGGATCCACCGTCGCCGTCCGTCGCGCTGATCGCGACGCTCGCCGAACCGACGTACGCGCCCTGCGCGTTCTGGGTGCCGGTCACCTGTGCCGCCGTCTCGGGCGGGGTCGTGTCCTCGCCGCCGGCCTCGGTCACCACGAGGATGCCCTGCATCTGGCCGTGGCCGGGGATCGTGCAGTGGTAGAAGTAGCGGCCCGGGGTGAGCGTGACCTCGGCGGTGTGGCGGCCGCCCTGGTCGTCGCCCGGGTTGGCGAGGATGTTGAGCTGGACGTCGCTGTTGAACTCCGGATCGTTCGTCACGAACGTCAACGTGTGGGGCATTCCGGTGGTGTTGCCGGTGGCCGCGCTGTTCTCGAAGACGATCGTCGCCGCTCCCGCCACCGCTGTCGTCGGCGCCGAGGTGTACTTGGTGATGTCGTCGCCGGCGGTCCAGGTCAGGACCTGGGCGGCGGCGGTCCGGTCTGAGGCCGGATCGTCGGCCTGTCTCCCCGCGGCGGGTGCCGCCTGCAGTCCCAGCATCATCAGCAGGGTGGCCAACAGGCCCGTCCAGATTCTTCGTTGCCGTGTCACCGCGTCCCCCTCGCCAGCTGGGCCGCGGCCGGAGTCGGCCCGCCGCCCGTGTACGTGACCCGCCACAGCGCCGACCTGGCGTCCGAGGTGAAGAAGCCGCGGCCGTAGTCGAGGACGTACAGGGACCCGTCCGGACCGAACTTCCAGTCCATGAGGTTCCTGATGCCGTCGTTGCCGACCGGCACGATCTTCTTCAGGGACTCCGAGTGGACCGGCAGACCGCCGGCGCCCTGGTTCTTCGGATCGGTGATGACCGCGTTGCGCGGCTGGTCGGCGTCGTAGAAGTCGCCGACGAACCACTTGCCGTCCCAGTAGGAGGGCCACTTGGTGGCGCTCGCGCTCGCCGCGTCGTACCGGTAGAGCGGCCCGTTCATCGCGGCCTGGCCGCCGCCCTTGAGCCACGGCAGCCGATAGGTGGCCTCCTCCTGCTTGTACGAGGGGATGCCGTTCGCGTCGCGCGGGTAGTCCGGCGCGCCGCCCTGGGGCGAGTACCAGATGTTGTTGCCGGTGACGGGGGGCAGGTTGACCAGGCCGTCGTTGTTCGGCGACTCGTTCTTCGGGTGGTCGCAGTCGTACCAGCCGAGCGGCCGGGTGGGGTCGGGCAGGTTGCGGTCCCGGTAGGGCTGCTTGTTGCCCATGCAGTACGGCCAGCCGCGGTTGCCCGCCTCGGTGATCACGGCGAAGGTGTCGTACTTGGCCGGGCCCCAGGTCGTCGACGGCGTGCTCGCGTCCGGGCCGACCCAGCCGGCGTACAGGGTGTCCGTCTGCTTGTCGACGGAGATGCGGGCCGGGTTGCGCACGCCCATCACATAGATCTCGCCCCGTGTCTTGCCGCCGCCCTCGTCGGTCTCCCTGCCGGTGAAGAGGTTGCCGTCGGGGAGGGTGTACGTCCCGTCGGGCTCCGGGTGGATGCGCAGGATCTTGCCGTTGAGGTTGTTGGTGTTGCCGGCGGTGCGGCGCGCGTCGGCGAAGGAGACACCCTTGTAGGCGGGCTGCGGGTTGTTGCCCGAGTAACCGTCGCTGAAGCCGCTGGAGTTGTTGTCACCGGTGGCGATGTACAGGTTGCCCTGGGAGTCCCACGCCATCCCGCCGCCCGCATGGCAGCAACTGTGGACCTGCACCGGCCACTTGAGCAGCACCTTCTCGCTGCCCGGCTCCAGCTTGCCGGTGGCGGGGTCGAGGGTGAAGCGGGAGACACGCCGCTCGGCCGTCCGGGTGTCGCGGTTGATCTGGCTGTGCGGCGTGTAGTGCAGGTACACCCAGCCGTTCTGCTCGAAGCGCGGGTCGAGTTCGATGCCGAGCAGACCCTCCTCCACCTTGACCAGTTCGTCGCCGCCGCCCTTGTTGCCGAAGACGGTCAACTCGCCCGCCAGGGTGACCTTCTTGGTCGCCGGGTCGTAGACATGGATCTGGCCCTTGCCCTTGCCGACGTCGGGGTTGTTCCAGTCCGTGACCACGGGCTGGGAGGAGTCGGCGCCGCCCCGGCCGATGTAGAACACGCGGCCGTCGGGGGCGGTGACCAGGCCGTGCGGTTCGCCGATCTGGTCGCTCTGTCCGGGCTGGTTGGGCCGGGTGAGCCGCTCCGCCTTGTAGTTTCCGGTGACGGTCGCCTTGCAGTCGGCCTGCACCAGCCGGGTGGTCCACAACAGGGCGCCGCGCAGGTGTGCGCGGAAGTCCGTCTCGTCGTACGACGACACCGTGCCGCCCATGCCGGTGTAGAAGGACCGTCCGCCGTCGTAGTCCCGGCACCAACTGACCGGGTGGTCCCAGCCGTTGGCGCTCGCCCCCGGCTGGTAGGTCGACTCCCGTACTCGGGCGACCGTATGCACCTCACCCGACGGGTTCTTCGCCCAGTTGAGCCACTGGTCGGGGCGCTTCCACTGGAGCGGCAGGTCCTTGGTCGCCGGATGCCGGCGGTCGCCCACCTCGACGGTGGCCCGCTGTACGCTCGTCGGGCTGGACGCGGCCGGCCGGGCGCCGACGAGACCGGTGAACCAGTCCGAGTACGGCTCCGCGCGGGCCGCGTCATGGATGCCGAGGAAGCCGCCCCCGGCCTCCATGTAGGCCTCCAGGCCCGCTTCCTGCTCCGGATCGAGGACGTCGCCGCCACCCGTCAGGAAGGCGATGGCGTTGTAGCGCCCGAGCCTCGTCTCGTCGGTGAAGACCGAGGGGTCACCCGTGGCCTCGACCCTGAAGCGTCCGCTCGCCGGTCCGGACAGACCGATCTGCTCGATCGCCTCGATGCCGGCGTTCACGACCGGCGACTCGTCCCCGGCGGCGGCGGACCCGTGGAAGATCAGCACCCGTACGTCGGCGCCGCCCGGCGGCGACTTGACGGACATCGTTGTCCAAGACGGCTCCGGGGCCGGACGCGCGCTCGCGGCGGGCCCCGCCAACAGTCCGGCGGCGACGAACCCGGCGGTCACAGTGGCCGCCCAGGCCCGTCTTCTCCTGTTCCTCGTGCTTCTCGCGCTCAACCCTCGTAAGTGCATGGGCACCTCCTCGGTCACAGCAACAGCGCGATGGAAGCTAGACCACTTTGCGCAACTCGCCAATACCTATGACCGAGTTGCGACGAACTTTGTCCTGAGTGTGGATGAACGGCGGAACGGCCGGTACCGTCTCACCGGTTCATCACAGGTACGTCTCCGCAAGTTCCTTATCAGGGTGGGGAGTTCCGCATGGACAGACGCGGGTTCAACCGACGAGTACTGCTGGGCGGCGCGGTCGTGGCGACATCGTTGTCCCTCGGGTCCGAGGCCATGAGCGCCGACACCCCGGCGAAGACCGCCCCGGCCGGGGGCGAGGTGAAACACATCAGGCTGTACGCCGAGAAGCTCGCCGACGGGCAGATGGGCTACGGCTTCGAGAAGGGGAAGGCCACGATCCCCGGACCGCTGATCGAACTCAACGAGGGCGACACGCTGCACATCGAGTTCGAGAACACGACGGACGTGGCGGCGAGCCTGCACGTGCACGGCCTGGACTACGAGATCTCCAGCGACGGCACGAAGCTGAACAAGAGCGACGTCGAGCCAGGCGGCACCCGGACCTACACGTGGCGCACGCACGCCCCCGGGCGTCGCAAGGACGGCACCTGGCGGGCGGGCAGCGCCGGTTACTGGCACTACCACGACCACGTCGTGGGGACGGAGCACGGAACCGGCGGAATCCGCAAGGGCCTGTACGGGCCGGTGATCGTCCGGCGCAAGGGAGACGTCCTGCCGGACCGGACCCACACCATCGTCTTCAACGACATGCTGATCAACAACCGGCCCGCGCACTCCGGCCCCGACTTCGAGGCCACGGTGGGCGATCGGGTGGAGTTCGTGATGATCACGCACGGCGAGTACTACCACACCTTCCACCTGCACGGTCATCGCTGGGCGGACAACCGTACGGGCATGCTCACCGGTCCCGACGACCCCAGTCAGGTCGTCGACAACAAGATCGTGGGCCCGGCGGACTCCTTCGGCTTCCAGGTGATCGCGGGGGAGGGGGTGGGAGCCGGGGCGTGGATGTACCACTGCCATGTGCAGAGCCACTCCGACATGGGGATGGTGGGCCTGTTCCTGGTGAAGAAGACCGACGGGACCATCCCGGGATACGAGCCGCACGGGCCGCATGAGTCACACGAGACGCACACGTCCCACTGAGTCGATCGCGAAACTCCGCGCGCCGCGGAGCGCTCCGAAAGCGTGGCGCCGGCGTCCCGAAAGCGTGGCGCCAGCGTCACGAGAGTCTCGCCGAAGCGCTCCGAGAGCGCTCTCACCCCGCTCCGCACCCGGCGCTATCCTGATCGGCACCCCGCCGATGAGGAGTCCCGAAGTGACCGAGACAGCGCCGCGTCCCACGCTGGAGGCCGTGGCCGCGCGGGCCGGGGTCTCGCGGGCCACCGCCTCGCGGGTGGTCAACGGCGGGGACGGGGTCAGGGAACCGCTCGTGGAGCGGGTGCGGCGCGCGGTGGACGAGCTCGGGTACGTGCCCAACCAGGCCGCCCGCAGTCTGGTGACCAAACGGCACGACGCCGTCGCCGTCGTCGTCGCCGAACCGGAGACGCGCGTCTTCGCCGACCCCTTCTTCGCCCTGCAACTGCGAGGCATCAGCAAGGAGTTGACGGCCCTCGACAATCAGCTGGTGCTGCTGCTCACCGAAGGCCGCGACGACCACGCCCGGGTCGGCCGCTATCTCGCCGGCGGTCACGTCGACGGGGCGCTGGTGTTCTCGCTGCACCTCGACGACCCGTTGCCCGGACTGATCCGCCGCGCCGGCATCCCGACCGTCTTCGGCGGCCGCCCCGGCTGGAGCGACGGCGAGGGAGGCGACGTCGTGTACGTCGACAGCGACAACCGCGGCGGCGCCCGCGACGCCGTACGCCATCTCGTCGGCCTCGGCCGCAGGCGCGTCGCGCACATCACCGGCCCGCTCGACCAGACCTCGGCGGCGGACCGGCTCGACGGGTACCGGGACGTCATGGCCGACGCCGACCCGCGACTGGTCGCGCCGGGCGACTTCACCCCGGCCGGTGGCGAGCGGGCGATGCGCGCACTTCTGGACCGCTGCCCCGACGTGGACGCGGTGTTCGCCGCCAACGACCTCACGGCCGCCGGCGCCCTGCGCGTACTGCGCGAGCACGGGCGGCGGGTGCCCGAGGACGTCGCCGTGATCGGCTTCGACGACATGCTCCCCGTCGCAGAACAGACCGACCCTCCCCTGACCACGGTCCGTCAGGACATAGAGGAGATGGGCCGGTTGATGGCCCGTCTGCTCCTGCGCGGCCCCGACCCCCGCACCACCGACGAGGAGACCCCGCCGTCCGGCATCGTCCTGCCGACGACACTGGTCCGCCGCGCCTCGGCCTGACGCGCCACGCCTGCGCCGAGGCCGCGCCGACACCCGCCCCGGCTAGGTCTGCTGCGGCGGCGCGCTCTTGATCACCGCGAAGCGGGCGCCGTACGGGTCGGCGAGTTCTGCGATGCGGCCGACGTCCTCCAGATCCGTCGCCGGCATCCGGACCGTGCCGCCCCGCTCCTGCGCCGTGGCGACCGCGGCGTCCGCGTCCGGGACCTCGAAGTACGGCAGCCAGGCTCCGGCCGCCGCCTTGGTCGGGTCGTCCTCCAGCGGGACGATGCCCCCGAACATGGCGTCCGACTCGGTCCCCGACGGGTGGACGGTGGTGTAGGCGCCCCCGGCGAAGGTGAGCGCGGAGGTCTCCCAGCCGAACAGCCTGTTGTAGAACCCGGCGGCCGCGGGGAGGTCCGGCGTGTACAGCTCCAGCCAGCACAGCGAGCCCGGTTCCTGCACGACGTCCAGACCCTGGTTGGCGGCGGGCTGCCAGATGCCGAAGGACACGCCCGCCTGGTCGGCGAGGATCGCCATACGGCCCTGGTCCATGACGTCCATGGGCTGCATCAGCACCGAGCCGTGGGCCTGCTCGGCCGCCTTCGCGGTGGCGTCGGCGTCCGGTGTCCGGAAGTACACGGTCCAGGACGGCGGGCCCTGGTCCGGGGTGGTCTGCATGCCTCCCGCGGCCGTCCTGCCGTCGAGCTGGAAGAAGCCGTAGCCGCCGACCTCGGGCCCGCCCGACCGGAACTCCCAGCCGAAGAGCCCGCCGTAGAAGGAGGAGGCGCCGTCGATGTCGGGTGTGCCGAGATCGAGCCAGTTCGGAGCGCCGGTGACATAACGGGTGGTGAGCATCTCTGCCCTCCTTGTGAAGGGTCCCGTTGCCTGCACTGCCGAGTCTCGCACCGCCCACTGACAAACGCGCGGGGCATGGAGAAGAAGCCCCGTCACCCTGAGTGTTCACAGGAACGCGGCTTGTCGTACGGCGTCCCGCGCGCCGCCGTGCGCCCAGGTGCCCGGCCGGGTCATCATCGGTCGGCCGCAGGCCGTGCGGAGCCGGCGTTGATCGCGCGTTGATGGAACGTTTTTCGCGCCCCGGCACGATCTCGTTCATGCACATCGACACCATCACCCCGGCCGACCTCGGCCGGCAGACGCAGGCACTGTGCGCACAGACCGGGGCGGACTTCTTCTTCCCCGAACCGGGCAGCTCGGTGCGCGAGGCGAAACGCATCTGCGGCATGTGCGAGATGCGTACCGCGTGCCTGGAGTACGCGCTGTCCAACGACGAGCGCTTCGGCGTCTGGGGCGGCCTGTCCGAGAAGGAACGACTGCACCTCAGGCGCACGAGCGACTGACGGCCCCGCTCGCCGTCCTGCCCGCCGGTCGGGCCGTAAATTCGTGCGACCGGCCGGTGGGCGTGCGGTTAGGATCCGAGGGCGCGGCCGGGCGTAGCGCAGAGGCAGTCGCGCCGCCTTGCCCAGGCGGATACGCCGGTTCGAATCCGGTCGTCCGGGCCGCGCGGGTGGGTCGGTAGCGCAGAGGCAGGCGCACCGCCTTGTCAGGGCGGAAACGCCGGTTCGAATCCGGTCCGGCCCACCACGGCACGGCACCGGACGGGCGGGGACACATGCGTGACGCACTCGGCGAACAGGAGCTGGCCGCCTTCCACAGCACGGTCGCGCGGCTGCGGGCGCTGCCCGTCGACGACCCCGTACGCCTGCACGCCGAGCAGGTCGCCGCGTCCTTCGCGAGGGACGGGCGGCTGCGGCGGCGCAAGGCACGCGGGGCCGAACTGTCGGCCGCGGACGCCGCGGTGATGGCCGCGACCGCGACCGGCGCGCCCGACCGGCGCGAGGACGCCCCGCTGGCCGCCGCGGGCGACGGCGGAGTCTTCCGCAGACCGCGCACCTGCTATGTCTGCAAGTCGCCCTATCGGCAGGTCGATTCCTTCTACCACCGCCTGTGCCCGCGCTGCGCCGCCGACAACACCGCCCGCCGCGGCCTGAGTACCGACCTGAGCGGGCGCCGGGTCCTCCTCACCGGTGGCCGGGTGAAGATCGGCTTCCAGCTGGCGCTGATGATGCTGCGCGACGGGGCCGAACTGCTGGTCACCTCGCGCTTCCCGCACGACACCGTGCGCCGCTTCCGGGCCGAGCCGGGCAGCGAGAAGTGGCTGGACCGGCTGACCGTCCTCGCCGTCGACCTGCGTGACCCGCGCCAAGTGCTCGGGCTGTGCGAGGAGTTGCGGCAGGAGGGCGAGCCGCTGGACGTCCTCGTCAACAACGCGGCGCAGACCGTGCGGCGCCCGCCCGAGTCGTACGCGCTGCTCGCGGCCGGGGAGCACGGCGCGTTGCCCGGGGGCGCCCGTCACGCGCCCGGATTCACCCCGATGCGGATGCTGGGCGGCGGTGCCGCGTCCCTGCCGGTCGCGCTGCGCGAGGCCGACGAGGCCGGACTGCTTCCCGACCCGGCCCCGGACAACTCCTGGTCGGCCCGGCTGGGTGCCCTCGACCCGGCCGAGGTGCTGGAGACCCAGCTGGTCAACGCGCTCGCCCCGGCCCTGCTGTGCGACCGGCTGCTGCCCCTGCTGCTCGCCTCGCCGCACCCGCGCCGGTACGTGGTGAACGTGACCGCCGTCGAGGGCCGGTTCGCCGTCCGCAACAAGATGGCCGGCCACCCGCACACCAACATGGCCAAGGCCGCCCTCAACATGCTCACCCGCACCAGTGCCGCCGAACTCGCCGAGCGGGGCGTGCACATGTGCGCCGTCGACACCGGCTGGATCACCGACGAGAACCCGGCACCGAAGAAGGCCCGGATGGCGGACGCGGGCTTCCGCACGCCACTGGACGTCGTGGACGGCGCGGCCCGCGTGTACGACCCGATCGTGCGCGGCGAGGCCGGGGACCCCGTGTCCGGGGTCTTCCTCAAGGACTACCAGGAGGCGCAGTGGTGAGCGAACGACCCGTGACGGGCTTCGCCGGTGTCCCGCACGTCGTGCCGCGCCCGCGCGCCGAACTCGCCCCGCTGCTGGACTGGTTGCGCGCCGGGCGCCCGGCCGGGGAGCGCCTGGACTTCACGGCCGGTACGGCGCTGCCCGACGGCCGCCTCGACCTGTGCAAGCAGGGACTGGGTGCCCGGGGCGCCGCCCTGGTCGCCGAAGCGCTTGCCCAAGGCCCGTCTCCGGTACGGCACCTGCTGCTCGGAACCGACGCGCTCGGCGACGCGGGCGCCACCGCCGTGGCCGGTACGAACACCGGCGTCGAGACGCTCTACCTCGGCTGCAACAACATCACCGCGGGCGGCGCGTGCCGCATCGCCGACCAGCTGCGCGCCTCCCCGCAGGTGGTCACCGGCGTCTGGCTGAAGCGCAACCCGCTGGGCGGTGAGGGCGGGCGGGCGGCGGCCGAACTCGTCGAGTCGGCCCGGTCGTTGCGTACCCTCGACCTCGTCCAGACCGGCCTTGACGCGGCGGGCGCCGCCGTCCTCGCCGACGCACTGCTCGCGGCCGCCGGCAACGGACGCCGTGTCGAACGGCTCTTCGTCGGCGGCAACCCGCTGGGGGCAGCGGGGGCGGAACCGCTCGCCGCGGTGATCGCGGCCGGGGCGATCGACGAACTGTACGTCTCCGCGGCCGGGTTGGGGGACGCGGGCGCCCACCACCTCTCCCGCGCCCTGGAGCGGGCACCGTACGGACGGCTCGCCCGCCTGTCCGTGGCCAGCAACGGCATCGGTCCGCAGGCCGCGGCCCGGCTGGTCTCCGCGGCTGCCACGGCCCAAGTCACCCTGCTGGATCTCGGCCGGGTGCGGGCGGCGGCGGTACTGGGCGCGCCCGGCAACCGCATCGACGTGTCGGCCGCCGGGACGATCGCTGAAGTCCTCGCGGGCACCCCTCACCGCCTCAGCCACCTCGTCCTCACCCACACCGGCATGCGCAGCCGCGAGGCGCACCGTCTCCTCGACACCGCGCCCCGCGCCACCACGGCCACCCGCTTCGTCCTGGGCCGGGGCATCGCCGGCAGCGTCAAACGCCGCCTGGAGGCCCTCAGCGCCCACGTCCCGCCCCCGAGCGTCCCGGCCGACGTGGCAGCCGTACGCAGTGTGCACAGGACAGCCCCCCGGCAGGAGCCGGAGGGCTAGTCTCTTGCGTCAAGGGCGGGGTCGTAGCGCAGCGGCAGACGCGCCGGTCTCCAGAACCGGAACACGCTGGTTCGAATCCAGCCGGCCCCGCCCCCCAGGCCTTGTCAGCCGGCCGCGCGGGCCGCCATCCGTGCCTTGCGCGCCGCCAGCTTCTCGTCGAACTTGGAGGCCTCCGAGTCCAGGCCGCTCATGTACAGGCCGAGTTCCTCCTGGGCCTTGAGGCCCTCGGGGCCCAGGCCGTCGATCTCCAGGACCCTCAGGAAGCGCAGGACGGGCTGAATGACGTCGTCGTGGTGGATGCGCATGTTGTAGACCTCGCCGATCGCCATCTGCGCGGCGGCCCGCTCGAAGCCGGGCATGCCGTGGCCGGGCATCCGGAAGTTCACGATCACGTCGCGCACCGCCTGCATCGTCAGGTCGGGCGCGAGGTCGAAGGCCGCCTTGAGCAGGTTGCGGTAGAAGACCATGTGCAGGTTCTCGTCGGTCGCGATGCGCGCCAGCATGCGGTCGCAGACCGGGTCGCCGGACTGGTGGCCGGTGTTGCGGTGCGACACGCGGGTGGCCAGCTCCTGGAAGGCGACGTAGGCCACCGAGTGCAGCATCGAGTGGCGGTTGTCCGACTCGAAGCCCTCGGCCATGTGGGCCATGCGGAACTGCTCCAGCTTGTCCGGGTCGACCGCGCGCGAGGCGAGCAGGTAGTCCCGCATCACGATGCCGTGCCGGCCCTCTTCCGCGGTCCAGCGGTGCACCCAGGTGCCCCAGGCGCCGTCACGGCCGAACAGGGAGGCGATCTCGTGGTGGTAGCTGGGGAGGTTGTCCTCGGTGAGCAGGTTCACGACCAGGGCGATCCGGCCGAGCTCGGTGACCTTGGACTGACCCTTCTCCCAGGCCTCGCCGTCCTCGAAGATGCCGGGGAAGTTGCGGCCGTCGCTCCAGGGCACGTACTCGTGCGGCATCCAGTCCTTGGCGACCTTCAGGTGCCGGTTCAGTTCCTGCTCGACAACTTCCTCCAGCGCGTACAGCAGCCGGGCGTCGGTCCAGGCCGAGGACGGGCTGCCGAGGTGAGGGGAAGTGATCGTCACGGGTACTCCAGGGGGACGCGATCTGAAACGGGAGAATCCGGCGAGCGGTGCCGGGCCGGTACCTACGGAATCGTAGGCTACGTTTCCGTAGGTTACGAGACCGTAGGTTAAGAGCCCTGTAAAGATCCCTGATCAGCGGTGTTCCGCGGGCATGACAAGCGCCCCCGGGAACCGCAGGTCCGGGGGCCGGGAGGGGTGAGGCGCGCGCTCGGTCAGGCGTAGAGCTCGCGCATGCGCACGGAGAGGCATGTCACACATCCTTCGAGTTTCTCGAACTCGCCGATGTCGACCGGGACCGGCTCGTGGCCGAGGTCGCCGAGCAGTTCGGCGGTCTTCGGCGCGCTCGCCGCCATCAGCAGCTTGGCGCCCCCGAGGAGCACCACGTGCGCTCCGGACTCCTCCGGCACCGGCAGGAAGCGCGGGAACAGCGAGGGCGCGTCCAGCAAGGGGATACGCCCGAGGACGGTTCCGTCGGGCAGCGCGGTGACCGCGCTCTTCAGGTGCAGCACCTTGCTCACCGGTACGGCGACGACCTGCGCCCCGAGCGGTTCGAAGGCGGCCCGCAACTGCTGGACCCCTGCCGCGTTGGTGCGGCCGCCCCGGCCGACATAGATCGTGTCACCGATCTTCAGCACGTCGCCGCCGTCCAGTGTGCCCGGCTCCCAGATCCAGTTGACCGAACAGCCGAGGCGCGCCACGGCCTCCTCGACGCCGACGGTCTCCTCGCGCCGGGACTCGGCGCCGGGCCGGGTGATCAGCGCGACGTTCTTGTACATGACGACCGTGTCCTCGACGAACACCGAGTCGGGGCAGTCGTCCTGCGGATCCACCTCGATGGTCTCCCAGCCGTGCGCGCGCAGGGCCTCGACGTACGCCTCCCACTGTTCGAGGGCGAGGTCGACGTCGACCTTCTCGCGCTCGATGTGCGTCACCAGGCCTTCGGCGAGGCGCGGACCGGGGCGGCGGACGAGGGCCTTCTTGCTGGGCACGAGGGGATCTCCGGATCGGTGGGACAGGGTGTGGCCTGTCCGCCATCATGCAGGGCCGGTGCGCGCGGGCAAAACCCTCGTCGTCAGGCTGTGGCCCTCCTGAGATGCTCCGCCGTGCCGGAGCCCCGATCCCGAAACGCCGGTGAACAGGGTCAGCCGGCCTTTCGGGACGCGGAGGGCGACGTGAATGCGGGTATGCACCCGACCGCTAGGCCGGATGGACAGCTTCCGGCGTGACCTCCTTCAGTTCGCCGTCCAGGAGGAGCCAGCGGGTGATGCCGATCGACTCCAGGAACGGCAGGTCGTGACTGGCCACGATCAGTGCCCCCTCGTACGACTCCAGGGCCGTCGTCAGCTGCCGCACGCTCGCCATGTCGAGGTTGTTCGTCGGCTCGTCCAGCATGAGCAGTTGCGGCGCCGGCTCGGCCAGCATCAGCGCGGCCAGCGCCGCCCGGAAGCGTTCGCCGCCGGACAGGGTTCCCGCCTTCTGGTCGGCGCGGGCGCCCCGGAACAGGAAGCGCGCCAGCCGCGCCCGGATCCGGTTGTTGGTGACGCCCGGCGCGAAGCGGGTCACGTTCTCCGCGACCGTCCGCTCGTCGTCGAGGACATCGAGCCGCTGCGGCAGGAACCGCATCGGCACGTGCGCCTTGGTCTCGCCCGACACCGGCTGGAGCTCCCCGGCGATCGTGCGCAGCAGCGTCGTCTTGCCGGCGCCGTTGCGCCCGATCAGCGCGATCCGCTCCGGACCACGCAGGTCGAGACCGCCCGCCACGCGCGCGCCGTACGCCAGTTGCAGGTCCAGGAGGGTCAGGACGGTGCGGCCCGGCGGTACGGCTGTGTACGGCAGGTCGACGCGGATCTCGTCCTCGTCCCGCACGGCGTCCACCGCCTCGTCGAGCCGCTCCTTGGCCTCGGCGAGCTTCTCCTCGTGCATGATGCGGTGCTTGCCCGCGGACTCCTGCGCCGCGCGTTTGCGCGCCCCCATGACGATCTTCGGCTCACGCTTCTGATCCCACATCTTCTGCCCGTACCGCCTGCGCCGGGCCAACTTGACCTGCGCGTCGGTCAGTTCACGCTTCTGCTTCTTCAGATCCGACTCGGCGACCCGCACCATCCGCTCCGCCGCCTCCTGCTCGGTGGCGAGCACCTCCTCGTAGGCGGAGAAGTTGCCGCCGTACCAGGTCACCTCCCCGTTGTGCAGGTCGGCGATCTGGTCGACCAGTTCCAGGAGTTCGCGGTCGTGGCTGACCACGACCATGACGCCGGGCCAGGCCGCGACGGCCGCGTACAGCCGCCTGCGCGCGTACAGGTCCAGGTTGTTGGTGGGCTCGTCGAGCAGCAGGACGTCCGGGCGGCGCAGCAGCAGCGCGGCCAGCCGCAACAGCACCGACTCGCCGCCCGAGACCTCGCCGGTCGTCCGGTCCAGCTCGATGTGGCCCAGTCCGAGTTCGCCGAGGGTGGCGAGCGCGCGCTCCTCCACGTCCCAGTCGTCGCCGACCGTCTCGAAGTGCTCCTCGGTCACGTCACCGGCCTCGATGGCGTGCAGCGCGGCCCGCTGTGCGGCGATGCCGAGCACCTCGTCGACCCTCACGTGGGTGTCGAGGGTGACGGTCTGCGGAAGGTATCCGACCTCGCCGGCGACGCGGACGGTGCCGTCGGCAGGGGTCAGTTCCCCGGCGATCAGCTTCAGCAGGGTCGATTTTCCCGACCCGTTGACGCCGACGAGGCCGGAGCGGCCCGGGCCGAACGCCACGTCGAGGTCTTTGAAGACGGGGGTGCCGTCGGGCCACGCGAACGCGAGGGAGGTGCAGGTGAGGGAAGTAGACATACGGGTCTCCGCGGTTGCTTGAGGCGGTCGGGGGCAAACGCGTATCGAGACACCTGCGACCAAGGGGGAAAGGCCCCGGGGGCATGGGAAAAGCCCTGTTCCGGAGGACGGCTCGAACGCCGAGGTCGCACGCAGCGCACACACCTCATGTGTGTGACGTGGTGTCTCAGGACCTCAGACGAGCAACGTCCTTCTCCAATCGACGGCAACAGGACCGTTCTCCACGGTATGAACGGCCCGAGCGGCTGTCAACGCATTAATTCAGCCCCAAATCCACCACCCGAAGGAGATCCCGTGGCCCACGGCTCGCTCTCGCTCCCGGCCCGGCTGTGCCTGCTGGCCTGGGACAGCACGGAGACGGAGGTCACCGGCGCCGGCCGGCTGCCCCGTCTGGTCCGGGCCGGCGCCCTCGTCGAGCTGGCCCGGCGCGGCCTGCTCAGCGACGAGGACGGCATCGCCACGCCGGCCGACCTGGACTCCGAGACGGGGGACCCCGTCCTCGACGGCCTCCTCGAACTGGTCCGCGAGTCCCGGCCGCACCGGTGGCGGACCTGGGTGACCCTGCACGCGCGGATCACCCTGGACGCCGTACGGGAGCAGTTGGCCGCCGGAGGCCACCTGCGCGCGCGGAAGCGACGGGTCCTCGGGGTCTTCCCGACCGTGGAGTACGTCCTGGAGCGCGTCGACGTCGTGGCCGCGCTGCGCGAGGAGGCACGGGCGGTACTGCTGGGACCGGTGCCGGTCGTGGAGGTCTCCGAGCGGGACGCGGCCCTCGCCGTGCTCGCGCACGCCGCGGGGCTGGTGTCCGACGACGCGCCCGACCGGGGGCGTCTCGAAGAGCTCACGGAGCGCGGCGGGGCGGCGGCACCCGTGCTGCGGACGGTCCTGCGGGAGATGCGGACGGCGCGGGCGGCGGCGTCCGCCGTCAACTGACCGCCGCACGTCCGTGCCGGATGCCGATTGGCGGCGAGCGAATCGAGAGGGAGTCCGCAGGAGGGGGCCGGGAGGAGGGTCGCCGCCACCGCGAGGCAGACGCGCAGGGTCGGCGCCACCGCGAAGCAGACGCGTAGGGTCGCCGTGGTTCGTCAATGCCCGCGTCGGCACGTGGCTGCGCCGTGCCGGGGGAGTGGGCCTCGCCCTGAAGCGGGCCGCCGCCTTCCTCGCCGCGGGAGTCGACGGGGATTCTCGTCCCCGGGGCCGCCGACCCGGAGACCGTGAAGCTGCTCGCCGACGGCGTGGACGGACCGCTCGACGTGATGGCCGGTCCAGGCTCGCTGCCGGTCGCGAAGCCGGCGGCGCTCGGCGACGAGTGCCCCTCCCGCTCCAGCGAAGCCGAGAGCGGGGGAAAGCGTGAGCGTCGGCTCGGGCATCGCCCGGCCCGGGCCGGCCCTGGTCCGCCGGGCCACCGGGGAGCTGCCGGGCGCGGGGACGTACGAACGTCGGCGGGCGGGCTCGCCCACGGCATGCTCAACACGCTGCTCGGCCGGTGACCCCGGTCCGGCTCAGCAGGCGTCCCGCATCAACTCCGCCAGATCGTGGTCCAGGTCGAGCTGGAGATGCTCCAGGCCGACCGGCACCAGCTCGCTGGTCGCCTCCAGGAACCGGCGCAGCTCGCCCGAGCGGACATGCACGACGGCGGTGCCCTCGGGGGCGTGGAACTCCAGGACGGTGCGGTCGTAGCCGTACGGCCGCACCCGCACGTCGCCGTGGCCCTCGGGCTCCTGGAGGCCGGCCGTGAGGAGTTCGCGGCTGAAGGTCCAGCAGACCTCCACGCCCTCCAGGGTGGCCGGGGCCGGGAAGGTCATGCGGACGGCGAACGGATCACGCCGGTCGTAGTGCAGCGTGGCGGGAATGCTCGGCATCCGCGGCGCGGCGGCGACGAGACGGGCCTCGACGGGCTGCTCGATGACGATGGACAACGCCTTGCTCCCTTGTGACGGCTGAACGGACTTCCGGGGATGAGGCCGGGCACTGGAAGAGACGTCGGAATGAGTCAATCCGTGCACACCGATGTCGAGTGACCTCTGTCACCGTCTTCATTCACGGGAGTGACCAGGCTCTTCTCCCGGGGTGTGAAAGACAGTTGTGGCGAGTGGGGTGGCCCGACGAGGCGGTCGGGGTCCTCTGGACGGCATCCGGGCAGTGGGCTAGCTTCGCCCGCCATGAGGCGCTTGGGGATCACGCGACGCACAGGACGGCCGGGACGGACGAGGCGAGCGGTGGGCGCGGGGGTGGCATGCGCGGCGGCACTGGCCGCCCTGACCGCCGTACCCGCACAGGCGCAGGAGCCCGGGAAGCGGACACCGCACTGGGAGTTGAAGGACACCGGCAGTTCCGGTGTGCGGTTCCGGGGGCTCGCGGCCGTCGGCCGGGACACCGCCTGGGTGTCGGGCACCCAGGGGACCGTCCTGCGCACCACGGACGGCGGGGCGAGCTGGCGCAACGTCTCACCGCCGGGCGCCGCCGAGCTGCAGTTCCGGGACATCGAGGCGTTCGACGCGCGGCGCGCGGTGGTGCTGGCCATCGGCGAGGGCGAGGCGTCCCGCGTCTACCGCACCGACGACGGCGGCGACACCTGGACCGAGTCCTTCCGCAACACCGACGCGCGGGCCTTCTACGACTGCCTCACCTTCTTCGACCGCCGCCACGGCCTGGCGATGAGCGACCCGGTGGACGGGAAGTTCCGCATCCTGTCGACGAGTGACGGCGGCCGCTCCTGGACGGTGCTGCCCAGTGCCGGCATGCCGGCCGCCCTGGACGGCGAGGCCGGGTTCGCGGCGAGCGGCCAGTGCCTGGTCTCCGCCGGCCCCCGGGACGTCTGGCTGGCCACCGGCGGCGCCGCACGCGCGCGTGTGCTCCACTCCGCCGACCGCGGCCTGACCTGGACGGCCTCGGACACGCCGATCCCGGCGGGCGACCCGGCCCGCGGTGTCTTCGCGCTCGCCTTCCGCGACCGCGCCCACGGTCTCGCCGTCGGCGGCGACTACCGCCCCGACCAGACGTCCACGCGGCCGGCGGCACGCACCGCCGACGGCGGCCGCGCCTGGCAGTCCGCCACCGAGCCGCCGCCCGCCTACCGCTCGGGCGTGGCCTGGCTCCCGCAGAGTCGTACGGCCGCCCTCGCGGTTGGACCCACCGGAACGGACCTGACGACGGACGGCGGCCGTACCTGGCGCACGGTGGACGCGGGCTCCTACGACACCGTCGACTGCACGCCCGACCTGGGCTGCTGGGCGGCGGGCGAACAGGGGCGCGTCGCCCGTCTGGAGGGCTGAGGGCGCTCGTGGTGGCGCATGGGCCGGAAAACGGGTACCCGTTCACCGAACGTGAGAGGAGTGAGCGGACATGCCACGTGGTTCGAGCCCCAAGCGGGAGCGCCAGTACGAGCACATCAAGGAGAGCGCCGAGGACCGGGGCGAGAGCACCGGCCGCGCCAAGGAGATCGCCGCGCGCACGGTGAACAAGGAACGCGCCCGGTCCGGCGAGTCGAAGACCGCCAGCCGCACCTCGACCAAGGACATGTCGTCCGGCAAGCGGGGCGGCCAGCGGTCCGGCAAGGGCTCGCAGGGTCCCACGTACGACCAGCTCTACGAGGAGGCCAAGCGGCGCGGCATCCAGGGCCGTTCGGACATGAACAAGAGCCAGCTGCAGCGGGCGCTGGGCAACAAGAGCTGAGAGTCAGGCAGGCGTCTGCCGGTACCGCTCCAGGTCCGGTGCCGTCTTCGTCGCGGTGAACTCGGCGATGCGGTACTCGCACACCCCGGCGGTGACGAAGGGGTCGCCCGCGGCGATCTCCTCGATCCGCGAGCGGTCCTCCGCGACGGCGAGGATCACCCCGCCGTCGCGGGGGTTCTTGGGCCCGGACGCCAGGAAGACACCCTGTGCGTACTGCTCGTCGAGCCAGGCGACGTGCGCCGGGAGCGCGGCGTCGACGGCGGCCTGCGGGGCGGTGTAGGTCAGCTCCAGTACGAACATGATCACGAGGTTACGCCGCCCGGGTGACGGCCCGTAGGCTCGTCCCATTATGACGACGGTGAGAATTCCCTCCGGCTGGCCCGCGACCGAGGAAGACGCCCGCGCTGTCCAGGACGAGCTGCGCGAGCGCGTGGTGCTCGACGAGCCGGGGCCACCGGTCGGCACGGGCCATGTGACCGGTGTCGACGTGGCCTACGACGACGAGCACGACGTGGTCGCCGCCGCCGCCGTCGTGCTGGACGCGGCGAGCCTCGAAATCGTCGCCGAGGCCACCGCCGTCGGCCGGATCTCCTTCCCCTACGTGCCCGGCCTGCTCGCCTTCCGCGAGATCCCGACGGTCCTGGCCGCCCTCGACGCCCTGCCCTGTCCGCCCGGCCTGGTGGTCTGCGACGGCTACGGCCTCGCCCACCCACGCCGCTTCGGCCTCGCCAGCCACCTCGGCGTCCTCACCGGCCTGCCCACGATCGGCGTCGCCAAGAACCCCTTCACCTTCACCTACGACGATCCCGCCACCCCGCGCGGCAGTACGACCCCCCTCCTGGCGGACGCCGAGGAGGTCGGCCGCGCCCTGCGCACCCGGGCGGCGGTCAAGCCGGTCTTCGTCTCGGTCGGCCACCGGGTGAGCCTGGACAACGCCTGCGCCCACACCCTCGTGCTGACCCCCGAGTACCGCCTGCCCGAGACGACCCGCAGGGCCGACTCCCTGTGCCGCAGGGCGCTGCGCGACGCGACACCCTGAGGGCGGCTACTCGATGCGCCAGCCTCCCACCTCGCGGTAGTCCGAGTCGTGGATCACCGATCCGTCGCCGGGCCGCATCGGGTAATGGCGCACGTTGCCGGCCCAGTAGCGCAGGATCCGGCCCAGCTCGCCCGCGGGATCCTTCGCCAGTGCTTCGTCGTCCATCGTGACTTCGAGAAGGAACTTCATGCCTTCGATCGTTTCATTGAACCGCCCTTTGAGACTTTTGCTCCCTGAGGACCTCGCCTGCGTCCGTGGGCCTGAGCCCGTGGTCTGAGTACGTCGTCTGAGTACCTGTACGGATGTGGGGCCGACCGCCCGATCGGCAGGCTGTGCGCATGACTTCGCACCGTTCCCCGAAGCCCCTCGCCGACCCCGACCGTCCCGTCGAGCGTGCCGTGATCGCCGCGCTGGTCCTCGCCACCCTGGCGGGCCTCGGGTGGATCTGCGGGATGATCTACACGGTCGCCCAGTGGCCGCTGTAGGGCCGGCTCACCGGCTCTCGGCTCACCGGCTCCCGGCCACCCGGAAGACGATCCGGGCCCGCCGCAGCCGCTCGATCAGCGCGTCGCCCATCGCGACCGCGGTGGTGACCTGACCGGCGGTCGGCGGAAGGTCGTCGAAGGCCAGGGACAGCGCCGACTCGGCGAAGATCTTCGCCGTCTCGTCGTACCCGGGGTCGCCGCCCGCGACCTCCGTGTACACGCGGCGTCCGCCGCCCTCACCGACGAAGCGGACCCTGAACCAGCTCTTCGCGCGCTTCTCGGGGCCGGGGCCCTCACCAGGCTGCAGCCGGTCGGACAACCAGCGCCGGGCGGGCGGCAGTTGGGCCGCGGCGATCAGCGCTCCCACGGCGGCCACCCCGCCGACCGCGACCGGCAGGTGCCGTACCGCCGCGTACTCGCGGTAGCGGAAGTCGGGGCCGTAGCGCTCCAGCGCCTGCGCGGACCGCCGGACGATCTGGGCGTCGATGGTCGGCAGCGGCAGCGCCCAGGCGCCCACCTCCGGGGCGAACCGTGGCATGCCGGTCGGGGCGGAGGCCCGGCGGCCCACCAGGCGGGGCTCGTGGCGCCCGCGCTCCCGGGCGGCGGCCATCATCTGCCGGCCTCGCGCGAACTGGTTGAGCGCCGAGGCGAACGTGCCGCCCGAGAAGGTCGCGTTCGCGGTCACGAAGCCGTCCACCCTGAGGGGCACCCCCTCGGGCAGTTGCCGGACCGTGAAGTACGCCCCCAGGTCGTGCGGCACCGAGTCGAAACCGCACGCGTGCACCAGCCGGGCGCCCGTCTCACGCGCGCGTGCGTCATGGCGGACGTACATCAGGTCCACGAACTCCGGCTCGCCGGTGAGGTCCAGATAGTCCGCTCCGGTGTCCGCGCAGGCGGCGACGAGCTCCTCGCCGTACGTCACATAGGGGCCCACCGTGGTGGCCACCACGCGCGCGTGCTCGGCGAGTTCACGCAGCGAGGCCGGATCCGACACGTCGGCCTTCAGCACGCCGACGTCCGTTCCGCCGGGCAGCCGCTCCCGCAGTTCCTCCAGCTTGCGCTCGCTGCGGCCGGCGATCGCCCAGCGCAGCCCGTCCGGGGCGTGCGCGGCCAGATACTCCGCCGTGAGCGTCCCCACGAAGCCGGTGGCTCCGAAGAGCACGATGTCGTACGGACGGTCCGTCCTGTTCAGCCTGCTCATGACACCCCTCGGTCTCGCCGCACGCGCCGTTGTCGGTGGCCGAGGCTAGCGTGAGGAGTGCGGAGCCCGACGACGAGGCCGGAGGTAGCAGGTGGCCGTGCCGAAGAACGCCCTGAAGAAGTGGGAGAAAGTGCGTGAGTTCGCCCTCGGGTTGCCGGGTGTCACGGAGGAGTTCCCCTGGGGCGAGACCGTCGCCAAAGTCAACAAGAAGGTGTTCGTCTTCCTCGGCGTCGACGACGGCAGCCACCCGCTGGGCGTCACGTTGAAGCTCAAGGACGAGGCCGCCCACGCCCACGCGCTGACCTGCCCCGGCGCCGAGCCGGCCGGGTACGGCCTCGGGAAGTCCGGCTGGGTGAGCATCCCGTTGGAGGGGACGGGTGCCCCCGGCGCCGAACTGCTGTGCGACTGGGTCGAGGAGAGCTACCGCACGATCGCGCCGAAGCGGCTGATATCCGAGCTGAACGGTCGCTGAGCCGACCGGCGGGGCACAATCGACTAAGCGCTTGCTCTCCAGGTCTTGTGCCCGTGGGAAGGCGTTCCTAGCATCACTGGTGTTACATCGGTTGTGTCATACCTCTGGGGGCTGAATGGCAACGACGCCAGGGCCGGGCCCGCTCTCCGGCGTACGCGTGGTCGAGCTGGCCGGTATCGGCCCGGGTCCGTTCGCCGCCATGCTCCTCGCCGACCTGGGCGCCGACGTCGTCCGCGTGGACCGGCCCGGCGGCGCCGGACTCGCCATCGACCCGGAGTCCGACATCACCAACCGCAACAAGCGCTCGGTGATCGTCGACCTGAAGGCACCCGACGGACCCGCCCGCGTCCTCGGCCTCGCCGCCCGCGCCGACGTCCTGATCGAGGGCTACCGACCGGGGGTCGCCGAGCGCCTCGGCGTCGGCCCCGAGGACTGCCACGCCCGCAACCCGGAACTCGTCTACGGCCGGATGACCGGCTGGGGCCAGGAAGGCCCCCTCGCCCCACGCGCCGGCCACGACGTCGCCTACATCGCGCTCACCGGCACCCTCGGCATGATCGGCGACCCGTCCCGGCCTCCCGCCGTGCCGGCCAACCTGCTCGGTGACTACGCGGGCGGCTCCCTGTACCTCGTGGTGGGGGTCCTCGCCGCCCTGCACCACGCCCGCGCGACCGGCACCGGACAGGTCGTCGACGCGGCCATCGTCGACGGCACGGCCCACCTCTCCGCGATGATCCACGGCATGCTCGCCGCCGGCGGCTGGCAGGACCGGCGCGGCGCCAACCTCCTCGACGGCGGCTGCCCGTACTACGGGACCTACGAGACCGCCGACGGGAAGTACATGGCGGTGGGCGCCCTGGAGCCGCAGTTCTACGAGGAGTTCCTGAGCCTGCTCGGCATCGAGGGGTACGCCGGCGCCCGCAAGGACCTGACCCGCTGGGACGGGCTGCGCGAGACGGTCGCCGCCCGCTTCGCATCCCGCACCCGTGACGAGTGGACGGCCGTCTTCGAGGGCTCCGACGCCTGTGTGGCACCCGTACTGTCCCTGCGTGAGGCCCCGCACCACCCCCACCTCGCCGCCCGCGGCACCTTCACCGACCACGGCGGCATCACCCAGCCCGCGCCCGCGCCCCGCTTCTCCCGGACCCCCACGCGGGTCCGCACCGGCCCCGCCCGGCCCGGCGGCGACACGGCGGACGTGGCCCGCGACTGGGACGTACCCGATCTCCTGAAGGGCCTCGCATGAAGCGGCAGATCTTCGCCCCCGAGCACGACGCGTTCCGTGAGACCGTGCGCTCCTTCCTGACCAGGGAGGTGCTGCCGTACTACGAGCAGTGGGAGAGGGACGGCATCGTCTCCCGCGACGCCTGGCGGGCGGCCGGCAAGCAGGGGCTGCTCGGGCTCGCCGTGGACGAGGAGTACGGAGGCGGCGGCACCGCCGACTTCCGCTTCAGCGCCGTCCTCGCCGAGGAGTTCACCCGCGCGGGCGCCCCCGGGCTCGCCCTCGGCCTGCACAACGACATCATCGGCCCGTATCTGACCGGCCTGGCCACCGAGGAGCAGAAGCGGCGCTGGCTGCCCGGCTTCTGCGACGGCACGCTGATCACGGCCATCGCCATGACCGAGCCCGGCGCCGGCTCCGACCTCCAGGGCATTCGCACCCATGCCGAGGACCGGGGCGAGCACTGGCTGCTGGGCGGCTCCAAGACGTTCATCTCCAACGGGATCCTCGCCGACCTGGTGATCGTCGTGGCGAAGACGACTCCGGAGGGCGGCGCCCACGGGCTGTCGCTGTTCGTCGTCGAACGCGGCATGGAGGGATTCGAGCGCGGCCGCAACCTCGACAAGATCGGCCAGAAGGCCCAGGACACCGCCGAGTTGTTCTTCCGCGACGTGCGCGTGCCCAGGGAGAACCTCCTCGGCGAGCTCAACGGCGCCTTCGTGCACCTGATGACGAACCTCGCGCAGGAGCGCCTGAGCATCGCCGTCGCCGCGATCGCCGCCGCCGAACACCTGCTGGAGATCACCACGGACTACGTCAAGGAACGCGAGGCCTTCGGCCGGCCCCTGGCGACCAAGCAGCACATCCGCTTCGAAATAGCCGAGATGGCCACCGAATGCGCCGTCACCCGCGCCTTCCTCGACCGCTGCATCGAGGACCACGCCGGCGGCCGGCTCGACGCCGTCGACGCCTCCATGGCCAAGTGGTGGGCGACCGAACTGCAAAAGCGCGTCGCCGACCGCTGCCTGCAACTCCACGGCGGCTACGGCTACATGACCGACCACCCCGTCGCCCGGGCCTTCACCGACGGGCGCATCCAGACCATCTACGGCGGGACCACCGAGATCATGAAGGAGATCATCGGCCGTTCCCTGCTGGGCTGACCCTTCCCGAAAGGCTTGATGTGAGCACCGAAGCGTACGTGTACGACGCGATCCGCACCCCGCGCGGCCGCGGCAAGGCGAACGGCGCCCTGCACGGCACGAAGCCCATCGACCTGGTCGTCGGACTCATCCACGAGATCCGCGACCGCTTCCCGGACCTCGACCCGGCGGCGGTCGACGACATCGTGCTCGGCGTCGTCGGCCCGGTCGGCGACCAGGGCTCCGACATCGCCCGGATCGCCGCCGTCGCCGCCGGACTGCCGGACACCGTGGCGGGCGTACAGGAGAACCGCTTCTGTGCCTCGGGCCTGGAGGCCGTCAACATGGCCGCCGCCAAGGTGCGTTCCGGCTGGGAGGACCTCGTCCTCGCGGGCGGCGTCGAATCGATGTCCCGGGTGCCGATGGCCTCGGACGGCGGCGCCTGGTTCAACGACCCGATGACCAACCTCGCCGTCAACTTCGTGCCGCAGGGCATCGGCGCCGACCTCATCGCCACCATCGAGGGCTTCTCCCGCCGGGACGTCGACGAGTACGCGGCGCTCTCGCAGGAGCGGGCGGCCACCGCCTGGAAGGAGGGCCGCTTCGACCGCTCCGTCGTCCCGGTCAGGGACCGCGGCGGCCTGGTCGTCCTCGACCACGACGAGCACCTGCGCCCGGGGACGACCGCCGACTCCCTCGGCAAGCTGAAGCCGTCCTTCGCCGACATCGGCGACCTCGGCGGCTTCGACGCCGTGGCCCTGCAGAAGTACCACTGGGTGGAGAAGATCGACCACGTCCACCACGCGGGCAACTCCTCCGGCATCGTGGACGGCGCCTCCCTCGTCGCGATCGGCTCCAAGGAGGTCGGCGAGCGCTACGGGCTCACCCCCCGCGCGCGGATCGTCTCCGCCGCCGTCTCCGGCTCCGAGCCCACCATCATGCTCACCGGCCCCGCCCCCGCCACCCGCAAGGCCCTCGCCAAGGCCGGGCTGACCATCGACGACATCGACCTCGTCGAGATCAACGAGGCCTTCGCGGCCGTCGTCCTGCGCTTCGTGAAGGACATGGGTCTGTCCCTCGACAAGGTCAACGTCAACGGCGGCGCGATCGCGCTCGGCCACCCGCTCGGCGCCACCGGCGCCATGATCCTCGGCTCGCTCCTCGACGAACTGGAGCGCCAGGACAAGCGCTACGGCCTCGCCACGCTGTGCGTCGGCGGCGGCATGGGCATCGCCACGATCGTCGAACGCATCTGACTCCCCGGCGGAACCCGGACCCAAGACCTCTACGGAGACCCTGTCATGACACAGAGCACCACCATCCGCTGGGAACAGGACCGCACCGGCGTCGTCACCCTCGTCTTCGACGACCCGGACCAGTCGGCGAACACCATGAACAAGGCGTTCCGCGACTCCCTCGCGGTGATCACCGACCGCCTGGAGGCCGAGCAGGACACCATCCGCGGCATCATCGTCACCTCCGCCAAGAAGACCTTCTTCGCCGGCGGCGACCTGCGCGACCTCATCCGCGTCACCCCCGAGACCGCGCAGGAACTCTTCGACGGCGGCATGGCCATCAAGCGGAACCTGCGCCGCATCGAGACCCTCGGCAAGCCGGTCGTCGCCGCGATGAACGGCGCGGCCCTCGGCGGCGGCTACGAGATCGCCCTGGCCTGCCACCACCGCATCGCGCTCGACGCGCCCGGCTCGAAGATCGGCTGCCCCGAGGTCACCCTCGGCCTGCTCCCCGGAGGCGGCGGCGTCGTCCGCACCGTACGCCTGCTCGGCATCGCCGACGCGCTGCTGAAGGTCCTCCTCCAGGGCACCCAGTACAGCCCGCGGCGCGCCCTGGACAACGGTCTCGTCGACGACGTGGCCGACACCCAGGAGGAACTGCTCGCCAAGGCCCGCGCCTTCATCGAGGCCAACCCCGCCTCGCAGCAGCCCTGGGACAGGCCGGGCTACCGCATCCCCGGAGGTACCCCCGCCAACCCCAAGTTCGCGGCGAACCTCCCCGCCTTCCCCGCCACCCTGCGCAAGCAGACGGCCGGCGCGCCCTACCCGGCCCCGCGCAACATCCTCGCGGCCGCCGTCGAGGGCTCCCAGGTCGACTTCGAGACCGCCCAGGTCATCGAGGCCCGATACTTCGTGGAACTGGCCGCCGGGCAGACCTCGAAGAACATGATCCAGGCGTTCTTCTTCGACCTCCAGGCCGTCAACTCCGGCGCCAACCGGCCCAAGGGCGTCGAACCGCGCCCGGTCCGCAAGGTCGCCGTCCTCGGCGCCGGGATGATGGGCGCGGGCATCGCCTACTCGTGCGCCCGCGCGGGCATCGACGTCGTCCTCAAGGACGTGTCTGCCGAAGCGGCCCTCAAGGGCAAGGGCTACTCCGAGAAGCTGTGCGCCAAGGCCGTCTCCCGGGGCCGTACCACCCAGGACAAGGCGGATGCGCTGCTCGCCCGCATCACGCCCACCGCCGACCCCACCGACCTGGCGGGCTGCGACGCCGTCATCGAGGCCGTCTTCGAGGACACCTCGCTCAAGCACAAGGTGTTCCAGGAGATCCAGCACATCGTGGAGCCGGACGCGCTGCTGTGCTCCAACACCTCCACCCTCCCCATCACCGCCCTCGCCGAAGGCGTCGAGCGCCAGGCCGACTTCGTCGGGCTGCACTTCTTCTCGCCCGTCGACAAGATGCCGCTCGTCGAGATCATCAAGGGTGAGCGCACCGGCGACGAGGCCCTGGCCCGCGCGTTCGACCTCGTCCGGCAGATCAAGAAGACCCCGATCGTCGTCAACGACTCGCGCGGCTTCTTCACCTCACGTGTCATCGGGCACTTCATCAACGAGGGCGTGGCCATGGTCGGCGAGGGCATCGAGCCCGCGTCGGTCGAACAGGCGGCGGCCCAGGCCGGCTACCCGGCCAAGGTGCTGTCCCTGGTCGACGAGCTGACGCTCACCCTCCCGCGCAAGATCCGGGCCGAGACGAAGCGGGCGGTGGAGGAGTCGGGCGGCACCTGGACGGCCCACCCCGCCGAGGCCGTCATCGACCGCATGGTCGACGAGTTCGGCCGTACCGGCCGCAGTGGGGGAGCGGGCTTCTACGAATACGGCGAGGACGGCGGGCGGGCCGGCCTGTGGCCCGGGCTGCGGGAGCACTTCACGCGTGACGGCGCGCGGATCCCCTTCCGGGACATGCAGGAGCGCATGCTCTTCGCGGAGGCGCTCGACACCGTCAAGCTCCTGGAGGAGGGCGTCCTGACGTCCGTCGCCGACGCCAACATCGGCTCGATCTTCGGCATCGGCTTCCCGGGGTGGACGGGGGGCGTCCTGCAGTACATCAACGGCTACGAGGGCGGGCTGCCCGGCTTCGTCGCACGCGCGCGTGAGCTGGCCGAACGCTACGGGGAGCGGTTCGCGCCGCCCGCGCTGCTGGTGCGGAAGGCGGAGAAGGGACAGCGGTTCGGGGACGGGTGATCCCTGCCCCTCCAGGGAGTTTCGCCCCCGCCGCCCCTTCCCGTCCCGTCCCTGGGGGCTGCGCCCCCAGACCCCCGCTTTCGGCCCGAAGGGCCTCGTCCTCAAACGCCGGACGGGCTGAAATCCAGCCCCTCCGGCGTTTGAGGAGCGGGGTCTGGGGCGGAGCCCCAGAAGGACGGGAACGGGAAGGGGCGGCGGGGGCGAGAAGAGCCGGCGGGCGGCGGCCGGTCAGCGCGTGAGCCACTCCCGCAGCTCTTCCTTCAGCGACCGCTGGAACGTGGTCAACAGCGCCTGCACCACCAGCGGCTGCATATGCGCGGACAGCGACTTCACATCCCGCGCGTCGCGCTCCGCCACCTCCCCGCGGAAGAGCTCCGCCAGTTCGTGGGCCGCCGCCCGCGAGTGCTCCACGAGGACCTTCCGCGACGCGAGGATCGCCTCCTGCGACAGCGGCACGTCGAGCAGCTGGACGCCGAGCCGCAGCAGACCCAGGTCGACCTGGTACGAGCCGCCGTCCGCCCGGACCACGCCCATCGCGGCGAGCCGATCCACGTCCCCGTCGGTCAGCTCCCGCCCCGCCCGCCGCCGAAGCTCCTCCCGGGAGACGGTCTCCACCGTGTCCGGCGCCCAGGAGGTCACCACGGCCCGGTGGATGGCGAGCTCGTGCGCGCTCAGGTCCGGCGGCAGCTGCCGCAGATAGCGCTCGATGGCCGCAAGCGTCATGCCCTGCTGCTGCAACTCCTCGATGAGTGCGAGCCGCGCGAGGTGCTCCCGGCCGTAGTGTCCGACCCGCCGCGCACCGATCGCCGGCGGGGGCAGCAGTCCCTTGGTGCCGTAGAAGCGGACCGTGCGGACCGTGACCCCCGCCCGCGCGGCGAGCTCGTCGACGGTGAGGGTCGGCTCGCCGGCATGCTCTCCGGCATCGGGTGTGTCGGTCGTCATGTGCAGCAGTATCGCTGTCTCACCAATGGTGTGAAACCTCTCGGGCATCGTCGCGATCAGGAGACGGCCACCACCGGAGACGTGCTCGGCTGTGACGCGTGCCACCGCGTGTGAGGTGGTTCCCCGGGGAAGGCGACCCCTCGGTTTGTGCCTGGCGGCACCAGAGAGGGCACGGGCCGAGTCACGTCCGGAACACCCGAGCGAGATCCGCCGGGGCGCACCAGGGAGTGGAACCACCCGTGAGCAAGGACGCCGTGGAATCGGCACAGACCGGCTCCCGCACCGGGGCGGCCTCGACGCCCGCCGACGCGGGCGACGCCGGCTACAGCAAGGACCTCAAGGCCCGCCACGTCAACATGATCGCCATCGGCGGCGCGATCGGCACCGGACTCTTTCTGGGCGCGGGCGGCCGCCTGCGCGACGCGGGCCCCGCGCTCGCGCTCGCCTACCTCGTCTGCGGCGTCTTCGCCTTCTTCGTCGTGAGGGCGCTCGGCGAGCTGGTCCTGTACCGCCCGTCGTCGGGCTCCTTCGTGTCGTACGCGCGCGAGTTCCTCGGCGAGAAGGGTGCCTATGTCGCCGGCTGGATGTACTTCCTGAACTGGTCGACGACCGGCATCGCCGACATCACCGCGATCGCCCTCTACACGCACTACTGGAGCCTGTTCACCGACATCCCGCAGTGGACGCTGGCCCTGATCGCCCTCACGGTGGTCCTGGCGGTGAACCTGATCTCGGTGAAGTACTTCGGCGAGATGGAGTTCTGGTTCGCGATCATCAAGGTCGCCACCCTCGTCGGCTTCATGCTGATCGGCATCTTCCTGCTGGCCACCCGGCACGAGGTGGGCGGCCGCACCCCCGGCACGAGCGTGATCACCGACAACGGCGGCGTCCTCCCGCACGGCGTGATGCCGGTCGTCCTCGTCATGCAGGGCGTGATCTTCGCGTACGCCGCCCTGGAGTTGGTCGGCGTGGCCGCGGGCGAGACCGCCGAGCCGGAGAAGGTCGTCCCGCGCGCGGTGAACTCGATCATGTGGCGCGTCGGCCTGTTCTACGTCGGCTCCGTCGTCCTGCTCGCCCTCCTCCTGCCCGGTTCGGTGTACACGGCCGACGAGAGCCCCTTCGTCACGGTGCTCTCGAAGATCGGCGTCCCGGCGGCGGGCGACGTGATGAACCTGGTGGTCCTGACGGCCGCCATGTCGTCCCTCAACTCCGGCCTGTACTCCACGGGCCGCATCCTGCGCTCCATGGCGATGGCGGGTTCGGCCCCCAGGTTCACCGCCCGCATGAACCGCAGCCAGGTTCCCTACGGCGGCATCCTGCTGACCTGTGCGGTCTGCGTCCTGGGCGTCGGCCTCAACTACCTCATGCCGAGCCAGGCCTTCGAGATCGTGCTGAACGTCGCCTCCCTCGGCGTCATCAGCACCTGGGTGATCATCATGGTCTGCCATCTCGTCTTCGTCCGCCGAGCCCGGGCAGGGCTGCTGGCCCGCCCCTCCTTCCGTCTCCCCGGCAGCCCGGTCACGGAGATCACCACGATCGCCTTCCTGCTGGCCTGCCTCGCCATGATGTGGAACGACCCCGAGGTCGGCCGCAGGACGCTGCTGCTCATCCCCGTGATCGCCGTCCTGCTGGTCGGCGGCTGGTTCGGCATCCGCCGCAGGGTCGAGAGGACGGCGGACCAGGAGCTGGCGGGGTTCACCGAATGACGAATAACGAGGGGCCACTGTCGGTGGCGGCCTCTGTGGTCGCGTCGTGTCGGGCGCCTGTCGTACGGCTGGGAAGCGCCCTGAAAGGGCGCGGGGAACTGCGCGCCCAGCCACGCACGGCCCGTGGGCGCCCACACCGACGCGCCCACCGACCGGTGGGCCTACGGCGAAGCGAGGCGTCCCCGTGACCGTGTACGACCACGGGGACCGAGGCCACGCGGACGTCAGGCCCTAAATGCCTGCACCAGACACTCGGTCAGGCGCGCCGCGACGCTCCCGTCCGGATCCAGCCGGGGATTGAAGATCGTGACGTCGAAGCCGACGGCTCCGGGGCCGGACAGCGCGGTCCGCAGCACGGTCTCCAGCTCGTGCCAGTCGAGCCCACCGGGCAGCCGGTAATCGACCGAGGGCATGATCGTGTCGTTCAGCACGTCGGCGTCGAGGTGGATCCAGTAGCCGTCGGTACCGCCCGAGCCGCCCGCCAGCAGGCCGACCGCGCTGCCCGCCGACCAGCCCGCACCGAGGGCACGCACCTCGTCCAGGTCCATCGCCCGCAGCCCCGTCGGCAGCGGCTGCGTCCCGGCCGCCGAGGACTCCTCCTCGTCGCGGAAGCCGAAGGCGACCACGTCCTCGTCCCGCACCAGCGGCCCCCGGCCTTCCAGGTCGGCCAGGACGGCCGGCCCGCGGCCGGTGGCCAGGGCGAGCTCCATGGACGCCACCTCGCCGGTCGGTTCCGCCGCGGGCTGGTAGAAGTCGGTGTGGCCGTCGAGGAAGAGCAGCCCGTGCCGACCCCGGCGGCGCAGAGCGAGCAGACAGCCGAGCAGGACACTGCAGTCCCCGCCCAGGACCACCGGGAACCGTCCGTCATCGAGGACACCGCCCACCGCCCCGGCCAGCGCGACGGAGTACGCCGCGATGCCGTCCGGGTTGAGGACCCCGGTGCCGGGGTCGCGTCGCGGGTCGTACGCGGGCGGCGCGACCCGGCCCGACCGCACCGCCCCCAGCCCCTCGGCCAGCCCGGCCCCGAGCAGCGCCTGCGGCAGCTCCTCGACCCCGGTCGGCCGCAGCCCCAGCACGGACGGTGCCTCGATGATCGCCACGTCCGGCAAGTCCCGTCGGTCCCGCATGTCCCGTCCGTCCCGCACGTCCGGCACCTCCGCCCGCGGCGCCGGCCGGCGCACGCGTCCGGCGCATGTGCCAACCGTAGACCGCCGGGCAGAACGGGGCTCCTCAGCGACCGTGCTCGAGCTCGTGCCCGCGCTCGTGCCCGTGCCCGTCCTCGTGCACGCCGTTCGTCGCCGCGATCTTCTTCCACGACTTCGGCTGCACGGAAGCCGCCGCGGTCCGGGCCGGGGAGGCGTCCCGTGCCGCGGGCGCCGCCGGCTTCACCGGCTGGAACAGCCAGGTGTCGAACAGCGCGCCCAGCGGCTTCCCGGACACCTGCTCGGCGTACTTCCGGAAGTCGGCGACCGACGCGTTGCCGTAGGCGTACTTCTGCGGCCAGCCCTTCAGGACGGTGAAGAACGCCTCGTCGCCGATCTCGTTGCGCAACGCCTGCAGGGCCAGCGCACCCCGGTCGTAGACGGCAGGGTGGAACTGGTTCTCCGGCCCCGGATCCCCGGGCTTCACCGTCCAGAACGGGTCGTCGGCCGGATGCGAGGCGTACACGTGGTCGGCGAGTTCCTGCGCCGTCCCCTCGCCCTCGTGCTCGGACCACAGCCACTGGGCGTACCGCGCGAAGCCCTCGTTGACCCAGATGTCCTTCCAGCCGGCGACGGACACGAGGTCGCCGTACCACTGGTGGGCCAGTTCGTGCACGACCACGGAGGTGTTCGAGCCGCCCGCGAACTGGCGCGGGCTGTAGAAGGGCCGGGTCTGTGTCTCCAGCGCGTACCCGGTGGTGGTGTTCGGCACGTACCCGCCGAGCGCGTTGAACGGATACGGCCCGAAGTAGCCGGTCAGCCAGTCCGCGATCTCACCGGTCCGCTCGACGCTGGCCCGCGCCGCGCCGTAGTTGTCGCCGAGATCCTTGCTGTAGGCGTTGACGACCGGGATGCCGCTCTCGGTGGTGCCGGTCGTGATGTCGAACCTGCCGACCGCCAGCGTCGCGAGATAGGTGGCCTGCGGCTTGTTGGAGCGCCAGTTGTAGCGGGTCCAGCCGGCGCGTGAACTCGTCGACTGGAGCGTGCCGTTGGATATGGCCTGGGTGCCGTCCGGCACCTGCACGGACACGTCGTAGGTGGCCTTGTCGAGCGGGTGGTCGTTACTGGGGAACCACCACCAGGCCGCCTCGGGCTCGTTGGCTCCGACTCCGCCGTCCGGGGTGCGGTGCCAGCTGGTGAAGCCGTACGCCTGCTTCGACGAGGGCACACCGCTGTAGCGCACCACGACGGTGACGTCGGTGCCCTTCGCGAGCGGGGTCTTCGGCGTGATCTGCAGCTCGTGCTCGCCGGAGGTCGTGAACGACGCTTTCGCGCCGCCCACCCGCACCTCGCTCACGTCCAGCAGAAAGTCCAGATTGAACCGCGACAGGTCCTGCGTGGTGCGGACCAGCAGGGTCGCCGTGCCCTCCAGCTCGTCGGTAGACGGCTGGTACTTCAGCCGCAGGTCGTAGTGCGAGACGTCGTATCCGCCGTTGCCGTAGTCCGGGTAGTAGGGGTCGCCGATGCCCGGCGCACCAGGGGTGAGGCTCGCGGCCGATGCCGGGATCGCCAGCAACACGGTGGCCGCCGCGAGTGCGCCCGGCGCGATGATTCTGCGGTGCACTGAATCTCCAAGTCGTAGGGGCACGAGGTCCGTTCAAAGCCTATTGATCCTCTGTGGGCCCGGGTCTGTCCACGGTCACCGCTGTCACACGAATGCCATTCGGCCGTCATGAACCCACCGCTGAGGCAGGCCCCGTGAGCCTCTTACGCGTCCGGTTGCCCTCTTCTGCACGGGAGTTGACCGATGTACCGTCCGCGCATGCCGATACGCATGCGCTTCACGACCTGGAGACCGCTCGCCACGGCCGCCGTCGCCACCCTGGTGGCAGGCCTCGTCACCCCGATGGCCGCCCACGCCGCCCCACAGGAGAGCAGACCGGTCTACTCGTACGAGAACGCCGTCCGCGAGGCCGTCTGGGTGGACACCGGACTCGACGGCGACAGCGACGGGAAGACGGACCGCGTCGCCGTCGACATCGTCCGGCCGCGCGAACCCGCTCAGCAGGGCCGGAAGATACCCGTGATCATGGACGCCAGCCCGTACTACTCCTGCTGCGGGCGGGGCAACGAGAGCCAGCTGAAGACGTACGACGCCGCCGGCAACGTCGTCCAGATGCCGCTGTTCTACGACAACTACTTCGTGCCCCGCGGCTACGCCTTCGTCGGCGTCGACCTCGCCGGAACCAACCGCTCCGACGGCTGTGTGGACGTCGGGGGACGCTCCGACATCCAGTCCGCGAAGGCCGTCGTCGACTGGCTGAACGGCCGCGCCAGGGCCTACACCAGCCGCACCGGCACCACCACCGCCAAGGCCGGCTGGACCAACGGCAGGACCGGCATGATCGGCAAGAGCTGGGACGGCACCATCGCCAACGGCGTGGCCGCCACCGGCGTCAAGGGTCTCAAGACCATCGTCCCGATCAGCGCCATCTCCACCTGGTACGACTACTACTTCTCCAAGGGCGCCCCGCTGTACGACTCGGGCCCCGACTGGCTGTCCGACTACGTCGACAGCCCCGACGCCCGCGCCAAGTGCGCCGCCGTCCAGCACAAACTCGTCGACGGAGCCCCGCGTACCGGCGACTGGACCCGGCTGTGGAGCGAGCGGGACTACGTCAAAACCGCCTCGAAGGTGAAGGCGAGCGTCTTCCTGGTTCACGGCATGCAGGACCTCAACGTCCGTATGCAGCACGTCGGTCCGTGGTGGGACGCGCTCGCGAAGAACGGCGTCGAGCGCAAGATCTGGCTCTCCCAGACCGGCCACGTCGACCCCTTCGACTTCCGCCGCGCCACCTGGGTCGACACCCTGCACCGCTGGTTCGACCACGAACTCCTCGGCTACGACAACGGCATCGACCGCGAGCCCATGGCCGACATCGAACGCCACCCCGACCAGTGGGTCACCTCCAAGGCATGGCCGCCGCGCGGCACCGCCACCGCGACCCTGCGCCCCGCCGAGGGCAGCCAGGAGGGCGTCGGCACGCTCGGTCTGCGCAAGGGCAGCGGCACCGAGACCTTCACCGACGACCCGCGGCGGAGCGAGACCGACTGGGCGGCGCGGATCGACACGGCCACGCCCGACAAGGCGGGCTTCGTTACCGGCCCGCTCACCCGCGACCTGCGCGTGTCCGGCTCCTCCAAGGTCACCGTCACCGCGACCCCGACCACCTCGACGGCCCACCTGTCCGCCGTCCTGGTCGACCTCGGACCCGACACGATCCGCGACTACGCGGCGAGCGGCGAGGGCATCAGCACGCTCACCGACCGCACCTGCTGGGGCGTGAGCACCACGGGCGACAGCGCCTGCTTCCAGCAGACGCGCGCCAAGACCACCGACGTCGACTACACGGTCGTCAGCCGCGGCTGGGCCGACCTCGGCAACCACGCCTCCGGCACGGGCGTCCCGCTGACCCCGGGCAAGGCGTACACCCTCACCCTCGACCTCGGCGTCACCGACCACGTCGTCCCGGCCGGCCACCGCCTCGCGCTGATCGTCGCGGGCACGGACAAGGACCTCATCGACCCGCCGTCCAGCACCCCGACCCTGACGGTCGACCTGGCCCGTACGACGGCTCGGGTGCCGCTGGTCGGTGGCGCGGCCGCGTTCGCGCGGGCCACCGCGGGCTCAGTGTCCGCCGCCCCCGACGCCCCGGCCCTCGACGGGGTCCAGGCACCGCGCACCGCCCAGCGCGTCCCGCGGGGAGGCCGGTGATCCGCACCCCGCCCCTCGTGACGGCGGCCCCGGCCCCCTCCCTCGTGGCGACCCCGGCCGAGGCCACCGAAACCCCGCCCCGCACCGGCACCTGCGTCCCGCTCAGCCCGTCCCCGCGCGCCCTCGTCCCACTGCTCCTCGACGAGCGCGCCCCGTACCGCCTCACGGCCGGTGAGCCGGGCACCGGCCGCTGAGCCCGCGTCAGGAGGGGGCGGCCAGTGCGGCCGCCTCCTCCGCGCAGCCCCAGGCCACTGTCACCCCCGCACCGCCGTGACCGTAGTTGTGCACCAACACCCGCCCGTCGGACAGGAGTTCACGCTCCAGCCGGACCGCGCCCCGGGCCGGCCTGAGCCCCACCCGGTGCTCCAGCACCCGCGCCCCGGCGATCTCGGGCCGCAGCGCCGCACACCGTCGTACGATCGCCTCCGCCACCGCGGGATCGGGCTCGAGAGACCACTGGTCCTCGTCCGCGGTGCCGCCCAGCACGAGCCGGCCCGGCTGCGGGAAGAAGTAGGCGGTCTCACCGGCGGCGTCCGTGGAGACCAGCCAGGTGCGGATGCCGGGGTTCTCCACGATGACCAGCTGTCCGCGCACGGGACGCACGGACGCGTCCGGCACCAGCTCCCGGGCGCCGAGCCCCGTGCAGTTGACCACGACCGGCGCCCCGACCCCGGCCAGGTCCGACACCGTACGCGTCTCGATCACCCCGCCCGCCACGTGGAACCGCTCCCGCAGCCACGGCAGATGAGTCGACATGTCGACGAGCGGCAGTCGCGCCCACATCCCCGCCCCGGTGTACTCCTCGGCCGTCGCCGCCCGCAGCCCCGGCAGCCGCGCGCCCGCCCACGCCACGGCCCGGTCCAGGTCCGCCTCCCCCTGTACCCCTTCGACCATCCGCACGCCGGTCACCTCGGGAGAGGCCGCCAGCCGCTCGTAGACGTCCAGCGAGCGCAGCGCCCAGGTGCGCGCGGACTCGACCGGCTCGATCGCGTACGGCCACCACAGCGCTCCGGCAACCGCCGAGGTGGTCCGCTCGACCGGGTCCCGGGTCCACACCCGCACCCGGCGGCCGCGCTCGGCCAGCACGAGGGCCGTCGTCAGCCCGATGACGCCGCCGCCGACCACGACGACGTCGTCCTTCAGTTCGCTCGTCACGCGGGGACGTTAGCGGAATATGTCATGCCGTGCTCACATCGGGCCCAGTCTGGGGATACTCACAGCATGTCTGCCGAGTACGCGACCTTCGGCCTGGCACCGGCGATGCGTGCCGGTGGAGTCCTCGCCAACGGTGACTACCAAATCCACCGGGACTTCGTGGACTTCATCGTCGACGGACGCCCGCTGCTCTTCCAGCTCTCCGACCTCGACGCCGTCTCCCCACTCGCCTCCGACGTCCCACCCGCGATCTTCACCGCCCAGGTCCGCAGCCTGCTCCTGGAGGCGGACGCGCCGCTGCCCGGCGGCCGCTACGTCGTCTACGGCTGCCCCGAGTGCGAGGACCTGGCCTGCGGGGCCGTCACCGCCGTGATCGACCGGGACGGCGACGACTTCGTCTGGCGGGACTTCGCCTGGCAGACGGACGAACACGCCGACCTGGAGCTCAACGGCTACCACGGCATCGGCCCGTTCCGCTTCGCGGGCGCCGAGTACCGTACGGCGCTGACCTCCCTCCTGAACACCTCCGCCGACATCCGCCGCCGCCGCGTCCTGCTCATCGGCGCCCGCGTCGCCCTCCTCGCCAAACTCGCCGCCGCCCTGCGCACCATCGGCATCGGCGCCGACATCACCCGTGACGCGCACCACGCCCCCGCCGAGGAGCTGCGTGCCTACGGCGCCGTCGTCTTCGGCCGTGCGATCGGCGAGGAGGAGCGTGCCGCGGTGCGTCAGTCCTTCGATCGGGCCGGTGTCGAGGTGGCCTACGTCGACGGCCTCGCCCCGATCGTCCCCCTCCTCGTCGCCCAGATCGAGCACGCCCTGGACCGCAGTCCCGCGGAACGGCGCCGTCTGACCCGCCTGGTCGCCGCCGACGGCGAGGCGGGCCTCGAGGTCACCTCTGCGTGCCGGGTCCGTCTCACCGCGTACCGCCTCGACCGGCTGTACCGCACCCACACCCACGAACTCTTCGACGGAGTCCTCGAACCCGGCAGCCACCGCCTCGCCCTGGACGCCAGAGCGGTCCGGGGGGAGTCCTTCGTGGTGGCGCGGACCTCGGGGAGTGTGCTGGTGGAGGCGATGGCGCACTGAGAGGAAACCGGGAAGCGGGCCGCCGAGACGGGCCACTATCATCGGCGGTCTGATGACTGCCACCCTCGTCGCCAAGAACCTCGCCGCCGGCCACGGCGACCGCTCCCTGTTCGCCGGGCTCGACCTCGTCGTCGCGCCCGGCGACGTCATCGGGCTGGTCGGAGCCAACGGCGCGGGCAAGTCCACGCTGCTCAGGATGCTCGCCGGCCTCGACGCGCCGGAAGAGGGAGAGCTGCGGCTGTCCCCGCCGACGGCCGCCGTCGGCCACCTGCCGCAGGAGCCGGAGCGACGCCCCGGCGAGACCGTCCGGGACTTCCTCGCCCGCCGCACCGGCGTCGCCGAGGCTCAGCGGACGATGGACGAGGCGACCCAGGGCCTGGTCGACGGGGCGCCGGGCGCCGACGACGCCTACGCGACCAGCCTGGAGCGCTGGCTGGACCTCGGCGGCGCCGACCTCGACGAGCGGGCGGAAGAGGTCGCCGACTCGCTCGGCCTGGCCGTCGACCTGGACCAGCCCATGACGTCACTGTCGGGCGGCCAGGCGGCACGAGCCGGCCTCGCCTCCCTCCTGCTGTCCCGCTACGACGTCTTCCTCCTCGACGAGCCGACGAACGACCTCGACCTGGACGGCCTGGAGCGCCTGGAACGCTTCGTGAGCGGTCTGCGCGCCGGCACGGTCGTCGTCAGCCATGACCGCGAGTTCCTCACCCGCACCGTCACCAAGGTCCTCGAACTCGACCTGGTCCAGCAGCAGATCACCCTCTACGGCGGCGGCTACGAGGCCTACCTGGAGGAGCGCGAGGTGGCCCGCCGGCACGCCCGCGACGACTTCGAGGAGTACGCCGACAAGAAGGCGGCCCTCCAGGACCGCGCCCAGGTCCAGCGGTCCTGGATGGACAAGGGCGTGAAGAACGCGCGCCGCAAGACGGGCAACGACAACGACAAGATCGGCCGCAAGTTCCGCAGCGAGGCCAGCGAGAAGCAGGCCGCCAAGGCCCGCCAGACCCAGCGCATGATCGAACGCCTCGACGTCGTCGAGGAGCCACGCAAGGAGTGGGAGCTGCGCATGGAGATCGCGTCGGCCCCCCGCTCGGGCGCGGTCGTCGCGACCCTCCGCGACGCCGAGGTGCGACGCGACGGCTTCACGCTCGGCCCGGTGTCCCTCCAGATCGACTGGGCGGACCGGGTGGCGGTGACGGGAGCCAACGGCGCGGGCAAGTCGACGCTGCTCGGCGCCCTGCTGGGGCGGGTCCCGCTGGACGCGGGTGCGGCTTCCGTCGGCTCCGGCGTCCTGGTCGGCGAGGTCGACCAGGCCCGCAAGCTCTTCCACGGCACGGAGTCCCTCATGGACGCCTTCAGCGCGGCCGTCCCGGACACTGAGCCCGCCGAAGTCCGCACGCTGCTGGCCAAGTTCGGCCTCAAGGCGAACCACGTCACACGCCCGGCGGCGACCCTCTCCCCGGGCGAGCGCACCAGGGCCGCGCTGGCCCTGCTCCAGGGCCGGGGCGTGAACCTCCTGGTCCTCGACGAGCCGACCAACCACCTGGACCTGCCGGCCATCGAACAACTCGAGTCGGCCCTGGACGCGTACGAGGGCACGCTGCTCCTGGTGACCCACGACCGCCGCATGCTGGACGCGGTCCAGGTGACCCGCCGCCTGGAGGTGGCGGACGGAAAGGTGACGGAGCGCTAGGGCGAGCTGAGACGGCGCGCCAGGCCCGGGTAGTCGACCACGCAGCCGTCCTCGTCGAACTCCAGGTCGCTGCGGAAGTCGCCGGAGGCGAAGCGCAACAGTCCTGGGCGGAGGTGGGTGTAGGTCTGCCGGGACGGCTTCACGTCCAGACCGGGGACCGACACCCACGCCATCAGGAACTCCCGCTCTCCGGGTTCCCGCTGCAGTCCGTGCCGCAGCACCGGCATGGTGTTGGTGAGGGGACACAGCCCGAGGTCGCAGTCGAGGGCCCCGTCGACCTGGGGGATCCGCTCGCCGTTCATGGTCCAGTGGCCCTCGCCGTCGTGGCGCAGGTCCAGGACGCGGGTGCCGTGCGCGGTGGCGGCCTCCACCAGCAGCCGGCGGGTGACGAAGCCGTCGGACGTGTCGAGTGCGTACGAGATCCAGTACGGCTCCGGAGCCGTCCCGACCGCGCGCCCGCGCGCTCTCAGGGCGTCGCCGCGAAGCTCGATCCAAGCGGTCTCGAACCCCTTGCTCTTCGACACTTCCCAGGTGATGACACGCGACGTCGACATGCCATCACCCTACGGACGAAGCGGCCCGGCCTCCCGTGGCTCACCGGGAATCCGGGCCGCGCACCTCAGCGCCTGCCCGTCGTCAGCGCCTGCCCTTCTTCGGGTCGACGAGTCCGGCCTTGCGCAGGGCGTCGGCCATCGCGCTGTTGGCGGGCGGCGCGGCCTGACGCGAGCCGCCTCCGGCACCGCCAACCCCGCCGGCACCGCCGCCACTCCGGTTCTGTCGCTGCTGGGGCGGACGCCCGCCCCGCTGCCGGCGCTCGCCGCCGCCCTGGCCCTGCTGCCGCTCCTGCGGCGCCGCCTCGTCGTCCAGCCGCAGCGTCAGCGAGATCCGCTTGCGCGGGATGTCGATGTCGAGCACCTTCACCTTGACGATGTCGCCCGGCTTCACCACGTCCCGCGGGTCCTTGACGAACGTCTTCGACATCGCGGAGACGTGCACCAGCCCGTCCTGGTGGACACCCACGTCGACGAACGCCCCGAAGGCCGCCACGTTGGTGACCACGCCCTCCAGGACCATCCCGGAGGTCAGGTCGGAGATCTTCTCGACGCCCTCCTTGAAGGTGGCCGTCTTGAACGCGGGCCGCGGGTCGCGCCCGGGCTTCTCCAGCTCCTTCAGGATGTCCGTCACGGTCGGCAGACCGAACGTCTCGTCCACGAAGTCCTGCGGCTTCAGCGAGCGCAGCACACCGGTGTTCCCGACCAGCGAGGCGACCTGCTGCCCGGCCGTCTTCACCATGCGCCGCACCACCGGATACGCCTCGGGGTGGACGCTGGAGGCGTCCAGCGGGTCGTCGCCCCCGCGGATGCGGAGGAATCCCGCGCACTGCTCGTACGCCTTCGGGCCGAGCCGTGCCACGCCCTTCAGCTGGGTGCGCGACTTGAAGGGGCCGTTGCTGTCGCGGTGCGCCACGATGTTCTCGGCGAGGCCGGAGGTGATGCCGGAGACGCGGGCGAGCAGGGGGGCGGACGCCGTGTTGACGTCGACACCGACGCCGTTCACACAGTCCTCCACCACCGCGTCCAGCGAACGCGACAGCTTCACCTCCGACAGGTCGTGCTGGTACTGGCCGACACCGATCGACTTCGGGTCGATCTTCACCAGCTCCGCGAGGGGGTCCTGGAGCCGCCGCGCGATGGACACGGCGCCGCGCAGCGACACGTCCATGTCGGGCAGCTCCTGCGAGGCGAAGGCGGAGGCCGAGTACACGGACGCGCCCGCCTCGGACACCATCACCTTGGTGAGGTTCAACTCCGGGTGCTTGGTGATCAGTTCACCGGCGAGCTTGTCGGTCTCCCGGGACGCCGTGCCGTTGCCGATCGCGATCAGCTCGACCGCGTGCTCCTTCGCCAGGCGGGCCAGCTTGGCGATCGCCTCGTCCCACTTGTTCGCCGGGACATGGGGGTAGATGACGTCGGTCGCCACCACCTTGCCGGTCGCGTCGACCACGGCCACCTTCACGCCCGTACGGAAACCGGGGTCCAGCCCGAGCGTCGCGCGCGTGCCGGCCGGTGCGGCGAGCAGCAGGTCGCGGAGGTTCGCCGCGAAGACGTTCACGGCCTCGTCCTCGGCGGCCGTGCGCAGCCGCAGCCGCATGTCGATGCCGAGGTGCACGAGGAGGCGGGTGCGCCAGGCCCAGCGGACCGTGTCCTGCAGCCACTTGTCGCCCGGACGGCCACGGTCGAAGATCCCGAAGCGGTGCGCCACGATTCCCTCGTACGAGGACGGCCCGGGCTGCTCGGAGGGCTCCTCGGGCTCCAGGACCAGGTCGAGGACCTCCTCCTTCTCGCCGCGCAGCATCGCCAGGGTCCGGTGCGAGGGCAGGTCGGTGAACGGCTCGGAGAAGTCGAAGTAGTCGGCGAACTTGGCTCCCGCCTCCTCCTTGCCCTCCCGCACCTTGGCGGCCAGCCGCCCGCGCACCCACATGCGCTCCCGCAGCTCGCCGATCAGGTCGGCGTCCTCGGAGAACCGCTCGGTGAGGATCGCGCGGGCTCCGTCGAGGGCGGCCTGCGGATCGGCCACGCCCTTGTCGGCGTCCACGAAGGCCGCCGCTGCGGCGAGGGGCTCCACGGCCGGGTCGCCGAGCAGCCCGTCGGCCAGCGGCTCCAGCCCGGCCTCTCGCGCGATCTGCGCCTTGGTGCGTCGCTTCGGCTTGAACGGCAGGTAGATGTCCTCCAGGCGCGCCTTGGTCTCCGCCGCCCGGATCCGCGCCTCAAGCTCCTCGGTGAGCTTGCCCTGCTCGCGCACCGAGTCGAGGATCGCCGTCCGCCGCTCCTCCAGCTCCCGCAGATAACGCAGCCGCTCCTCGAGCGTGCGCAGCTGCGCGTCGTCGAGCATCTCGGTCGCTTCCTTGCGGTAGCGGGCGATGAAGGGCACCGTCGAACCGCCGTCGAGCAATTCCACGGCAGCCCTGACCTGCCGCTCCCGGACGCCGAGTTCCTCGGCGATCCTGCCTTCGATGGACCCTACGAGGGGTGTCGTCACGATCCCGTACCGCCTTCTCCACTGAGGTTGCGCGGCAATTGTGGCAGGTCGCACCGACAGTCGGGGATCAGGGCGGCAACCCGGGCGGGCCGGAAAGGGGCCGCCGCCCGCGGCGCGCCGCCGCGGGCTCGGCGGACGTCCCCCGCCTCAGGCCCGGCGGCTGCGGGTCGAGCTCGACGCACCGCCGAAGAGCCGGGCCAGTGCCCGGAAGGGCAGGGTCACGACGGTGGCGATGGCCCCACCGATCTGGCGCAGTACGTCTGCGATCGCACGGAACACAAGTTTCCCCTTTCATCTCCCGATCACCACGACCGGGGAGGAACGGGTACCTCGACAGCGGCCCGGCATGCTTCTTCGCCGTGCCGCGGGTTGATCAGCGCTTGCCGAGCAGGTCCGCCGGGAAGGCACCGGCGGCGAGCGCGGCGCGGGCGAACCCCGTACCGAGCTCGGTCAGTCGCGCGACGCCCTCGGCGCCCAGATGCTCGTACGGTGCCCGGTCCAGCCGGTCCGTGTCCCGCTCGATCCCCTCGCGCAGCGCGAGGCCCTGTTCGGTCAGCTCGCCGGCCTCGTCGAGCAGCCCGCGCTTGCTGAGCCGCCCGGCCGCCGCGTCCCAGTCCTCGCGGGTCCAGCCGCGGGTGTCGCGCACCCACTCGGGCGTCATGCCCTTGCCGGTGGCCGTATGGGTCACCAGGGCCTCCAGGCCGTCGAGCCCGGCGGACATCAGGGCGGCGAGATGCCCGTCGCCGCGGTGCTCGCGCAGCAGCGTCGCCGCGTGCCAGTACGCCAGGTGCGGCTCCTCGGGGACCGGCAGGTCGGCGTGGGCGGAGTACAGCGGCCGGGCGCTGCGCGAGCAGGCCTCGGCGGCGCGCAGGGCCAGGTGCGCGGCCTCCGCCATCTCCGCGGACGCCACCGTCTCCTCGCCCAGCAGACGGCGCAGTGTCGCGTCGACGGCACGCGCGCGTGCCGCGAGCACCTGCTCGGGGTTTGCCGTCTCCCAGACGGCGGGCACGTGCCGGACCACCAGGTCGTGCTTGTAGTTGTAGAACGCCGCCGTCACCGCGCCGGCCCCGACCGGTCCGAGTGCGGCCGACCGCACCGCGAAGTTGACGGCCCGGGGGTGGGTGACACCGAGCGCGCCCAGCTCCCGGCCGAGGTCGGGGGAGAAGTAGTGCGCGGAGTGCAGGGAGTTGAGAGCGTTGTGACAGCGGCGGCCCGCGCGGGGGTCCAGAGCGGCGGTAGTCATGCCCAGCACGTTACCGACCGGTCGGTATCTGTTCCAGACCCGGACCGTCCCGGCTTCGACCGATGGCAGGAAAGGTGGGGTACTCGTCATTGCGGCCGGATTCCCCGCGCCGAAGAATCGGGTCCATGCCGCAGCGAACCGTCCTGGTCCTTCTCTTCGACGGCGTCCAGAGCCTGGACGTCTCCGGTCCCGTCGAGGTCTTCGCCGGGGCGGAGAACAGCACCCCGGGCACGTACCGCATCCGCACGGCCTCCCTGGACGGCGCTCCGGTGCGCACCTCCAGCGGCCTGACCCTCGTACCGGACGAGACCCTCGGCGAGACACCCGGCCCGCACACCCTCCTCGTCCCGGGCGGCCAGGGCACCCGGAACCCCGACCCGCGCCTGACCGGCTGGCTGCGCGAGTACGGCCCCCGCGCGCGGCGCCTCGTCTCCGTGTGCACCGGCGCGATCCTGCTCGCCGAGGCGGGCCTGCTGGACGGCCGCCGCGCCACCACCCACTGGTCGTACTGCGACAAACTCGCCCGCGACCACCCCGCCGTCGAGGTCGACGCGGACCCCATCTACGTACGGGACGGGCACGTCTCCACCTCGGCGGGCGTCACCTCGGGCATCGACCTCGCCCTGGCCCTCGTCGAGGAGGACCTGGGACGGGACGTGGCGCTCACCATCGCCCGGCACCTGGTCGTCTTCCTGCGCAGGCCCGGGAACCAGGCCCAGTTCAGCGTTCAGCTGGCCGCCCAGACGGCATGGCGCGAGCCGCTGCGGGAGGTGCAGCAGTGGATCACCGAGCATCCCGCCGACGACCTCGGCGTCGAGTCGCTCGCCGAGCGTGCCCGTCTGTCCCCCCGCCACTTCGCCCGCGCCTTCCACGCCGAGACCGGCATGACGCCCGGCCGCTACGTCGACCGCGTCCGCCTCGAACACGCCCGCCGCCTCCTGGAGGACACCGGCGACGGAGTCGAGGAGATCTCGCGCGCCAGCGGCTACGGCACCCCCGAGGCCATGCGCCGCGCCTTCCTCAAGGCGCTCGGCGCCGCCCCGGCCGAGTACCGCCGACGGTTCCGCCCCGCACCCGCCCGCTGAAAGGAAGCAGATGCAGATCGCCATCGTCCTCTTCGACCGCTTCACCGCCCTGGACGCCGTCGGGCCGTACGAGACCCTGGGCCGCCTCCCGGACGCGGAGACCGTCTTCGTCGCGGAGCGGACCGGTCCCGTGCGCACCGACACCGGCACCCTCGCCCTCACCGCGGACCGGACGCTCGCCGAGGTGCCGAGCCCCGACATCGTGGTCGTACCCGGCGGTCCCGGCCAGACTCCGCAGATGGAGAACGGCACCCTCCTGGACTGGCTGCGCACCGCCGACGCCACCAGCACCTGGACGACCTCCGTGTGCACCGGCTCCCTGCTGCTCGCCGCCGCCGGACTCCTCGAGGGCCGCCGAGCGACCTCGCACTGGCTGGCGCTCGACTTCCTGAGGCGGTTCGGGGCCGAGCCGACGGGGGAGCGGGTCGTCTTCGACGGCAAGTACGTCACCGCGGCCGGCGTCTCCTCCGGCATCGACATGGGCCTGACGCTGCTCGGCAGGATCGCGGGCGACGAACACGCCCAGGCGGTACAGCTGCTGACGGAGTACGACCCGCAGCCGCCCTACGACGCGGGATCCCCGCACAAGGCCCCGGCGCACCTCGTCGAGGAGTTCCGCGCCAAGAGCCGCTTCATCCTGACGTAGGCACGTTCCATGTGAAGCGCGGCTGCCTGCGCTCCAGGAACGCGGCGACCCCCTCCGCGGTGTCGCCGCTGCCGCGCGCCTGCCCGGCCCAGTACGCGTCCCGGTCCGCGAGCCCGCCCGCGAACTCCTTCGCCGCCGCCTGCGTCAGCTGCGAGCGGGACACCAGGATCCGGGTGAACTCCACCACCCGCTCGGCCAGCTCGCCCGCGGGCAGCACCTCGTCCACCAGGCCGCTGCGCAGCGCCCGCTCGGCGTCGATCAACTCGCCAGAGAACAGCAGATACTTGGCGGCGGCCGGCCCCACCAGCGACACCAGCCTCCGGGTCGAGGAGGCCGGATACACGATCCCGAGCTTCGCCGGCGTCACGCCGAACAGCGCATCCTCCTCGGCGAACCGCAGATCACACGCGGCCGCCAGCTGCGACCCGCCGCCCACACAGTGCCCCCGGACCGCCGCGAGCGTCGGCTTCGGGAAGGCGGCGAGGGCCTCCTCGGCGCGCACGGCCAGCCCCTGCGCCTCCTCCGGCGACCCCCGGAGGGTGGAGATGTCGGCCCCCGCGCAGAACGTCCCGCCCTCACCGGTCAGCACCAGCGCCCGTACGTCCGGATCGGCGGCCAGCGCGTCCAGCAGCGGCGGCAGCGCCCGCCACATCGCGGACGTCATGGCGTTGCGCTTGGCCGGATGGTGGACGACGACGGTGGCGACCGAGTCGGCGACGGTGTGCAGTAGCTGCGGCTCCATGCGCCGGATGCTATCCGCCCAGGCCGGCGGGCCGATCAAGAAGGGTCCTCATGTGAAAGCAGCGTGTGAAAGCGGCAGGCGGGATGAATCGGATAAGGATGCCGTCAAACCCGTACAACCCGAATAGTTCGCGAAGTCGGCGAGAAGGGGACGAGAGTGGTCCCACAACTGACCGTGTCATACGCCAACAGTCAGAACCGCTCGATAATCGCTGACTTCTGTTCAGTTCTCAGGGGCGGAGCGACTCTTTGCCAACACTCGACATGTGGTGACAATCGAGCGCAAGGGTGGCGACCGGACGATGGAAGACCATGGGCGCGGGCCCGCCCCACGCCCAGCAGGCGGCACGGACGAGCCCCTTGAGCCGAGTCCGCCGGATCCGTTGCCGTACGAGGGTGTGTGGCGGTTCACCGCTCCCGCCGTCGACGCCTCGGTCCCGCAGGCGCGGCACGCGGTGCGTGACCTGCTGTACCGCCAGGGAGTGCCGGTCTCGGAGGACCTGGTGCAGGGGCTGCTGCTGATCGTCTCGGAGCTGGTCACCAACGCGGTGCGGCACGCGGCGCTCCTGTCGCCGACGCTCGCCGTGGAGATCGCCGTCGGCGCGGACTGGGTGCGGGTGTCCGTGGAGGACAACCATCCCTACCGGCCGACCGCGCTGGAGGCCGACCACGGCCAGACCGGCGGCCGCGGTCTCCTCCTGGTGCGCGAGATCACCCGGGAGGCGGGCGGGGTGTGCGACGTCGAGCACACGGCGAGCGGCGGGAAGGTGATCTGGGCCGCCCTGCCGCTCAAGCCCACGAGGGTGCCGTAGGGCCGCTCACCAGCCGGCGGACGGGCCCGTCAGCTCGCCGACAGCGGGGCGGGCCGCGTCCAGGACCGTCATGAACCAGGACGAGAAGGTGTCCTTCGCGTGCCGCTCCGCCAGTTCGGCGGGCGTCACGAAGGCCGTCGCACCGACCTCCTCCGGGTCCGGCCGCAGCGGGGACTGCACCAGGCCGACGAAGAGGTGGTTGTACTCCTGCTCGACCAGGCCCGAGGCCGGGTCGGGATGGTTGTAGCGGACCGTGCCCGCCTCGCCGAGCAGCGAGGGGGAGACACCCAGCTCCTCGTGCGTCCGCCGGGCGGCCGCCGCGAAGGGCGCCTCACCGGGGTAGGGGTGGCCGCAGCAACTGTTGGACCACACGCCGGGGGAGTGGTACTTGCCCTGCGCCCGCTGCTGGAGCAGCAGCCGGCCCTGCTCGTCGAAGAGGAACACCGAGAAGGCGCGGTGCAGCTGTCCCGGCGGCTGATGGGCGGCGAGCTTCTCCGCGGTGCCGATCGTCACACCGTTCTCGTCGACCAGTTCCAGCAAGATCCCGTCCGCGGTGCCGTTCGACGAACTGTGCGTCGCGGTGGCAGGTGTGATCGGCATACCCATCCTTCGCATTGGTCTTCGCGCCCCAAGTGTGCCGTACGAAACCGGCTCCCCCGGCAGTTGATCGTGCCCGGCGCGGCGGCCGTGGAACCGTCCGGGGCGGGGCTGTGAGCATGAGGACGCGGCCGTCCACCGGACCGATGCGTTCCGTCCGAACCCCGGTTTCAGTGTCCGAACAGGTGTCTCAGTGGCACAGTCGCGCCTCGTGCTGCGCGTGGCCGATCGGCTCCAGCTGGAAGGTGCAGTGCTCCACGTCGAAGTGGTCGCCGAGGCAGCCCTGGAGCTCATGGAGCATCTTCTCGTGGCCGATCGCGTTCAGCACGTCGGAACGCACGACCACGTGCGCGGACAGGACCGGCATGCCGGACGTGATGGTCCACGCGTGCAGGTCGTGGACGTCCTCGACGCCGTCCAGCGCCAGGATGTGGGCCCGCACCTCGGCGATGTCGACGTCCTTGGGCGCCGCCTCCAGCAGGACGTCGAGCGTCTCGCGCAGCAGCTTCCAGGTGCGCGGCACGATCATCAGACCGATGACGAGCGAGGCGATCGGGTCGGCGGCCTGCCAGCCCGTGGTCAGGATCACCACCGCCGAGATCAGCACCGCGACCGACCCCAGCGCGTCCGCGGCCACCTCCAGGAAGGCGCCGCGCACGTTCAGGCTGTCCTTCTGGCCGCGCATCAGCAGCGAGAGCGACACCATGTTCGCGACCAGGCCGATCGCGCCGAACACGATGGTCGGTCCGCCCTCGGTGCCGGCGGGCGTGATGAACCGCTGGATCGCCTCGTACAGGACGTATCCGCCGACCCCGAGCAGCAGCAGGCAGTTGGCGAGGGCGGCGAGGATCTCGGCGCGGGCCAGTCCGAAGGTGCGCCGGTCGCTGGGCGGGAGGCTCCCGAAGTGGATCGCGAGGAGCGCCATGCCGAGGCCCAGCGCGTCGGTCGCCATGTGCGCCGCGTCGGCGACCAGCGCCAGCGAGTCGGCGACCACGCCTCCGATGATCTCGACCACCATCACGCCGAGCGTGATGGACAGGGCGACCCGCAGCCTCCCGCGGTACGCGGCGGTCGCCGTACCCGCCGGCGGACCGTGCGTATGCCCGTGATCGTGCCCAGCCCCCATGAAAAGCGCCTCCTGTATTCCGCCCGGAAGCACAGTGAACTACGGGCGGGGGGTATGGGGCAACGCGGCACTGAACACCGTTGTCATGTGCTCTGACCTGCAGAAACGATCCGCAGGTCAGAGCTTCGGCGATCCCTCGCGACGCGTGGGACTCACCCGCCGTGGTGCCGCAGCCACCCCTGCCACGCCGACTCGACCATCTCGCGCACCCCGCGCCGGGCCGTCCAGCCCAGCTCCCCGGCGGCTCGCGCGGCCGAGGCGACCGCGCGGGGCGCGTCCCCCGCACGCCGGGCCTCGACGAGCGGCTGTCGACGGTCGCCGCTCACCTCACCGATGACCGTGATCAGTTCCCGTACGGAGACACCCTCGCCGCGACCGATGTTGACCGTCAGATCACCGGGAGTGGCGTTCTCGGTCAGCCGCCGGGCCGCCGCGAGGTGGGCCTCGGCGAGATCCGCGACATGGATGTAGTCACGGATACAGGTGCCGTCCGGCGTCGGATAGTCGTCGCCGAAGATCCGCGGGGCCTCGTCACGGGTGAGCCGGTCGAAGACCATGGGGACGATGTTGAAGACTCCCGTGTCCGCCAGCTCCGGCGCGGCCGCCCCGGCGACGTTGAAGTAGCGCAGGCACACGGTCGAGATGCCGTGCGCCCGGCCGGCCGCCCGCACCAGCCACTCCCCGGCGAGCTTGGTCTCGCCGTACGGGTTGACCGGGGCGCACGGAGTGTCCTCCGTGATCAGATCCACCCCGGGATTGCCGTAGACGGCCGCCGACGAGGAGAAGAGGAAGCGGGTGATTCCGGCCTCGGCGGCCGCCTCCAGGAGCGTGGCCAGACCGCCCACGTTCTCCTGGTAGTAGCGCGTCGGCTGCGCCACCGACTCGGCGACCTGCTTTCGGGCCGCGAGATGCACCACGCCCGTCACCTTGTGCTCGGCGCACACCCGCTTCAGCAGGTCCGCGTCCAGCGACGAGCCGCGGACGAGCGGGACGTCCGCCGGGAGCCGTGCGGGCACGCCGGCCGAGAGGTCGTCCAGGACGAGGACGCGCTCACCGGCGCCGGTCATGGCCCGCGCCACATGTGCCCCGATGTACCCGGCGCCGCCGGTGATCAGCCATGTCATGGTCGCCCACCCTATGCCGCGGCCCCGGCGCCAGGCGCAATGTCCCGGATGCCCGGTCTGGGAACCCAAGTTTGTTTGCGGGGCCCGCAATCACCGATGATGATCGCGGCGAAGGCCGGTGGAGACGGTGTTGATCTGCCCGTGAACGGGCGGTGAACGCGGCCTTCCGGGGATCCGATAGCCTCTGCCGACACGCCGCCCAACTGGTGCAGCCGCGCCACGCCAAGGGGCGCCCCCACCATGCACATGCCCGGCGCCCACGCGTCGGCACTCAGGGAGTGAGTTCGGTTGTCGACCGCCATCCTCACCGGTCAGCCGGTCCCCGGATCGTCGATCGAGGGCGATCTGCGGTCCCTCGGCTTCGACGTCCGCAACGCCGCCGACACCACCGACGCCGAAGCGCTCCTCGCCCAGGTACCGGCTGACCAGCGGGTCGCCGTGGTCGACGCCCGTTTCGTGGGCCACGTCCACGCGCTGCGCCTCGGCCTCACCGACCCCCGCTTCCCGCTCGCCGCGGTTCCGGGCGCGGTGACCGCCCAGCCGGCCGGCCGTCAGGCCCTGACCCGGGCCGTGGCCCGCGAGAACTCCGCGGGCGGCGGTACGGCCGGTGGGGGTGCCCCCGCGCTGGGAGATGTCGACAGCCTCGCCGACCGCATCGTCACCGCCCTCGCCGCCGAAGGCACCGACGTGCACCGCCCCGAACTCGGCAGCCTGGTCGCCGCGGTCCCCACCGACCCGCAGGCCGGCAACGAGGCACGGCAGGCCGTCGCCGCCGTCGACGACGAGGCCGTACGCCTGAAGTCGGCCGTCAAGGCCCGCGACGGCTTCTTCACCACCTACTGCATCAGCCCGTACTCCCGCTACCTCGCCCGCTGGTGCGCGCGTCGGGGCCTGACCCCCAACCAGGTCACCACCGCCTCCCTGATCACCGCGCTGATCGCGGCGGGCTGCGCGGCCACCGGCACGCGGAGCGGCTACATCGCCGCCGGCGTCCTGCTGATCTTCTCCTTCGTCCTGGACTGCACGGACGGGCAGCTCGCCCGCTACTCCCTGCAGTACTCGACGCTCGGCGCCTGGCTGGACGCCACCTTCGACCGGGCCAAGGAGTACGCCTACTACGCGGGCCTCGCCCTCGGAGCCGCCCGCGGCGGTGACGACGTATGGGCCCTCGCCCTCGGCGCGATGGTCCTGCAGACCTGCCGGCACGTCGTGGACTTCTCCTTCAACGAGGCCAACCACGACGCCACTGCCAACACCAGCCCCACCGCCGCCCTCTCCGACAAGCTCGACAGCGTCGGCTGGACGGTGTGGATACGCCGGATGATCGTCCTGCCGATCGGCGAGCGCTGGGCGATGATCGCCGTCCTCACGGCCGTGACCACGCCTCGCATCACCTTCTACGTGCTGCTCATCGGGTGCGCCTTCGCGGCGACCTACACGACGGCCGGCCGGGTGCTGCGGTCGCTGACGCGGAAGGCCCAGCGGACGGACCGGGCCGCGCAGGCGCTGGCGGACCTCGCGGACAACGGGCCGCTCGCCTCCCTCGTGGCGCGCGCCACCCGCGTCCGCCTCGGCGCCCCGCTGCTGGTGGCGCTCGCGGGGACGGCCGTCCTCACCGTGGCCCTGTTCTCCGGCGTCACCTGGGCGCCCGTCGTGGGTGCCCTCGTCTACGCCAACGCCGCCGGTCAGGCGCTGTACCGCCCCCTCAAGGGCGCCCTCGACTGGCTCGTCCCCCCGCTCTTCCGCGCCGCCGAATACGGCACCGTCCTCGTCCTGGCGGCCAAGGCGGACGTGAACGGGGCCCTTCCTGCGGCTTTCGGCCTGGTGGCGGCGGTCGCCTACCATCACTACGACACGGTGTACCGCATCCGCGGCAACGCCGGAGCGCCGCCGGCCTGGCTGGTGCGCGCCCTCGGGGGGCACGAAGGGCGGACGCTGCTCGTCACCGTTGTGGCCGCGGTGCTCTCCGCCTCGCAGTTCACGGTCGCGCTCACGGTTCTCGCCGTGGCCGTTGCCCTCGTGGTGCTCGTCGAGAGCATCCGCTTCTGGGTGGCCGCCCACCAGGGTGGCGCGCCCGCCGTACACGATGAAGGAGAACCCGCATGATCGGCCTCGTGCTGGCGGCCGGCGCCGGACGGCGTCTGCGCCCCTACACCGACAGCCTTCCCAAGGCGCTGGTGCCGGTGGGGCCCGCGGGCATAGAGGGCGAACCCACGGTTTTGGACCTGACCCTCGGCAACTTCGCCGAGATCGGTCTGACCGAGGTCGCGATCATCGTGGGCTACCGCAAGGAAGCCGTGTACGAGCGCAAGGCGGCCCTGGAGCAGAAGTACGGCCTCAGGCTCACCCTCATCGACAACGACAAGGCCGAGGAGTGGAACAACGCCTACTCCCTGTGGTGCGGTCGTGACGCCCTCAAGGACGGCGTGATCCTCGCCAACGGCGACACCGTCCACCCGGTCTCCGTCGAGAAGACGCTGCTCGCGGCCCGTGGCGAGGGCAAGAAGATCATCCTCGCCCTCGACACGGTGAAGTCCCTGGCCGACGAGGAGATGAAGGTCGTCGTCGACCCCGCCAAGGGCATGACGAAGATCACCAAGCTGATGGACCCGTCCGAGGCCACCGGCGAGTACATCGGCGTGACCCTCATCGAGGGCGACGCCGCCCCGGAGCTGGCCGACGCGCTGAAGACGGTCTGGGAGACCGACCCTCAGCAGTTCTACGAGCACGGCTACCAGGAACTGGTGAACCGCGGCTTCCGTATCGACGTGGCGCCGATCGGCGACGTCAAGTGGGTGGAGATCGACAACCACGACGATCTCGCCCGTGGACGGGAGATCGCGTGCCTCTACTGACCCGGCTCATCCCCGCGCCGGTCGTCGTGGACATCCGCCCGGGTGCCCTGGACGACCTGGTCGGGGTCCTCGCCGACGAACGCATCTCGCACTCCGGCAGGCTCGCCATCGCCGTCAGTGGCGGCTCCGGAGCCAAGCTGCGCGAGCGCCTCGCCCCCTCGCTGCCCGGCGCGACCTGGTACGAGGTCGGCGGCGGCACCCTCGACGACGCGGTCCGGCTGGCGAGCGACATAAAGGCCGGCCACTACGACGCGGTCGTCGGCCTCGGCGGCGGCAAGATCATCGACTGTGCCAAGTTCGCCGCCGCGCGCGTCGGCCTCCCGCTGGTCGCCGTACCGACGAACCTCGCGCACGACGGCCTGTGCTCGCCGGTCGCCACCCTCGACAACGACGCGGGCCGCGGCTCCTACGGCGTCCCGAACCCGATCGCCGTCGTCATCGACCTCGACGTCATCCGCGAGGCACCGGTGCGCTTCGTACGCGCCGGCATCGGCGACGCGATCTCCAACATCTCCGCGATCGCCGACTGGGAACTCGCCAACCGCGTCAAGGGCGAGAAGATCGACGGCCTCGCCGCGGCGATGGCCCGGCAGGCCGGTGAGGCCGTGCTGCGGCACCCGGGCGGCATCGGGGACAACGACTTCCTCCAGGTGCTCGCCGAGGCGCTGGTCCTCAGCGGCATCGCGATGTCGGTCTCCGGCGACTCCCGCCCCTCCTCCGGGGCGTGCCACGAGATCAACCACGCCTTCGACCTGCTGTTCCCCAAGCGGGCGGCCGCCCACGGCGAGCAGTGCGGACTGGGCGCGGCGTTCGCGATGTACCTGCGCGGAGCCCACGAGGAGTCGGCCTACATGGCCGAGGTCCTGCGCCGGCACGGGCTGCCGGTGCTGCCGGAGGAGATCGGCTTCACGGTGGCCGAGTTCGTCCGGGCCGTGGAGTTCGCCCCGGAGACCCGTCCCGGCCGCTACACGATCCTCGAACACCTCGACCTCAAGACCGAACAGATCAAGGACATCTACGCCGACTATGTCAAGGCCATCGGTAGCTGAACTCCGACCGGTCGTCCACCCCGCGGGGGTGAAGGACCGGCGCAGCGGTGAGCACTGGATGGGACGCCTCTACATGCGTGAGGTGTCCCTGCGGGTCGACCGCTATCTGGTCAACACCAGGGTCACGCCCAACCAGCTCACGTACCTGATGACCGTCTTCGGTGTCCTCGCGGCCCCGGCACTCCTGGTGCCGGGGATCTGGGGGGCCGTGCTCGGTGTGGTGTGCGTCCAGATGTACCTGCTGCTGGACTGCGTCGACGGCGAGATCGCGCGCTGGAAGAAGCAGTACTCCCTCGGCGGGGTCTACCTGGACCGGGTCGGCGCCTACCTGACCGATGCGGCCGTGCTCGTCGGCTTCGGCCTGCGCGCGGCCGACCTGTGGGGCTCCGGGCGCATCGACTGGCTCTGGGCCTTCCTCGGCACACTCGCCGCTCTCGGCGCGATCCTGATCAAGGCCGAGACCGACCTGGTCGGTGTCGCCCGCCACCAGGGCGGCCTGCCGCCCGTCAAGGAATCGGCGTCCGAGCCCCGCTCGTCCGGCATGGCACTGGCCCGCAGGGCCGCCGCGGCGCTGAAGTTCCACCGCCTGGTGCTCGGGATCGAGGCGTCCCTCCTCATCCTGGTCCTGGCGATCCTGGACACCGTGCGGGACGACCTGTTCTTCTCCCGCCTCGGCGTCGCGGTGCTGGCCGGCATCGCACTCCTGCAGACCCTGCTGCACCTCGTGTCCATCCTCGCGTCGAGCAGGCTGAAGTGAGCGCCGCGGCTGCCTCCCTCAAGGTCGGCGCGGTCATCATCACCATGGGCAACCGCCCCGACGAGCTGCGCGCCCTGCTCGACTCGGTCGCCAAGCAGGACGGCGACCGCGTCGAGGCGGTCGTCGTCGGCAACGGCTCGCCCGTCCCGGACGTCCCCGAGGGCGTCCGCACCGTCGAGCTGCCGGAGAACCTCGGCATACCGGGCGGTCGCAACGTCGGCATCGAGGCCTTCGGGCCCAGCGGCCGCGACGTCGACATCCTGCTGTTCCTCGACGACGACGGCCTCCTCGCCGGCCACGACACCGCCGAGCTGTGCCGTCAGGCCTTCGAGGCCGACCCCCAGCTCGGCATCATCAGCTTCCGCATCGCCGACCCCGACACCGGGATCACCCAGCGCCGCCACGTCCCGCGCCTGCGCGCCGCCGACCCGATGCGCTCCTCCCGGGTCACCACCTTCCTCGGTGGCGCCAACGCCGTCCGCACGCAGGTCTTCGCCGAAGTCGGCGGCCTCCCCGACGAATTCTTCTACGCCCACGAGGAAACCGACCTGGCATGGCGGGCCCTCGACGCGGGCTGGATGATCGACTACCGGTCCGACATGGTGCTGTACCACCCCACGACCGCGCCCTCGCGGCACGCGGTCTACCACCGCATGGTCGCCCGCAACCGCGTCTGGCTGGCCCGCCGCAACCTGCCCCGTCCCCTGATACCCGTCTACCTGGGCGTCTGGCTGCTGCTCACCCTGGTGCGCCGCCCCTCGCGCCCCGCCCTGAAGGCGTGGCTCGGCGGATTCCGGGAAGGCTGGACCACGCCCTGCGGGCCGCGCCGGCCCATGAAGTGGCGTACGGTGTGGCGGCTGACTCGACTGGGCCGGCCCCCTGTCATCTGACAAGCTCGTTCCTGAGAGCACCGGGGCCATACCGAGGTCCCGGGCTCAAGCCATGCCCGCACAGGCTGCGCATCCCGAAGACGAAAGTTTCCACTAGTGAGTGAGACAACGCACGACGGCACGGTCGCGGTGAGCGCGCCCGTACCGCCCGACGAGGGCCCGACGGCGGCACAGCTCGCCGAGAAGTACGGCCTGACCGTGAGCGGCGCCCGGCCCTCGCTCGTCGAGTACGTCCGCCAGCTCTGGGACCGGCGTCACTTCATCATCGCCTTCTCGCGGGCGAAGCTGACCGCCCAGTACAGCCAGGCCAAGCTCGGGCAGCTGTGGCAGGTGGCCACGCCGCTGCTGAACGCGGCCGTGTACTTCTTCATCTTCGGCGTCATCCTGAACGCCAGCCGCGGCATGCCGAAGGAGGTGTACATCCCCTTCCTGGTCACGGGCGTGTTCGTGTTCACCTTCACGCAGAGCTCGGTCATGGCGGGCGTCCGCGCGATCTCCGGCAACCTCGGCCTGGTCCGCGCCCTGCACTTCCCGCGTGCCTCGCTGCCGGTGTCCTTCGCGTTCCAGCAGCTCCAGCAGTTGCTGGCCTCGATGATCGTGCTGTTCGCCGTGGTGGTCGGCTTCGGCCACTACCCCGACCTGTCCTGGCTGCTGATCGCGCCGGTCCTGGTCCTGCAGTTCCTCTTCAACACCGGCCTCGCGCTCATCATGGCCCGCGCGGGAGCCAAGACCCCGGACCTGGCCCAGCTGATGCCGTTCGTGATGCGTACGTGGATGTACGCGTCCGGCGTGATGTTCTCCATCCCGATCATGCTGGAGGACAAGCCGGACTGGATCGCGACGGTCCTGCAGTGGAACCCGGCGGCCATCTACATGGACCTGATGCGCTTCTCCCTCATCGACGGGTACGGGTCCGAGAACCTGCCCGACCACGTCTGGGCTGCCGCGGGCGGCTGGGCCGTGCTGTTCGCCCTCGGCGGTTTCGTGTACTTCTGGAAGGCGGAGGAGAGGTACGGCCGTGGCTGAGGACAGGAACGACGCGCACATCCCCACCGTCATCGCGGACGAGCTGCACATCGTCTACCGCGTCAACGGCGCCAGGACCGGCAAGGGCAGCGCCACCGCCGCGCTCAGCCGCATGCTCAAGCGAGGCTCCGACGACGAGGAGCGCGGCGTGCGCAAGGTGCACGCCGTCAAGGGCGTCTCCTTCGTCGCCTACCGCGGCGAGGCCATCGGCCTGATCGGCTCCAACGGCTCCGGCAAGTCGACCCTGCTGCGCGCCATCGCCGGCCTGCTGCCCGCCGAGAAGGGCAAGGTCTACACCGACGGCCAGCCCTCCCTGCTCGGCGTCAACGCGGCCCTCATGAACGACCTCACCGGTGAGCGGAACGTCATATTGGGCGGGCTCGCCATGGGGATGACGCGCGAGCAGATCAAGGAGCGCTACCAGGAGATCGTCGACTTCTCGGGCATCAACGAGAAGGGCGACTTCATCACCCTCCCGATGCGCACCTACTCCTCCGGCATGGCCGCCCGCCTGCGGTTCTCCATCGCCGCCGCCAAGGACCACGACGTCCTCATGATCGACGAGGCGCTGGCCACCGGCGACCGCAAGTTCCAAAAGCGCTCCGAGGAGCGCATCCGGGAGCTGCGCAAGGAGGCCGGCACCGTGTTTCTCGTCAGCCACAACAACAAGTCGATCCGTGACACCTGCAACCGTGTCCTGTGGCTGGAACGGGGCGAGCTGCGCATGGACGGTCCGACGGACGAGGTCCTCAAGGAGTACGAGAAGTTCACGGGCAAGTAGTCCACCCGGACCTGGGCGAAAGAGCCCACCGCGCTTCCCAGGGCCCCGCCGGAACTGCTCCGGCGGGGCTCCGCGTCTGCAAAGGAAACGTCAACTTCGGCCCCGCTTAGGAATCTTGACCCCAATTGGTGTGTTCTTGTGATGCGCAGGACACCCCGGAGATCCTTCGCGCGTTGTACAACGTAAGCTGGACCGGTCCCGAATCGCGGCAAGTGGGGCGATAATGCGCGACACCCTCCAGTGGGGCGGCTGCGCGGAAGGCCGGGCGGCGTGTCCGAAATAGTGTGCATTGGGTCGGCGGTGTAGAACGGGAGATGTGACGGCAATGGCTACGGAAACTCCCCAGCTCCACGCACCATGTGCCGTCCCCGCCCAGGGCAGTCAGCGGTGACGGGCAGCGGCATGCCGCGCCCCGGCCGGACGGAGCGCGGCACGCTCGACAAGGCCGCCGCGGAGAACTTCCCGGTGGCCCCCTTCTTCCTGCCCAGGGCATGGCGCGACGACCTCATGGCCGTCTACGGCTTCGCCCGCCTCGTCGACGACATCGGCGACGGCGACCTGGCCCCCGGCGGTGCCGACGCCCGCCTGCTCGGCGTGTCGCCCGGGGACGCCGAGGACCGGCTGCTCCTGCTGGACGCCTTCGAGGCGGATCTGCGCAGGGTCTTCGACTCGACCCCGCGCCATCCGCTGCTGCGCCGCCTCCAGCCGACCGTCCGCCGTCGCGCCCTGACCCCCGGGCCCTTCCTCGGCCTGATCGCCGCCAACCGCCAGGACCAGCTGGTCACGCGCTACGAGACCTACGACGACCTGCTCGCCTACTGCGAGCTGTCCGCCAACCCCGTCGGCCGTCTCGTCCTCGCCGTCACCGGCACCTCGACCCCCGAGCGAGTCCGGCTCTCCGACGCGATCTGCACGGCCCTCCAGGTCGTCGAACACCTCCAGGACGTCGCCGAGGACCTCGGCCGCGACCGCATCTACCTGCCCGCCGCGGACATGAAGCGTTTTCACGTCCAGGAAGCGGACCTTGCCACGAAAACCGGGAGCGCATCGGTGCGTGCCCTGGTTGCATACGAAGCGCAACGCGCCCGCGATCTCCTGAATGAAGGCGCCCCCCTGGTGGGTAGCGTCCACGGCAGGTTGAGGCTGCTGCTCGCAGGGTTCGTTGCGGGAGGAAGGGCGGCGATCCACGCGATCGCCGCCGCCGAATACGACGTACTTCCCGGCCCGCCCAAGCCCGGCAAGATCCAGTTGCTGCGTCAGGTGGGCGTGACTCTGCGAGGAAAGGGGTGATCCGGACCGTGGAGTCGGAACAGGACGTGCCCGCACCGGTACTCGCCGCCTACAGCTACTGCGAGGCCGTCACCGGGCAGCAGGCCCGTAACTTCGCGTACGGCATCAGGCTGCTGCCGACGCCCAAGCGCCGCGCGATGTCGGCGCTCTACGCCTTCTCCCGGCGCGTCGACGACATCGGCGACGGCGCGCTGGCCGGCGACGTCAAAGGCGCGAGACTCGAGGACACCCGGGCGATGCTGGCCCGGGTACGCCACGGCTCGGTCGCCGAGGACGACACCGACCCGGTCGCCGTCGCCCTCGCCCACGCCGCCGAGACCTTCCCGATCCCCCTCGGCGGCCTGGACGAACTCATCGACGGCGTGCTGATGGACGTACGCGGTGAGACCTACGAGACCTGGGACGACCTGAAGGTGTACTGCCGCTGTGTGGCGGGCGCCATCGGGCGGCTCTCACTCGGGGTGTTCGGTACGGAACCGGGGGCGCGTGGCGCCGAGCGCGCGCCGGAGTATGCCGACACGCTCGGGCTCGCACTCCAGCTCACCAACATCCTCCGGGACGTCCGTGAGGACGCCGAGGCCGGGCGCACCTATCTGCCCGCCGACGACCTCGCCAAGTTCGGCTGCTCGGCCGGCTTCAAGGGGCCGAAACCACCGGAGGGCGCCGACTTCGCGGGCCTCGTGCACTTCGAAGTGCGTCGGGCCCGCGCCCTTTTCGCCGAGGGCTACCGGCTGCTCCCCATGCTGGACCGGCGCAGCGGCGCCTGTGTCGCCGCCATGGCCGGGATCTACCGCCGTCTCCTCGACCGCATCGAGCGCGACCCGGAGGCCGTGCTGCGCGGCCGGGTCTCGCTGCCCGGGCGGGAGAAGGCGTACGTCGCGGTGCGCGGCCTGTCCGGCCTCGACGCCCGGCACGTGACCCGGCGGACCGTCAGGAGGCGTGCCTGATGGACAATTCGCTCCAAGGTGATGCCGCCGGAGGAAAGTGGCACGCAACCCTCCGGTGGAGCACGGCGTCCCTGACTGCGACGGCCTGCCGCGCAGGGATCAATTCGCCCGGCGGGCGCTCGGGGGAGGGTGCACGATGACGGACGGTACGCGGTCCGACGGGTCGTCGGCGGACGCGTCGGGACGGCCGGGACGGGACGCCGTGGTGATCGGCGGCGGGCTCGCCGGCGTCACCGCCGCGCTCGCGCTCGCCGACGCCGGAGTCCGGGTGACGTTGCTCGAAGGCCGGCCACGGCTGGGCGGGCTCGCCTTCTCCTTCCAGCGCGACGGACTGACCGTCGACAACGGACAGCACGTGTACCTGCGCTGCTGCACCGCCTACCGCTGGTTCCTCGACCGTATCGAGGGCGCGGCGCTGGCTCCGCTGCAGGATCGTCTCGACGTGCCCGTACTCGACGTCGACCGGCCCGGGGGACGGCGGCTCGGCAGGCTGCGCCGCGACGCCCTGCCGGTGCCCCTGCATCTGGGGCGCAGCCTCGCCACCTACCCGCATCTCTCGCTCGCCGAACGGGCCAGGGTCGGGCGTGCCGCGCTCGCGCTCAAGGGGCTCGACCTCGCCGATCCGAACCTGGACACGCAGGACTTCGGCAGCTGGCTGACCGCACACGGTCAGTCGGCGCGTGCCGTCGAGGCCCTGTGGGACCTGGTCGGGGTCGCCACCCTCAACGCGGTCGCGGGCGACGCCTCGCTGGGGCTCGCCGCGATGGTGTTCAAGACCGGTCTGCTGTCCGACCCGGGCGCGGCCGACATCGGATGGGCGCACGTCCCGCTGGGCGAACTGCATGACCGGCTCGCCCGCAAGGCGCTCGACTCCGCGGGCGTGCGAACCGAGATCCGTACACGCGTCACCTCCATCTCTACTGACGAAAACGGGACCTGGAGCGTTCAGGTTCCCGGCGAGACGCTCCGGGCGGACACGGTCGTCCTCGCCGTACCGCAGCGCGAGGCCCACGACCTGCTGCCCGTGGGGGCGCTCGACGCGCCGGAGCGGCTGCTGGAGATCGGCACCGCGCCGATCCTCAACGTCCATGTGGTCTACGACCGGAAGGTGCTCGGCAGGCCGTTCTTCGCGGCCCTGGGCAGCCCGGTGCAGTGGGTGTTCGACCGGACCGAGGCGTCAGGACTGCACCAGGGCCAGTACCTCGCCCTGTCCCAGTCGGCCGCGCAGCACGAGATCGACGAACCGGTCGCCGCGCTGCGCGAGCGCTACCTGCCCGAGCTGGAGCGGCTGCTGCCCGGCGCGCGTGGGGCCGAGGTGAGGGACTTCTTCGTGACCAGGGAACGCACGGCGACCTTCGCGCCCACTCCCGGCGTCGGACGGCTGCGGCCCGGCGCCCGTACCAAGGCACCCGGCCTCTACCTGGCCGGAGCGTGGACCGCCACCGGGTGGCCCGCGACCATGGAGAGTGCGGTCCGCAGTGGTGTGAGCGCGGCGCACGCCGCGCTCGACGCCCTGGGCCGGCCCCGCCCCCGTCGGCTCTTCGAGTTCGAGGAGGCGGCCTGATGCTCGATCAGCACGGCACGGCCGGCCCCCGCACCTTCGGTACCGCAACAAGAGGAGAGACTGTGCCCACTGTGCCCCCGGCCCCGACGGCCGCTCGGAGGACCGCGGTGGACGTGACCGCGCTCCTGGAGCGCGGCCGGACCCTTGCCACCCCGGTACTGCGGGCGGCCATCGACCGCCTGGCACCTCCCATGGACACTGTTGCCGCCTACCACTTCGGCTGGATCGACGCCGAGGGCAACCCCGCGGACGGGGACGGCGGCAAGGCCGTACGCCCCGCCCTCGCGGTCCTCTCCGCGGAGGTCACCGGTGCCTCGCCCGACGTCGGCATCCCCGGTGCCGTCGCCGTGGAGCTGGTCCACAACTTCTCGCTGCTGCACGACGACCTGATGGACGGCGACGAACAGCGCCGGCACCGCGACACCGTCTGGAAGGTGCACGGCCCCGCCCAGGCCATCCTGGTCGGTGACGCCCTGTTCGCCCTGGCCAACGAGGTCCTCCTGGAACTCGGCACGGTGGAGGCCGGACGGGCGACCCGCCGTCTGACCACCGCCACCCGTGCCCTGATCGACGGCCAGGCGCAGGACATCTCCTACGAGCACCGCGACCGCGTCAGCGTCGAGGAGTGCCTGGAGATGGAGGGCAACAAGACCGGCGCCCTGCTCGCCTGCGCCAGCTCCATCGGCGCGGTGCTCGGCGGCGCGGACGACCGCACCGCCGACACCCTGGAGAAGTACGGCTACCACCTGGGCCTCGCCTTCCAGGCCGTCGACGACCTGCTCGGCGTCTGGGGCGACCCGGTCGCCACCGGCAAGCAGACCTGGAGCGACCTGCGCCAGCGCAAGAAGTCCCTGCCGGTGGTCGCGGCGCTCGCGGCGGGCGGTGCCGCCTCCGAGCGGCTCGGCGAGCTGCTCGCCGCCGACGCCAAGAGCAGTGACTTCGAGAACTTCTCGGAGGAGGAGTTCGCGGCCCGCGCCGCCCTCATCGAGAAGGCGGGCGGCCGCGAGTGGACCGCCGAGGAAGCACGACGTCAGCACACCATCGCCATCGAAGCCCTCGATGCCGTCGACATGCCCGACCGGGTGCGGGCGCAGTTCACGGCACTCGCCGACTTCGTCGTCGTACGAAAGAGATGATCACTATCGGTCGAATAGCCCTCGCGTAGTCGCCGGCCGGTGTGGCGAGGAAGAAGAGCACCGGCCGACGGCGGACCCACAGCAGACGCACCGTATGCACACTGCACGAAGGGGAAGCCATGACAGCGACGACCGACGGAAGCACCGGGGCCCTGCCGCCCCGCGCTGCCGCGGCCAGCGAAACCGACATCAACACCCCCGTGGCGGTCGGGGTGCAGGACGCCGCCGTACGCGCCGTGCAACGCGCCACCGACTTCCTGCTGTCACGGCAGGACGCCGAGGGCTGGTGGAAGGGCGACCTCGAGACCAACGTCACGATGGACGCCGAGGACCTGCTGCTGCGTCAGTTCCTCGGCATCCGCGACGAGTCCACCACCCACGCGGCCGCCCTCTTCATCCGCGGCGAGCAGCGCGAGGACGGCACCTGGGCCTCCTTCTACGGCGGACCCGGGGAACTCTCCACCACCATCGAGGCGTACGTCGCCCTCCGTCTGGCCGGGGACGCGCCCAACGCGCCGCACATGGCGAAGGCGTCCGCCTGGATCCGTGCGCGGGGCGGGATCGCCTCCGCCCGGGTCTTCACCCGGATCTGGCTGGCCCTTTTCGGCTGGTGGAAGTGGGAGGACCTGCCCGAACTCCCGCCGGAACTGATCTACTTCCCCACCTGGCTGCCGCTCAACATCTACGACTTCGGGTGCTGGGCCCGGCAGACCATCGTCCCGCTGACGATCGTGTCCGCGAAGCGGCCGGTCCGCCCCGCGCCCTTCCCGCTCGACGAGCTGCACACCGACCCGGCGAACCCCAATCCGCCCAAGCCCTTCGCTCCGGTGGCCAGTTGGGACGGTGCCTTCCAGCGCCTCGACAAGGCGCTGCACGCGCTGCGCAAGGTCGCGCCGCGCCGGCTGCGCAGAGCCGCGATGAACAGCGCCGCCCGATGGATCATCGAGCGGCAGGAGAACGACGGCTGCTGGGGCGGCATCCAGCCGCCGGCCGTGTACTCGGTCATCGCCCTGCACCTGCTCGGCTACGACCTCGAACACCCCGTGATGCGAGCGGGGCTCGAGTCGCTGGACCGTTTCGCCATCTGGCGCGAGGACGGGTCCCGGATGATCGAGGCCTGCCAGTCGCCGGTCTGGGACACCTGTCTGGCGACCATCGCCCTCGCCGACGCCGGGGTGCCCGCCGACCATCCGCAGCTCGTCAAGGCGGCGGACTGGATGCTCGGCGAGGAGATCGTGCGGCCCGGCGACTGGGCGGTCAAGCGACCCCAACTGCCTCCTGGCGGCTGGGCGTTCGAGTTCCACAACGACAACTACCCCGACATCGACGACACCGCCGAGGTCGTCCTCGCGCTGCGCCGCGTCAGACACCACGACCCGCAGCGGGTGGAGAACGCCATCGGGCGCGGGGTGCGCTGGAACCTCGGGATGCAGTCGAAGAACGGCGCGTGGGGCGCCTTCGACGTCGACAACACCAGCCCGTTCCCCAACCGGCTGCCGTTCTGCGACTTCGGCGAGGTCATCGACCCGCCGTCGGCGGACGTCACCGCGCACGTCGTGGAGATGCTGGCCGTCGAGGGGCTCTCGCACGACCCGCGCACCCGGCGCGGCATCGAGTGGCTGCTCGCCGAACAGGAGCCGGACGGTTCGTGGTTCGGGCGCTGGGGCGTCAACTACGTCTACGGCACTGGGTCCGTCGTACCCGCCCTGGCCGCCGCCGGAATCCCCGCCTCGCACCCGGCGATCCGGCGCGCGGTCACCTGGCTGGAGTCCGTGCAGAACGACGACGGCGGCTGGGGCGAGGACCTGCGCTCCTACAAGTACGCCAAGGAGTGGAGCGGGCGGGGTGTCTCCACCGCCTCGCAGACGGCCTGGGCGCTGATGGCCCTGCTGGCGGCGGGGGAGAAGGACGCCAAGTCGGTCGAGCGTGGCGTCGAGTGGCTCGCGAGCACGCAGCGCGAGGACGGTTCCTGGGACGAGCCGCACTTCACCGGCACCGGCTTCCCCTGGGACTTCTCCATCAACTACCACCTCTACCGGCAGGTGTTCCCGCTCACCGCCCTCGGCCGGTACGTCCACGGAGAGCCGTTCTCCGGGGCCAAGGGGGGTTGATGAGCACCCAGTCCGCTCCGGCCCCGCTCCTCGTCGCCTGCGCGCTCGGCATCGAGCACCTGGCGCTGCGCAGCGGCGACCGCGGCGGCGCCGACGGGCCGGTCACCATTCTGCGCACGGGCATGGGTCCGGCCGCGGCCGAGCGCTCCGTGACCGTGGCGCTGGCCGACCCGGCGCTCGGCGATGCCGCCGTGGTGGCCACGGGCTTCTGCGCGGGGCTCGCCCCCGGCATGCACCCCGGCGATCTGGTCGTCGCCGAGGAGGCCCGGGACCCACGCGGCACCGTCGCGTGCGTCGGGACGGACCTCCTCGTCAAGGAGCTCGTACGGACGCTGCCCGGACGCACCGTCCACACCGGGCCGCTCACCGGCTCCGATCACGTCGTGCGCGGTCAGGAACGGTCGGATCTGCTCGCGACCGGCGCGATCGCGGTCGACATGGAGTCCGCGGCCACGCTTCTGAGCGCCGTCCGCGCGGGCGAACGCCCGGTTGCGGCCGTCCGGGTGGTGGTGGACGCTCCAGAACATGAACTGGTCCGGATCGGCACGGTGCGCGGTGGAATATCAGCTTTCCGCGTTCTTCGTTCCGTTCTTCCCGCTTTCTATGAATGGCACCGTTCCTTGCTGCTCCCCAGGAGGTGAGCCAGATGGCCATGCCGCTGCGTCAGTCCATCAAGGTCGCTACATACTTGGCCGAACAAAAGCTCCGTAAGCGGGACAAGTTCCCCCTCATCGTGGAGCTGGAACCCCTCTTCGCGTGCAATCTCGCCTGCGAGGGCTGCGGCAAGATCCAGCACCCCGCCGGGGTGCTCAAGCAGCGCATGCCGGTGGCCCAGGCCGTCGGGGCGGTGCTGGAATCCGGTGCGCCGATGGTGTCCATCGCCGGCGGGGAGCCGCTGATGCACCCTCAGATCGACGAGATCGTGCGGCAGTTGGTGGCGAAGAAGAAGTACGTCTTCCTCTGCACCAACGCCATGCTGCTGCGCAAGAAGATGGACAAGTTCAAGCCCTCTCCCTACTTCGCCTTCGCCGTGCACATCGACGGCCTGCGGGAGCGGCACGACGCGTCGGTGGCCAAGGAGGGCGTGTTCGACGAGGCCGTGGAGGCGATCAAGGAGGCCAAGAAGCGTGGCTTCCGGGTCACCACCAACTCGACCTTCTTCAACACGGACACCCCGCAGACCATCATCGAGGTGCTCAACTTCCTCAACGACGACCTCCACGTCGACGAGATGATGATCTCGCCCGCCTACGCCTACGAGAAGGCGCCCGACCAGGAGCACTTCCTGGGCGTCGAGCAGACCCGCGAGCTGTTCAAGAAGGCCTTCTCGGGCGGCAACCGGCGCCGCTGGCGGCTCAACCACTCCCCGCTCTTCCTGGACTTCCTGGAGGGCAAGGTCGACTTCCCGTGCACGGCCTGGGCGATCCCGAACTACTCGCTCTTCGGCTGGCAGCGCCCCTGCTACCTGATGAGCGACGGGTACGTCCCGACGTACCGCGAACTCATCGAGGAGACCGACTGGGACAAGTACGGCCGCGGCAAGGACCCGCGCTGCGCCAACTGCATGGCGCACTGCGGCTACGAGCCCACCGCCGTCCTCGCCACCATGGGATCCCTCAAGGAGTCGCTGCGCGCCATGCGCGAGACCGTCTCCGGAAACCGGGAGTGAGGTCATGACCGCCGTCTCCTTGGGCGTCCCCGAGGTACCGGTCCGGCCGATCGCCGAGCGGCGCGTGTCCCGGCAGATCCAGGTCGGGCCGGTGGCGGTCGGGGGCGGGGCCCCGGTGTCCGTGCAGTCGATGACGACGACCCGTACGTCCGACATCGGCGCCACCCTCCAGCAGATCGCCGAGCTCACCGCGTCCGGCTGCCAGATCGTCCGCGTCGCCTGCCCCACGCAGGACGACGCGGACGCCCTGGCCACCATCGCCCGCAAGTCGCAGATCCCGGTGATCGCGGACATCCACTTCCAGCCGAAGTACGTGTTCGCCGCGATCGAGGCCGGCTGTGCGGCCGTACGCGTCAATCCCGGCAACATCAAGCAGTTCGACGACAAGGTGAAGGAGATCGCGCGGGCCGCGGGGGATCACGGCACGCCGATCCGGATCGGGGTCAACGCGGGTTCCCTGGACCGGCGGCTGCTGCAGAAGTACGGCAAGGCCACGCCCGAGGCGCTGGTGGAGTCGGCCCTGTGGGAGGCCTCGCTCTTCGAGGAGCACGGCTTCCGGGACATCAAGATCTCGGTCAAGCACAACGACCCCGTGGTGATGGTCAACGCCTACCGGCTGCTCGCCGAGAGCTGCGACTACCCGCTGCACCTCGGTGTCACGGAGGCCGGTCCCGCCTTCCAGGGGACCATCAAGTCGGCCGTGGCCTTCGGAGCTCTGCTCTCGCAGGGCATCGGCGACACCATCCGGGTGTCGTTGTCGGCCCCGCCCGCCGAGGAGGTCAAGGTCGGCCTCCAGATCCTGGAGTCGCTGAACCTGAAGCAGCGGCGGCTGGAGATCGTGTCGTGTCCGTCCTGCGGGCGCGCCCAGGTCGACGTCTACAAGCTGGCCGACGAGGTCACGGCGGGCCTGGAGGGCATGGAGGTGCCGCTGCGGGTCGCCGTCATGGGATGCGTGGTGAACGGCCCGGGAGAGGCGCGCGAGGCGGATCTGGGCGTCGCCTCCGGGAACGGCAAGGGGCAGATCTTCGTGAAGGGCGAGGTCATCAAGACCGTCCCCGAGTCGAAGATCGTCGAGACCCTGATCGAAGAGGCGATGAAGATCGCCGAACAGATGGAGCAGGACGGCGTCGTCTCGGGGGAGCCGGCCGTCACCGTGAGCTGAACAGCACGGACCGATAGGGGGCCCGACGTGACGATTCTGGAGAACATCCGGGGACCACGCGACCTGAAGGCGCTGTCCGAGGCGGAACTCGGTGAACTGTCCGAAGAGATACGTGAGTTCCTGGTGCACGCGGTCGCCAGGACCGGCGGACACCTCGGACCCAATCTGGGGGTGGTGGAACTCTCCATCGCCCTCCACCGGGTCTTCGAGTCACCGGTCGACCGCATCCTGTGGGACACCGGCCACCAGAGCTACGTACACAAACTCCTGACCGGACGTCAGGACTTCTCCAAGCTGCGCAGCAAGGGCGGCCTGTCCGGCTATCCCTCGCGCGAGGAGTCCGAGCACGACGTCATCGAGAACAGTCACGCCTCCACCGCGCTCGGCTGGGCCGACGGACTCGCCAAAGCCCGGCAGGTGCAGGGGGAGAAGGGGCACGTCGTCGCGGTGATCGGCGACGGGGCGCTGACCGGTGGCATGGCCTGGGAGGCCCTCAACAACATCGCGGCCGCCAAGGACCGGCCGCTGATCATCGTCGTCAACGACAACGAGCGGTCGTACGCGCCCACCATCGGCGGCCTCGCCAACCACCTGGCCACCCTGCGCACGACCGACGGCTACGAGAAGGTGCTGGCCTGGGGGAAGGACGTACTGCTGCGGACCCCGCTGGTCGGCAGCACGGTCTACGAGTCGCTGCACGGCGCCAAGAAGGGGTTCAAGGACGCCTTCGCACCGCAGGGCATGTTCGAGGACCTCGGTCTCAAGTACGTCGGCCCGATCGACGGGCACGACCTCAAGGCCGTCGAGTCGGCGCTCAGGCGCGCGAAACGCTTCCACGGGCCGGTGCTGATCCACTGCCTGACCGAGAAGGGGCGCGGCTACGAACCCGCCCTCGCCCACGAGGAGGACCACTTCCACACGGTCGGTGTGATGGACCCGCTCACCTGCGAGCCGCTCACTCCCACGGGCGGGCCGTCCTGGACCTCGGTGTTCGGGGACGAGATCGTGCGGATCGGCGAGGAGCGCGACGACGTCGTGGCCATCACCGCGGCCATGCTGCACCCGGTGGGGCTCGGCAAGTTCGCGGCCCGCTTCCCGGACCGGGTGTGGGACGTCGGCATCGCCGAACAGCACGCCGCCGTCTCCGCGGCGGGTCTCGCGACCGGCGGGCTGCATCCGGTCGTCGCCGTCTACGCGACGTTCCTGAACCGCGCCTTCGACCAGCTCCTGATGGATGTCGCCCTGCACCGGTGCGGCGTCACCTTCGTGCTGGACCGGGCCGGCGTCACAGGGGTCGACGGCGCCTCCCACAACGGCATGTGGGACATGTCGATCCTCCAGGTCGTCCCCGGCCTCCGGATCGCCGCGCCACGCGACGCCGACCAGCTGCGGGCGCAGCTCAGGGAGGCGGTCTCGGTGGACGACGCGCCGACGCTGGTGCGCTTCCCCAAGGAGTCGGTGGGGCCGTCCGTCCCGGCGATCGACCGGGTGGGCGGGCTGGACGTCCTGCACCGCGGCTCGCAAAGTCCCGAGGTGCTCCTCGTGGCGGTCGGCGTGATGGCGCCCGTCTGTCTGCAGGCCGCCGAACTGCTGGAAGCACGTGGCATCGACTGCACGGTCGTCGACCCGCGGTGGGTCAAGCCCGTCGACCCGGCGCTCCCTGGCCTCGCGGCCCGGCACCGGCTGGTCGCCGTGGTCGAGGACAACAGCCGGGCCTCCGGGGTCGGCGCCGCGGTGGCGCTCGCCCTCGGGGACGCCGAAGTCGACGTGCCGGTACGGCGGTTCGGCATTCCGGAACAGTTCCTCGCGCACGCCAAACGGGGCGAGGTGCTCGCCGACATCGGCCTCACGCCCGTCGAGGTCGCCGGACGGATCAGCGCGAGCCTGGCCGTCAAGGAAGCGAACCCTGCCGTCCAGGACGAGTTGTCCAAGGAGAAACAGGCATGACAACCGCCAAACCCGCGTCGTCCTCCTCGCAGGCCGGGGAGTTCGACCTCGGCGCGCTGCTGGCCGAGCGCGGGGCCGAGCGCTACGAGCTGCACACCAGACACCTCAACCACCAGCTCCCGCGCATGCTGCACACCATCGGCTTCGACAAGGTCTACGAGCGCGCCGAGGGCCCGTACTTCTGGGACGCCGACGGCAACGACTACCTCGACATGCTGGCCGGGTTCGGGGTGATGGGCCTGGGGCGGCACCACCCCGTGGTCCGCAAGGCGCTGCACGACGTCCTCGACGCCCAGCTCGCCGACCTCACCCGCTTCGACTGCCAGCCGCTGCCCGGGCTGCTGGCCGAGAAGCTGCTGGCGCACAGTCCGCACCTGGACCGGGTGTTCTTCGGCAACAGCGGTACGGAGGCGGTCGAGGGCGCGCTGAAGTTCGCCCGCTACGCCACCGGGAAGCCGCGGATCCTGTACTGCGACCACGCCTTCCACGGCCTGACCACCGGGGCGCTGTCGGTCAACGGCGAGCACGGTTTCCGGGACGGCTTCGCCCCGCTGCTGCCCGACACGGCCATCGCGCTCGGCGATCTCGACGCCCTGGCAAGGGAGCTGAGGAAGGGCGACGTCGCCGCCCTCGTCGTCGAGCCCATCCAGGGCAAGGGCGTGCACGAGGCCCCGCCCGGCTACCTCCGCGCCGCCCAGGAACTGCTCCACCAGCACAAGGCGCTGCTGATCCTGGACGAGGTGCAGACGGGCCTCGGCCGGACCGGTGACTTCTACGCCTACCAGCACGAGGACGGGGTCGAACCCGACCTGGTGTGCGTGGCCAAGGCGCTCTCCGGCGGCTATGTGCCGGTCGGCGCCACCCTCGGCAAGGACTGGATCTTCAAGAAGGTCTACTCGTCGATGGACCGGGTGCTGGTCCACTCGGCGAGCTTCGGCTCCAACGCACAGGCCATGGCGGCAGGCCTCGCCGTGCTCTCCGTCATGGAGAACGAGCAGGTCGTGGCGAGTGCCCGGGCGACCGGGGAACAGCTGAAGTCCCGGCTGACGGCGCTGATCGACAAGTACGAGCTGCTCGCCGACGTCCGCGGCCGGGGCCTGATGATCGGCATCGAGTTCGGCCGGCCCACGTCGCTCAAGCTGCGCAGCCGTTGGGCCATGCTGCAGGCCGCCCGCAAGGGGCTGTTCGCGCAGATGGTCGTCGTGCCACTGCTGCAGCGCCACCGGATCCTCACCCAGGTGTCCGGCGATCACCTGGAGGTGATCAAGCTGATCCCGCCGCTGATCATCGGCGAACGGGAGGTGGACCGGTTCGTCGACGCCTTCACGGACGTGATGGACGACGCGCACAGCGGTGGCGGTCTGATGTGGGACTTCGGCAAGACGCTGATCAAGCAGGCGGTCGCCAACCGGTGAAGTGTGGTGGCGGGGGCTTTTGCCTCTGAGGCAAGAAATTTGCCGCAGAGGCAAAGCTTCGGCTGAATGGAGGGCATGAACTCTCCCGAGTTTGAGCCACCCGGGCCACCCGGGCCACCCGGTCCACCCGGGCAATCCAGGCCACCCGGGCCGCCTGCGCCCTCGGCCGAGGCGATCCCCCTGGTGGCACCGCAACTGCGTGCCCTGCGCCGCCGCGCCTCCCTCACCCTGGAGGCCGCGGCCCGCGCCGCCGGGCTGTCGCCCGCCCACCTCTCCCGTCTGGAGACCGGACAGCGCCAGCCCTCGCTGCCGATGCTGCTGGGCCTCGCCCGTATCTACGGTACGACGGTCTCGGAACTGCTCGGCGAGACGGTCGCCGACCGGGACGCCGTCGTGCGCGCCGCCGACATGGAGCCGACCGCGGCGGGCGGCTGGACCTACTGGCAGGCCGGCGCACCCGGCCGTGGCATGCAGGCCCTGCGCGTCCACGTGCCCCACGGCTCCCAGGGGGACATCGTGCGCGTCCACCCCGGCGAGGAGTGGCTGTACGTCCTCGAAGGGCGGCTGCGGCTGCGCCTCGGGGACACCACGCACCTGCTCGCGGAGGGCGACAGCGCGCACTTCGACTCGCTGACCCCGCACCGCATCGTCGCCGAGGACCGCGGCGGCGTGGAGCTCCTGTTCGTCCACACCCTGCTGCAGAGCCCCACGGCCGCGCTGTGCCTGGGCCCCACCATCGGAGAGATGCCATGAGCAACATGGAGGAGAAGTTCCCCCGCGCCCTGTGGGTGCGGCTGATCATCTACCTGGCGGTGGGGCACCTGTTCGCGGCCTTCATCTACCTGCTGTTCGCGCTGGGGGCCAAACAGTGAGCGGTCAGTCGAGCAGGCGCTCCCGCAGCCGCTCCCGGATCGCCGGAGTGACGGAGAGCCCCTGCTCCAGGTACGTCTCGACGCTGCCCCACGTCTCGTCGATGGTGGCGAAGGCCGTCGCCAGATACTCGGCGCGCGCGTCGAACAGGGGGCTGAGCAGCTCCATGACCTCGGGGGAGTAGGCCGAGGCGGCGCTGCCGCTGCGGCGCACCTTGTAGCGGCGGTGCCTGGCGTTCGACTTCAGGTAGTCGGCGACGATCGCCTCCCGCTCCACGCCCAGGGCCAGCAGCGTCACCGCTATCGACAGCCCGGCGCGGTCCTTGCCCGCCGCGCAGTGCATCAGCACCGGGACGCTGTCCTCGGCGACCGAGTGCAGCACCCGGGAGTGCTCGGCGGTGCGCTCCTTGATGATCGTGCGGTACGACGCGATCATCCGGTTCGCGGCCCTGCCGTCGGACAGCAGCGCGCGCAGCTGGTCGAGGCCGCCGTCGCGGACCATCTTCCAGAACTCCGCGCCGTCCGCGGGGTCGCTCAGCGGCAGGTTCACATTGCGCACGCCCGGCAGCTCGACGTCGGGACCCTCCAGCTTCTGGTCCGCGGCGTTGCGGAAGTCGAAGATCGTGTGCAGGCCCAGGGATTCGAGGAAGGCGGCATCCTCCTCGGTCGCGTGCGCGAGGTGGCCGCTGCGGAACAGCACCCCGTGCCGCACCCGCCGTCCGTCCACCGTCGGCAGCCCGCCCACATCCCGGAAGTTGCGCACTGCGGCCAGCTGCGGTTCGGTCGACGGGACCTGCTGCGTCACGAGGGCTCCTCCCACTACGTCCCGCCGACGCGGCTCGACGACGGGCACCCACTCGACGATACGACATGGGTTCCTGGGGCAATGAGTTGTCCACAGGCGTTGCACCGAGGGCGCGCGCACCTTGATGATGTTGGTGCTTGAGCGCCCCTGTTCAGGCATGTTCGTATCTGTGAGGGACTGCATGCTGGAGATCGCCGAGAACGGCCGCACATGGCTCCTGTCCGGGCCGGCCAGCAGTTACGCCGTCCACCTCACCGCCGACGACGAGCTCCTGCACCTGCACTGGGGGCCACGGATCGCCCTCGCCGACGCCGAGGCGCTCGCCGTACGCCCGCTGCCCGACTACTGGCCCTTCGAGTCCCCGCTCGACGGGCGCGAGGAGTACCCCGTCGAGGGCGGACCCCGCTTCGTCCGGCCGGCCCTGTCGGTGCGCACGGAGGAGGGGCGCGGCACCGAGTGGCGCTTCGAGGCGTACGAGCGGGCCGAGGACGACGCACTGCGGCTGCGGTTCCGCGACGGCGGGCTGGCGATCACGCTGCACTACCGGATGCGCCACGACGTCCTCGAACGCTGGGTGACCCTGGACAACGACGGGCCCGCCCGGGAACTCCTGCGCGCCGACTCCGCCACCTGGACCCTGCCCGACCGCGACGGCTGGCGCCTGTCCCAGCTGCACGGCCGGTGGGCCGCGGAGTCCCGGCTCGTACGCTCCCCCCTCACCTACGGTGAGAAGGTCATCGGCAGCCGCCGCGGCCACACCGGACACCAGCACCTGCCCTGGGTCGCGCTCGACACCGACGCGACCGAGGAGCGCGGCGAGGTCTACGGCTGCGCCCTCGGCTGGTCCGGGTCCTGGCGGATCGCCGTGGCCCAACTTCCGGACGCGCGCGTGCAGATCACCGGCGGTGCCGGGTACGACGAGTCCGGCCTGCTGCGGCTGGCGGCGGGGGAGTCCTTCACGACGCCCGTCTTCGCCGGTCTGTGGAGCGAGGGAGGCTTCGGCGGGGCGAGCCGGGCCTGGCACGCCTACCAGCGTGCGTATGTGATCCCGGACGCGGACCAGGACCGGCCGGTGCTGTTCAACTCCTGGGAGGCCACGGAGTTCGACATCTCCGAGGAGCAGCAGAAGGTGCTGGCGCGGCGGGCCGCGGCGATGGGCGTCGAACTGTTCGTCGTCGACGACGGCTGGTTCGGGGCCCGCACCAGCGACCGCGCCGGGCTCGGCGACTGGAAGCCCAACCCGGACCGCTTCCCCGGCGGCCTCAAGCCGCTCGGCGACCACGTACACGCCCTCGGCATGAAGTTCGGCATCTGGGTGGAGCCGGAGATGGTCAATCCGGACAGCGAGCTGTACCGGGCGCACCCGGACTGGGTGCAGTACCAGCCGGGACGAAAGCGGACGGAACTGCGCAATCAACTCGTACTGAACCTCGCGCGCGAGGACGTCCAGGAGTACCTCTGGGGACAACTCCACGAACTCCTCTCCAGCGCCCCGATCGACTATGTGAAGTGGGACTTCAACCGCTGCTTCACCGACGCCGGCTGGCCCGGTGAGCCCTATCCGCAGCGTCTGTGGGTCGACCACGTGCACGCCCTGTACCGCCTGTTGGACCGGCTGCGGGCCGCCCATCCGGGCGTCGCCTTCGAGTCCTGCTCGGGCGGCGGCGGCCGGATCGACCTCGGCGTGATGAGCCGTACGGACCAGGTGTGGACCTCCGACAACACCGACCCGCTCGACCGGCTCGCCATCCAGCACGGCTTCAGCCAGATCCATCCCGCCCGGGTCATGGCCGCCTGGGTCACCGACAGCCCCAACACCCAGCTCAACGGCCGGGTCAGCTCGCTGAGGTTCCGCTTCGTGAGTGCCATGGCAGGGGTGCTCGGCGTCGGCGGGGACCTCGCCGAGTGGACCGAGGAGGAACTCGCCGAGGCCCGTGACTGGGTGGAGCTCTACAAGGAGATCCGGCCCGTCGTGCAGCGCGGCGACCTCTACCGGCTGCGGCCCCCGGAGGGCGGGCTCAGCGCGGTGCAGTACGTGCTGGGCGACGAGACCGTCGTCCTGGCCTGGCTCCAGGCGCAGCGTTACGGCGAGCCCGTACCGGCGCTGCGAGTGCGGGGCATCGACCCGTCAGCATCGTACGAATGCCGCGAAACGGGCGAAGTTCACAGAGGTGTCGTACTGCTGCATCACGGACTGCGGACGGGGCTGCGCGGTGACCTCGATGCGACGGTTATCCGTCTACGCCGCATCTAGGGCTTCTGTCTGAATTGGCGCCTTCGTTCCAACTCCGGCCGGAATGAAGGCGCCTGGGGAGTGGCCACGTGAGGAGCGTCATATTCGTGACCGTGAGTCGCCCGTCATGTTCACGTAATCAACACGCTTTTCAAGGGACTTTGGCCAAAAGAGCGGTTCCCTAATGCACTCAGTGTGACCGGTAATTCCCTCAGATGACCAACAGAAACCCATTCAGGGGCAACCACTTGCTTGTCCCTTCGCGTCTTGGTCGCTTACGTTCACCATCCATCCGGACGGACGCCCAATCCTGCCGCCGCCCGGAACCCGCACACTCACCCGTCCACGGCAGGAGCGGGGGACCCACAGGTACAACGCCTGTTCCGGTCTCCGGAACGGCTAGGGGTTAAGCCGTACTTCGGTACGGCCGGGCATCTCCAGTCCGCACCCGACAGCTCACCTCGCAGGCGCCGGAGAGGAATTCGCCATGCCCGCGAAGGGTAAGCACCGCCGACCGAAGTCCCAGCGCTTCACTCGCTCCATCGCCGTCGCCGGAACCGGCGGCGCCGCACTCGCGCTCCCGCTTCTCGGGGCCACCGGCGCGCACGCCGCCACCCCGCAGTCCGTATCGGAAAAGACCGTTCAGTCGTCCGTGCCGACCACCGTGCAGAAGGTGGCCGAAAAGACGGCGGCCGAAAAGAAGGAATCCGCGCAGACCTCCGGCGCGAAGACCTACTCCGTGCGGGCCGGCGACTATCTCGCGAAGATCGCGGACGAGCAGAATGTCAGCGGCGGCTGGAAGAAGCTCTACTCCGACAACCGCGCTGCCGTCGGCGACGACCCGTCGCTGATCCACCCCGGTCTGAAGCTCTCGATCGGCAAGAAGGCCACGACGAGCACGCCCAAGTCGTCGTCGTCCTCCTCCTCGGGCTCTTCCGCTCCGTCGCCGAAGTCGTCTTCCCCGAAGTCGTCGAAGTCCTCGGATTCGTCCGCGTCGTCGTCGTCCTCCTCGTCGAAGACCGAGGCGGCCACGCAGAGCGCCGACACCGCCGGCAACTCCAGCGGCTTCAGCCTCCCGGTGGGTGGTGCCGCCGTCGGCACCGCGTACCACGTGGCGGGCAGCATGTGGTCCAGCGGCTACCACACCGGCGTCGACTTCGTCGTCCCGACCGGCACCTCCCTGAAGGCGGTCGGCGCGGGCACGGTCGTCTCCGCGGGCTGGGGCGGCGCGTACGGCAACCAGGTCGTCATCAAGCTCGCCGACGGCTACTACGCCCAGTACGCCCACCTGTCCTCGCTCTCCGTCTCCAGCGGCCAGTCCGTGACCGCCGGCCAGCAGATCGGCCTCTCCGGTGCCACCGGCAACGTGACCGGTCCGCACCTGCACTTCGAGATCCGCACCACGCCCGACTACGGCTCGGACGTGGACCCGGTCGCCTACCTCCGCTCGAAGGGTGTCGCCGTCGGCTGACGCTCCTTCCAGCGCCCCTGAGGGCGGCGCCCCACACGCCACCGAAGGCCGGACCCCGATCCCCGGGTCCGGCCTTCGGTGTGTTCGCCTTCCTCACCCATGATCACTTCGTTGCGGTCGTGTGGCAGGGGTGTCCGGAGCGTCGACAGCGACGGGAGTGAGGGGACACAGTGAACTCCGCAGCGGTGCAAGCGCTTTCTGCGTCTGTGCCGAAGCCCTCGATCACCCTCCCGGAAGGAGCCGTCTCCCGTGACGACCACGCGCAGAGCCTTCGGAGCCCTCGCCGCCGGCGCCGCCCTGGCCGCCCTCGCCCCCGCGACCGGCGCGAGCGCCACGCCCCGCCATCGCCGGCTGATCGCCCGCGACGACTTCCGCCACGGTCTCGGCCGATGGGCGGTGGAACTCGAGAAGGGCGGCAGCGTCACCGCCTCCCGCGGGGTCCTGGACGTCGACGTACCCGCCGGCGCGACGGTCTGGTTCAAGGAACGGCTCGAAGGTCCGTACGTCCTCGAGTACACCGCCACGCCGGTGGCGGCGGGCGGGGTCAACGACCGCGTCTCCGACCTCAACAACTTCTGGAACGCCGTCGACGTCCGGTCCCCCGACGACCTCCTCGCCGTGCGGCGGGGCGGGGCACTGGCGGAGTACGACTTCCTCAAGACGTACTACGTCGGCTACGGCGCCAACACGAACACCACGACCCGGCTGCGCCGCTACGTCGGAGAGGCGGGCGTCCGGCCGCTCGTCTACGACTACACCGAGCCGCTGCTCGTGCCCAACCAGCCGAACCGGGTCCGGATCGTGTCCGACGGCTCCGGCGTCCGGTGGTGGAACAACGGGCGGCTCGTCTTCGACTACAGCGACCCCGAGCCCTACACGAGCGGGCACTTCGCCTTCCGCACCACCTGGAGCCACTTCCGGATCAGCGAGTTCCGGGTGTGGCGGTTGCAACCCCAACAGCGCTGACGACAGGGCTATTCCTGCTTTGACCAATCCTTGAAGAGTGGCTTATCTCACCGCCCGTCAACCCCTTCCTACGGTCGCGTAGCTCACATCCCAAGGGGAATCATGGGCCGACGTGGCAGACGATTCGAAGAGTGACAACAGATCAGTGATCGGGTCGTACGTGGCGGTGGGGGACAGCTTCACCGAGGGCGTCGGCGACCCCGGCCCCGACGGGTCGTTCGTCGGCTGGGCCGACCGGTTCGCGGTACTGCTCGCGGACCGGCGGCCCGAGGGCGACTTCAAGTACGCGAACCTCGCGGTCCGCGGGAAACTGCTCGACCAGGTGGTGGAGGGCCAGCTTCCGCACGCCCTCGAACTCGCCCCCGACCTGGTCTCCTTCTGCGCCGGCGGCAACGACATCCTGCGGCCCGGCACCGACCCCGACGAGGTCGCCGAGCGTTTCGAGCGGGCGGTGGTGCAGCTCACCGCCGTCGCGGGCACGGTGATGGTGACGACCGGGTTCGACACCCGTGGCGTGCCCGTCCTCAAGCATCTGCGCGGCAAGATCGCCACCTACAACGGACATGTGCGGGCCATCGCGGACCGCCACGGCTGTCCGGTGCTCGACCTGTGGTCCCTGAAGACCATTCAGGACCGGCGGGCCTGGGACGGCGACCGGCTCCACCTGTCGGCGGACGGGCACACGCGCGTGGCGCTGCGCGCCGGGCAGGTCCTCGGTCTGGAGATCCCGGCCGACCCGGACCAGCCCTGGCCGCCGCTGCCGCCGCGCGGCACGCTCGAGGTCCGGCGGGACAACGTGCACTGGGCGCGCGAGTACCTGGTGCCGTGGATCGGCCGCCGGCTGCGCGGGGAGTCCTCGGGCGACCACGTGACCGCCAAGGGCAGGCTGTCGCCGGACGACATCAAGACGCGGATCGCTTCTGTGGCTTGAGGGCGTGGGTGCGGGAAGGGCCTGAGGGCGCGTTTTGCGTGAAGGGCTTGGGAGCGTGTGTGCGGGAGGGGCTTGCGAGGCTTACGGGCTTGCGGGTGCCCGGTGCGTGCCGGTCTGCGGGCAGGGCGGCCGGCACTCGGCTCGTGCGAGCGGGCGGGCGGGCGCGGCTCGTGCAGGCGCAGGGTGGTGGGCGGCCCTACGTCGTCAAAGCCGCCCGCGCCAGGCCCAGTTCGCGGGCCAGCGCCTCGTCGACCCACTCCTGCGCCCGCGACCGCGAGACCGCGCCGGAGTACGACGTGAGCTGTACGGCGAGCCCGTCCAGCAGAGCCGTCAGGCGCAGGGCCGTGCCGCCCGGGTCCGGGCAGTGGAACTCGCCCGCGGCCACGCCTTCGGCGATCACCTCGGCGAGAGCGGCCTTCCACCGCCGGTCGAGGTCCCGGGTGACGTCCTGGAGCGCGGGCTCGCGCAGCGCGGCCGCCCAGCCCTCGATCCACAGCCGCCAGCCCTTGGCCGGGCCGGTCGGGGCGTACCAGCGCACCGCAGCCCGCAGCCGGCGCAGCGCCGTGGTGCGGCGGCCGAGCAGCTTGCGCAGGTGGGCGAGGTCGTCCTCGGCCGCGTACGCGAACGCGGCGGCGACCAGTTTCTCCTTCGTGGAGAAGTGATAGAGCACCAGTGCGTTGCTCACGCCGAGCGCCGAGGCCACGTCGGCGATCCTGACCGCCGCCACACCCCGCACCTCGATCTGCCCGATCGCGGCCCGCAACAGCTCCTCGCGCCGCTCCGCCACGCTCAACCGCACTCTCGCCACGCGATCACCCTAATCCGTGGTGCGGGGGCCCGCCGGACGGAGGTTGCTTCCCGGCCGGGACGCTCCATGGCCGGTATTCACCCCAGACGGGGCCCTTCGCACCGAGGAACGGGCGCCGCGCCTACCGGTACCACCCGAACCGTTCGGCGATCACCGGCAGCCGGTCCGCGACGATGCCGTGCGCGGCCGCCCGTGGGCTCGTCCCGTCCCTCTCCGCGCGGACCAGCATCTGCTCGACCAGGGCGCGCATCGAGCGACGCGTGTGGGCGAAGGCCGCGTCCGCGTCGGCGTCGATGTCGCCGAACAGGGTCCACCACCACCAGGCGTTCGTCCCGGAGTTCACGACCACGTCCGGCAGCACGGTCACCCCGCGCGCGGACAGCGATTCCTCCGCCTCGGGGAGGACCGGCATGTTGGCCGCCTCGATGATCCAGCGGGCTGTGATCCGCTCCTGGTTCGTGGTGTCGATGGCGTAGGAGACGGCCGCGGGCACCAGCATCTCCGCACCGGCCGACAGCCAGGAGTCACCGGGCAGTTCGCGGTCGTCGGGGCGCAGCACGGACCGGTCCACCGTGCCGTAGGCGTCCCGCGCCGCGAGCAGCGCCTCGACGTCGAGCCCCGCCGGGTTGGCGATCGTGCCCTTGATGTCGGCGACGGCCACGACGGTGAGCCCCGCGCGCGTGAGGAAGCGCGCGGTGGCCCCGCCCATGGTGCCAAGGCCCTGCACGGCGACCCGCGTACCCGCGTGCGCCACCCCGGCCCGGTCCAGGGCCGTCAGTGCCGACTCCGCCACCCCGCAGCCGCCGACCAGTTCGTCGAGCCCGATGCCGTCGACCTCGACCGCGAAGGCGTCCGCGAGTCGCCGCCGGGCCGTGACCTCGTCGTCGAGCAGCGGATACACCGCCTGGATCGAGGAGACGAGCCCCGCTTCCGAGGCCGCCCGGTCCACCAGGTCCTGGCTGAGGCCGAGGTCCTCACCGGTGGTCCACAGGCTCTCGACGTACGGCCGCATGGCGCGCAGGTAGCGCACCAGGAGCTCGTAAGCCCCCGGCTCCCGGGGATCACAGTCGATACCGCCCTTGGCGCCGCCCAGGGGGACGTAACGGCCCTGCGGGTTGTAGTGCAGCGCCTCCTTCATGGTCATGCCGCGGGCGAGCCGGGCCACCTCGTCCAGCGTGCAGCCCGCGCGCATGCGCAGCCCGCCGCTGGAGACGCCGCGCACCAGCCGGTCGACGACCAGGAAACCCTGACGACCGGTGAGGTGGTCGGTCCAGGTGAGCGACATCAGGGGGGCGGTCATGCGGTTCTCCTCCAACTGAACGGTGAGTCAGTATCAGAATGCCGGCCGTGTCCTGTCAACGAGGGAATGGATCACGGGTGTCACCCGGTTGTCAGAGGGGGCGACCATAATGGAGCGCCTCACCGACTCCACCCTGGAGGTACACCGTGACCGGTTTCCGTTCCCCGAGCTCCGGGCTTCGCGCGCTGCGGCCCGCGGCCTTCGGTGCGGACCCGAGCGGTGAGCGCCTGGCGCGCATCCGCAGATCACCCCACTTCAAGGACGGGGTGTTCCAGAATCCCGGGGGCACCACCAGCACTCGCCCCTCGGGTTCGTCGATGGAGTTCGCCAAGACCTTCTTCGACAAGGACGAGCGGATTCGCCGCGCCCCGAAGGGCACGGTCCCGGTGCACGCCACCACGCTCGCCGACATCGCAAAGCCTCCCGCCACCGGTCTGCGGCTGACCTGGATGGGGCACTCCAGTGTGCTCGCCGAGATCGACGGGCACCGGGTGCTCTTCGACCCCGTCTGGGGTGAGCGCTGCTCCCCGTTCGCCTTCGCCGGCCCGAAGCGGCTGCACCCGGTGCCCCTGCCGCTGGCCGCGCTCGGACCGGTCGACGTCGTCGTGATCTCGCACGACCACTACGACCACCTGGACATGCCCACCATCAAGGCGCTGGCCGGCACGGACACGCTGTTCGCCGTGCCGCTCGGCGTCGGCGCCCACCTGGAGCACTGGGGGGTGTCCGCCGACCGACTGCGCGAGCTGGACTGGAACGAGGCGACCCAGGTCGGCGGCCTCACGCTGACGGCCACGCCGGCCCGTCACTTCTGCGGCCGCGGCCTGCGCAACACCCAGCACACGCTGTGGGCCTCCTGGGTCGTCGCCGGGGACGAGCACCGGATCTACCACAGCGGCGACACCGGGTACTTCGAGGGCTTCCAGGAGATCGGCGCCGAGCACGGCCCCTTCGACGCCACGATGATCCAGATCGGTGCCTACAGCGAGTTCTGGCCGGACATCCACATGACCCCCGAGGAGGGCGTGCGTGCCCACCTCGACCTCCAGGGCGGCCGGCCGCACGGCGTGCTGCTGCCGATCCACTGGGCCACCTTCAACCTCGCGACGCACGCGTGGACCGACCCCGGCGAGGGCACCGTCGCGGCCGCCCGCACGGCGAAGGCCCCGGTCGCCCTGCCGCGGCCCGGCGAGCCCTTCGAGCCCACGGCCGAGACCGTTCCGACCGAGCCGTGGTGGCGAGGAGTGGCCCTCACCCCGGCGGGCGGTTGGCCGGCTTCCGACGTGCTCGCCGAGGCGGCGATCAGGACTTCGGCCGAATCGGCGGCCCGCGCGCAGACCGATACGGCAGGTGACGCGCCGGAGGGCAAGAGCGAGGGGAGTGGCGAGCCGGAACCCGTTCCGGCGGGCTGAGGTTCCGGACGGGCGGCCGGGCCGGTTGCCGGAGCCGGTGACTGTCGTCGGCCGGCCGGCCGGGTGCCGGGGTGGATCGAGGCCGAGGCGCCGGTGCGAGGTGACCTGGGTTCGCCGGACGTGGTCCCGGCTTTGAGGGTGCCTGCGGCGGCCGGAGCGCGCAGTGCCGGAGCCGGTGGCTGTCGTCGGTCGGGCGGCCGGGTGCCGGGGTGGATCGAGGCCGAGGCGCCGGTGCGAGGTGACCTGGGTTCGCCGGACGTGGTCCCGGCTTTGAGGGTGCCTGCGGCGGCCGGTGCGCGCAGTGCCGGAGCCGGTGGCTGTCGTCGGTCGGTCGGCCGGGTGCCGGGGTGGATCGAGGCCGAGGCGGCGGTGCGAGGTGACCTGGGGTCGCCGGACGTGGTCCCGGCGTTGAGGGTGCCAGCGGCGGCCGGCGCGCGCCGTGCCGGAGCCGGTGGCTGCCGTCGGGCGGTCGGCCGGGAGCCGGGGTGGATCGAGGCCGAGGCGCCGGTGCGAGGTGACCTGGGGTCGCCGGACGTGGTCCCGGCGGTGAGGGGGCCCGCGGCGGCCGGTGCGCGCAGTGCCGGCGCCGGTGGCTGGCGTCGGTCGGTCGGCCGGGTGCCGGGGTGGATCGAGGCCGAGGCGGCGGTGCGAGGTGACCTGGGTTCGCCGGACGTGGTCCCGGCTTTGAGGGTGCCTGCGGCGGCCGGTGCGCGCAGTGCTGGAGCCGGTGGCTGTCGTCGGTCGGTCGGCCGGGTGCCGGGGTGGATCGAGGCCGAGGCGGCGGTGCGAGGAGACCTGGGTTCGCCGGACGTGGTTCCGGCATTGAGGGTGCCAGCGGCGGCCGGTGCGCGCAGTGCAGGAGCCGGTGGCAGTCGACGGTGGGACGGCCTGGTGCCGGGTAGGAGCGAGGCCGAGGCGGCGGTGCGAGGAGACCTGGGTTCGCCGGACGTGGTTCCGGCCTTGAGGGTGCCCGCGGCGGCCGGTGCGCCCAGTGCCGGACCCAGAGGCCCAGGCCGTCGGCCATGCCTTCGGTGGTGTCCTGCCCCGACACGGTCCGCAGGATGAGCTCCGCGTGGCGGGCCGCCTTGGGCTCGGCGACGCCGGCCGGGTGTGGACCGGCCCGGAGGCGCTCCTCGCGGGACCGCGGTCCCGCAGGACGAGTGGGGCTCGCGCGTGCTCGGCTGCGGTGAAGTCCCGGATCTCCCGCAGTAGTTGGGGCGAGCACCGGGCGAGATCCATGCGATGGGCTCCGCGGCCTCGGGCCGGCGGAGCACGCCTGGGGCCTCCACCAGGGCAGCGCCACGTCGACGGCGAGCACCGGACGGTCGTCGTCGAAGACGTACACCTCGTCGTCCGCCGCGTGTCCGGAACCGGGAACGCGCTCCTCCGGGCAGCCGCCGCCCGTAGTGGAGACGTCGAGGGCTGGGCCGAACTCCTTCTCGTACGGGAGCACATGCCCCGCGTGTCCGGTCAACGCGGGTCCGGGACGGGTGACTTCGCCGGACGTGCGGTCGATCGACAATGCGTACCCGTCCGCTCGCAAGGGCGAGTGATCGCCCGCAATCACGTCCGGCGTACCCCGCGGGAAGACGCCTCCGGACAGCTCCGTCCGTTACGGAGAGTGAATCTCCTGGGAGTGCTCGCGCAGGGTCGAAAGAGGCCCGGAACGCTCGTGTCCGGTGCCGGAGGTGGCGAGCGAGTGGTCGAGGGCGGTGAAAGGAGCGGAGTCCGAGGAAGGTGATTCCTCGGCTCGCTCTTCGTTCGTGACCGGTTCTGACCAGGCTTGATCGATCCTGGGTTCGACGGAAGCGGGTACCTGACGAACTTATCGGTCTGTCGTACGAGGACTCATACCAGAGCGGGACGCTGTGCGTGGGACTTTGTCAACTGCCCACCGCACATGATGCGTCGACGACTACTGTCAGTGTCCGTCGGGCGACGCGGGGCCGGAAAGTTCGGTTCTGCCGATCGACACCCGCATGCGCGTGCCCGCGTACGCATCCGACACGTGCAGCAGCGAGCCCCAGGGCAATCAGGCCCGACGGACCAGTACGACGAGGACACCGATGTCTCACCTCCGCGCCCCGGCCACACGCGCTGACCGCCGTGAGGGCGGGCGGCACGGCCGGCCGGCCGCCCGAGCCGTTCCCGCGCTGCCCGAGACCCATATACGGCCCCAACTGATGCGGCTGGCCGTGCTGCCGCCCGTCGCCGTCGCCCTGAGCGCCTGCGCCGCCGTACTGTTCACCGTCCGCTCCACCGGCGCCCGCCCCAGCCTGACGCTGTGGTGTGTGCTCGCCGGGGCCCTCTCGGTGACCTGCGCGGGCATCCTGATCGCCGCCGTGGCCGCCGACCGCGCCGCCCACTCGGTGAGCGACCGCATCGGAGCCCTGCGCCGCACCAACGCGCGCGGTGAGGCCGACCTGCGGGCCCTGGTCGAGGCGCTGCGCCGCGGTGACACCCCGCCCCAGCGCAAGCCGCACAGCGCCCTGCCCGAGGACGCCGACGACTTCGAACTGCTCGCCGCCGACCTCGCACGCGCCCACGACGGCGCCGTCACCGCCGTCGTCCAGGCCGCCCAGCTCTCCAGCCAGGCGGGCAGCGAACAGAAACTCGAGGTCTTCCTCAACCTCGCCCGGCGCCTGCAGTCGCTGGTGCACCGCGAGATCTCGATCCTCGACGAGCTGGAGAACGAGATCGAGGACCCCGACCTCCTCAAGGGCCTCTTCCACGTCGACCACCTCGCCACCCGCATCCGCCGCCACGCCGAGAACCTCGCCGTGCTCGGCGGGGCCGTCTCCCGTCGGCAGTGGAGCAACCCGGTTCCCATGACGGAGGTGCTGCGCTCCGCCATCGCCGAGGTCGAGCAGTACTCACGGGTCAAGCTCGTGCCGCCGATCGACGGCACCCTGCGCGGCCACGCGGTCGCCGACGTGATCCACCTGCTGGCCGAACTCGTCGAGAACGCCACCGTGTTCTCCGCGCCGCACACTCAGGTGCTGCTGCGCGCCAACCTCGTCACCTCGGGGCTCGCCGTCGAGGTCGAGGACCGCGGGCTCGGCATGCCCGTCGGCGAACAGAGCCGGATGAACGCCCTGCTCGCCGACCCGGACCAGGTCAACGTGGCCAGCCTGCTGGCCGACGGCCGTATCGGGCTGTTCGTGGTCTCGCAGCTCGCCAAGCGGCACGGAATCCATGTCCGGCTGCAGAGCAACATCTACGGCGGGGTCCAGGCCGTCCTCGTGGTGCCGCAGGTGCTCCTGGGAACGACGCAGGGCGCCCTCGGAGCCGTACCGCAGCCGCCGGACGCGCCGGCGGACGGGGCGAGCCCCTCCGTGCCGGTCCCGTTGCCTCAGCACCACCAGCCGCAGCCGCAGCCAGGAACGGAGCCGGGACACCGGGGCACACCGATCGCGCCGTCGGCCCCGCCGCGCCCGCAACAGGGGCAGACCGTGCAGGCGACGAAGACGGGCGGCGGACCGGCACCGCTGCCCGTGCGCGGGGCCCGCGGGCAGCGGCCCACCCCGGCCGAGGCCGTGCCCGGCGTGCGGCCCGACCACCGGCACCTGGTCGAGGAACACGCGGCCGCACCGCCCGTCCCGCGCAACGGGGCCGTGCGCGGCACCATGGGCAAGCCTCAACTGCCCCGGCGCCGGGCCCAGGAGCACATCGTGCCCCAGTTGCGCGACGGGCCGGCGCCCCGCCAGGAATCGGAGTACCTGGCCGGCCACGACCCGGGCCTGATGGCCGCCTTCCAGCGGGGCATCGGCCTGGCCGAGGCACAACAGCACGTCGAGGCGGCGTCCGGCGAGCCGACGACACCCCTGGCGCAGCCCCCGGGCCCGGCCATGGGGTCGGCAGGGATGGAGCCCGCCCCCACGGACCCCGTACGCGCGCCCGTGCCGCACCCCCGGACGGCGCCCTTCGCGTCCCTGGACCTCGGCCACATGGACGTCACGGACATGGCCACTCCGCCCTCCAAGGACGTACGCCTCATGGACCCGTCCCACATAACCGAGGCGCGTTCCGCGCACGGGCCAGGGAGGCACGACGTACGCGGCGTGCGGGACGGCGTGTCCGCGCCCGGGCCCGATCTCGACCACACCACCCGGCACGACGGGAGCGCACCCGCCGGATGATCAACCCCGCGTTGCCCCCACCCCCCAGCGCTCCCGCAGACCTTCGTACCTCAAGGAGTCGATCCCCCATGGCGAGCGAAGCGCCGACCGGCCATGTATCCGATCTCGACTGGCTGATGAGCGGCCTCGTGCAGCGCGTACCGCACACCACCAGTGCGGTCCTCCTGTCCAGCGACGGGCTAGTGAAGTCGGTCCACGGTCTCGACACCGACAGCGCCGACCACATGGCCGCCCTGGCGTCCGGCCTCTACTCCCTCGGCCGCAGCGCGGGCGTCCGCTTCGGCGACGGCGGTGACGTCCGCCAGGTCGTCGTCGAACTCGACGCGACCCTCCTGTTCGTGACCACCGCCGGATCCGGTACCTGTCTCGCCGTGCTGGCCGGGCGCGAGGCCGACGCGGCGGTGCTCGGCTACGAGATGGCCATGCTGGTCAAGAGTGTCCGCCCCTACCTGGTGACCGCGCCCCGCCAGCACTCCGTCGGACCGTCTGCGATGAGGCCTTGAGCGTGGCGACGGCCGGCGACGGGCCCTGGCTGGACGACGCGGCCGGACGGCTGGTGCGCCCCTTCACGGTCAGCAACGGCCGGACCCGGCCCACCATCGCGCTCGACCTGCTGTCGCACGTGATGGCCACCGGAGCCACCCCTCTCGGCTACCTCGGCCCCGAACACGCGCAGGTACTCGACATGTGCCGCGTGCCCGTCTCGGTCGCCGAGGTCGCCGCCCACCTGAAGCTGCCGGCGGTGGTCACCAAGGTGCTGCTGTCGGACCTCGTCGACTGCGGGGCGCTGACCACCAAACCCCCCGAGTTCACCCACAACCCGACTGACCGGGCCCTTCTGGAGGCAGTGCTCGATGGACTACGACGACAGCTCTGACCCCTTCCCCACCGCACTCAAGATCCTGGTGGCGGGCGGGTTCGGAGTAGGCAAGACGACCTTCGTTGGCGCGGTCAGCGAGATCGCGCCCCTGAGCACGGAGGAACTGCTCACCACGGTCAGCGCCGCGACCGACAGCCTCGAAGGCATCGAGAACAAGGTCGAGACGACGGTGGCCATGGACTTCGGCCGCATCACCCTCGACCCGGAACACGTTCTGTACCTGTTCGGCACACCCGGACAGGAGCGGTTCTGGTTCATGTGGGACGAGCTCTCGGAGGGTGCGCTCGGCGCGGTCATCCTCGCCGACACCCGACGTCTGGAGGAATGCTTCGCCGCCGTCGACTTCTTCGAACAGCGCGGTCTCGGCTTCATCGTCGCGATCAACGAGTTCGACGGCTCGTACCGCTACGACCCCGAGGAGGTCCGCGCCGCCATCGACCTCGATCCACAGATCCCCGTCGTGCGCTGCGACGCCCGGATCTCCAGTTCGGGCGTCCAGACCCTGCTGACGCTGGTCCGGCACCTGATCGCGCACAGTCCGGCACCCGCGCCGAGCCACGGCGCCCACATGTGACCCCCGCACACCCCGCAACGGAGCCGCATATGACGTATGCCCACAGCGACGGAGCCCGCCCATGAGCTACGACCTGCCTCGCCCGGCCGGTCGACTGCTGCTCACCCCCGAGGACAAGGAGGCGCCCGCCCGTACGCGGCGGCTGCGCCTGCTGGGGCTGGGAGAGCATCCGGAGCCCGCGCTCGACATCTTCGCGGTCCATCTCGCGGAGCGGGCGCAAACGCCGTACGCCATGGTCAATTTCCTCGACGAGTACCGGCAGTTCTTCGCGGGCCTGCGCGTTCCGGACGTCAGACTCCGCACGCCTCCCGACGAGGAGGCCAAGCCGGAGATCGGTCGCTTCATGGAACGCGACCACGGGTTCTGCCCCCATGTGGTCGTCCGGCGCAAGGCGTTGGTGCTGGAGGACGTCCGCGACTATCCGCGGTTCGCGGGCAACCCGGTCGTCGACGAGTTCGGCATCCGTTCCTATCTCGGCGCCCCGCTCGTCGACAGCACCGGCATGGTGCTGGGCACGGTGTGCGTCGCCGACGTCGAGCCGCGCCCCTGGGGCAGGTCCGGGCTGGAGACCATCAAGGCGGCGGCCGCCGAACTCGTCGTACGGGTGGAGCGACGGGAGGCCGACGGGTTCTGGCTCTGACTTCGCGTGCGGGTCGGCCGGGATGGCGCGGGCACCGGTGACGCGCGCCGGCTGGAGAACTTCGGCGAGGGGCCCGGGGGACAGGAGAAGGGGGTGGAACCCCCGGTGCTCGGCACCGGGGGTTCCACCCCCGGTGCTCGGCACCGGGTCACCGGCGCAGGGGCAGATGCGCGGCGGGGCGTGAAGCAGAGCTGTGGCGCCGCTTAAGAAATCCTCGATGGACCGGGGCGCCGCCGTACGGCAGATTGCAACGCGATTCCACCCCTCTCCCCGGAACGGGCCGCTTCGGCGTGCCAGGACCCGGGGACCCACGCACAGGAGCCGTAGCGTGAAGGCGCTGGTCAAGGAGAAGGCGGAGCCGGGACTGTGGCTCACGGACGTGCCCGAGCCCGCGGTCGGACCCGGCGACGTACTGATCAAGGTGCTGCGCACCGGGATCTGCGGCACCGACCTGCACATCCGGTCCTGGGACGGCTGGGCGCGGCAGACGATCCGCACCCCGCTCGTCCTCGGGCACGAGTTCGTCGGCGAGGTCGTCGCAACCGGTCGTGACGTCGCCGACGTCAAGGCGGGCGACCGGGTCAGCGGCGAGGGCCACCTGGTGTGCGGCAGATGCCGCAACTGCCTCGCCGGGCGGCGGCATCTGTGCCGGGCCACGGTCGGGCTCGGGGTCGGCCGCGACGGGGCGTTCGCCGAGTACGTCGCGCTGCCCGCCGCCAACGTCTGGGTGCACCGCGTCCCGGTCGACCTCGATGTCGCCGCGATCTTCGACCCGTTCGGCAACGCCGTGCACACCGCGCTGTCGTTCCCGCTGGTCGGCGAGGACGTCCTCATCACCGGCGCCGGGCCGATCGGCCTGATGGCCGCCGCCGTCGCCCGGCACGCCGGGGCGCGGAACGTCGTGATCACCGACGTCAGCGAGGAGCGGCTGGAGCTGGCCCGCAAGATCGGTGCGAGCCTCGCGCTGAACGTCGCCGAGTCGGCCATCGCCGACGGGCAGCGGGAACTCGGCCTGCGTGAGGGCTTCGACATCGGCCTGGAGATGTCCGGCCGCCCCGAGGCCATGCGGGACATGATCGCCAACATGACGCACGGCGGCCGGATCGCGATGCTCGGCCTGCCGGCCGAGGAGTTCTCGGTCGACTGGGCCCGGATCGTCACCTCGATGATCACGATCAAGGGCATCTACGGCCGTGAGATGTTCGAGACCTGGTACGCGATGTCGGTGCTCCTGGAGGGCGGCCTCGACCTCGCGCCCGTCATCACCGGCCGGTACGGCTACCGCGACCACGAGGCGGCGTTCGCCGACGCGGCGAGCGGCCGCGGCGGCAAGGTCATCCTCGACTGGACCGCGTAAGTCACCCGCATTCTTAAGGAGCTTGTCCATGTTCGACTCCGTGCGCGACGACCTCCGCGCCACCCTCGACGAGATCCGGTCCGCCGGCCTGCACAAGCCCGAGCGTGTGATCGGCAGCCCGCAGTCCGCGACCGTGAACGTCACCGCGGGCGGCCGCGCCGGCGAGGTGCTCAACTTCTGCGCCAACAACTACCTCGGCCTCGCCGACCACCCCGAGGTGATCGCCGCCGCCCACGAGGCCCTGGACCGCTGGGGCTACGGCATGGCGTCCGTGCGCTTCATCTGCGGCACGCAGGAGGTGCACAAGGAGCTGGAAGCACGGCTCGCGGCCTTCCTCGGTCAGGAGGACACGATCCTGTACTCCTCCTGCTTCGACGCCAACGGCGGTGTGTTCGAAACGCTGCTGGGCCCCGAGGACGCGGTGATCTCGGACGCGCTGAACCACGCCTCCATCATCGATGGCATCCGCCTGTCCAAGGCCCGCCGCTTCCGCTATGCCAACCGCGATCTCGCCGATCTGGAACGGCAGTTGAAGGAAGCCGCCGAGGGCGGGGCGCGTCGCACACTCATCGTCACCGACGGCGTCTTCTCCATGGACGGCTACCTGGCCCCGCTGCGCGAGATCTGCGACCTCGCCGACCGCCACGACGCCATGGTCATGGTCGACGACTCCCACGCCGTCGGATTCGTCGGCCCCGGCGGCCGTGGCACACCCGAGCTGCACGGCGTGATGGACCGCGTCGACATCATCACCGGCACCCTCGGCAAGGCGCTCGGCGGCGCCTCCGGCGGTTACGTCGCCGCCCGCGCCGAGATCGTCGCCCTGCTCCGCCAGCGCTCCCGGCCCTACCTCTTCTCGAACACCCTCGCCCCGGTGATCGCCGCCGCCTCCCTGAAGGTGCTCGACCTGCTCGAATCGGCGGACGACCTGCGGGTCCGGCTGGCCGAGAACACCGCGCTGTTCCGCCGCCGGATGACCGCGGAGGGCTTCGACGTCCTGCCCGGCGACCACGCCATCGCGCCCGTGATGATCGGCGACGCGGCGAAGGCGGCACGCCTGGCGGAGCTGCTCCTGGAGCGTGGCGTGTACGTGATCGGATTCTCGTATCCGGTCGTGCCGCAGGGACAGGCCCGCATCCGGGTGCAGCTGTCCGCCGCGCACTCGACGGCGGACGTGAACCGAGCGGTCGACGCGTTCGTGTCGGCGCGCGCGGAACTCGAGGGCTGACGCGACAGGTACTGAGGTACAGACCGGCCGGACAAATTGCGATAATCGTTCGCATGATCGAAGCGCGGCGGCTCCACATCCTCCGTGCGGTGGCCGACCACCGCACGGTGACCGCGGCTGCCGCCGCGCTGTACCTCACGCCCTCGGCGGTCTCGCAGCAGCTGACCGCCCTGGAGCAGGAGACCGGCCACCGGCTGGTCGAGCGCGGCGCCAAGGGCGTACGGCTGACCCCGGCCGGCGAGATCCTGCTCAGCCACACCCACGTGGTCCTCGCCCAGCTGGAGCGGGCCGAGGCGGAGCTCGCCGCGTACGGCTCGGGCGCCGCCGGCACCGTCACCGTCGCCTCCTTCGCGACCGGTATCGCCCTGGTCGTGGCGCCCGCGGTGGCCCGCCTCGCCGAGTCGGCGCCCGGCATCCGCCTCCGCGTCCAGGACGCCGAGGGTGATGCCAGCCTGCCGATGGTCCTCGACCGGCAGGTCGACGTCGCCGTGGCCGTCGAGTACCGCGGGGCTCCGCCCGCCGACGACCCCCGGCTGTCCCACGTACCGCTCTACGCCGAGCCCTTCGACGCGGTCCTGCCCCTCACGCACCGTCTGGCCGACGCCGGGGAGGTGCCGCTCGCGGACCTGGCCAAGGATCCGTGGATCGGGCCCTACCCCGGCAACCCCTGCCACGACGTGGTCGTCCTCGCCTGCGAGAGCGCCGGTTTCCAGCCCCGCCTCGAACACTCCTCGGACGACTTCCGCGCGGTCGTGGCCCTGGCCTCCGCCGACGCGGGCGTGGCGCTCGTGCCGCGCTCGGCGCTGATCGGCATGGACCTCGCCGGTGTGGTCGTACGGCCCGTGGACGGGGTCGCGCCCACCCGCCGGGTCTTCGCGGCCGTACGCCGGGGAGCCGAGGACCACCCGCTGATCCGGCCGGTCCTCGACGCGCTCGAAGACGCCGCACAGGGGTAGGGAACCGGCTACCGGCCGCACGCTGTCTGGATGGTCATGCGTGTGACGATGATCCTTCCGGCCCTGACCGAGGCGACGAGCCCGCTGTTCCGGCCCATCAAGTACTCGCTGTTCCCGCCGCTCGGCCTCGCCACCCTGGCCGGCTACCTGGACCCCGACGACGAGGTCACGCTCCACGACGAACACGTGGAGCGCCTCGACCTCGAAGCCCTCGACACTCCTGACCTGCTGGTCGTCCAGCCGTACATCACCTCGGCCCGCCGCAGTTACGAGATAGCCGACCACTTCCGCGCCCGGGGCGTCCACGTGGCGATGGGCGGCCTGCACGTCACCTCGCTCCCCGACGAGGCGGCCGCCCACGCCGACACGATCTTCACCGGCCCCGGTGAGGACGTCTGGCCGCTGTTCCTGAAGGACTTCCGCGACGGCGCCCCCGCCCGCCGTTACGACTCGACGCAGCGCACCCTGGCCGGACTGCCGCCCATCAGGCGCGACCTGATCAAGCGTCACCTCTACCTCGTGCCCAACTCGATCGTGGTGTCCCGCGGTTGCCCGCACCACTGCGACTTCTGCTACAAGGACGCCTTCTTCGAGGGCGGCAAGTCCTTCTACACCCAGGCCGTCGACGACGCCCTCGCCGAGATCGACCGTCTGCCCGGCCGCCACCTCTACTTCCTCGACGACCACCTGCTCGGCAACAGACGGTTCGCCGAGGCCCTGTTCGACGGGATGAAGGGGATGGGACGGCTGTGGCAGGCGGCCGGTACGGTCAACTCCGTGCTGAAGCCCGACCTGTTGGAGCGGGCCGTGGAAGCGGGGCTGCGCAGTCTGTTCGTGGGCTTCGAGACCGTCAACGACGCGAACCTCGCCGAGCGCCGCAAGAACCAGAACATCGGCACGGACTACGCGGCGGCGGTACGGCGCCTGCACGACGCCGGGGTCATGGTCAACGCCAGCTTCGTCTTCGGGCTCGACCAGGACGGTCCCGACGTCTTCGACCGCACCGTGGAATGGGCCGTCGGGCAGGGCATCGAGACGGCCACCTTCCACATCATGACGCCCTACCCGTCGACCGGACTGTGGAAGCAACTGGAGTCCGAGAACCGCATCGTGCACCGCGACTGGGATCTGTACGACACCCGGCATGTCGTCTACGAGCCCAGGATGATGACGCCCCGTCAGCTGGAGGAGGGCTACTGGCGGGCGTACCGCGACTTCTACCGCTGGTCCAACATCTGGCGGGGTGCCGCGGCCCAGCCGGGACCGCACGAGCGGCTGAGGCACCTCGCGTACTCCGGCGGCTGGAAGAAGTTCGAGCCCGCCTGGGACCTGCTGATCCGGTCGAAGCGGGTGGTGCGGGCACTGCCGGCGCTGGAGCGGACGCTGGCGGCGTTCGGAGGACGGGATTGACGTGACGGGAGCCACAGCCTGACGTTTCATATTCGGGATAAGCTCCCGAATATGAAACATGAAGTCGTCGAGACCGGGCCGGACCCCGTCGACGCCAGGCTGGGCGCCCGTCTGGCCGAACTGAGGGCCGAACACGGCTGGTCACTCGGGGAGTTGGCGGAACGCAGCGGGGTGAGCAAGTCGACCCTGTCCCGGGCCGAGCGGGCGGAGATCAGTCCCACCGCCTCACTGCTGAACCGGCTGTGCGGTGTCTACGGACGCACCATGTCCCAGCTGCTCAGTGAGATCGAGGCGGAGCCGGCGCTGCTGGTCAGGGCCGCCGACCAGCCGGTGTGGGAGGACCGGGCCTCCGGGTTCGTGCGGCGGTCCGTGTCCCCGCCGCACTCCGGACTGCGCGGAGAACTCGTCGAGGGGCGGCTCGCCCCGGGCGCCGACATCGCCTACGACCGACCGCCCGTGCCCGGCCTGGAACAGCACATCTGGGTCCTCGAAGGGGCGCTCCACGTGACGGCGCAGGACACCGGCCATCACCTCGACGCCGGCGACTGCCTGCGGCTGCGGGTGTGGGGGCCCACGCGGTTCCGCTGCCCGGGCCCCGAGCAGGTGCGGTACGTACTGGCGGTGGTGCTGCCGTGATCGTGAGCCGGCTGGACGGCACCCACGTGCTCGGCCGCGTCGACGCGTTGGCCGACCTGCTGGTCGACACCGTGGACGGCGGCGCCTCGGTGGGTTTCCTCGCTCCGCTCGACCGGGCGGCGGCTCTCGCCTGGTGGCGGGAGCGGGCGGCGGGTGTGGCGGCCGGGCAGCTCGCCGTGTGGGTCGCGCAGGACGACGGCCGGACGCTCGGCACCGTGAGCCTGGCCTTCCCCGACAAGCCCAACAGCCGTCATCGCGCCGAACTGGTCAAGCTGATGGTGCACCGGGAAGCCCGCGGACAGGGACTCGGCCGCAGTCTGCTTGCGGCCGCCGAGGAGGCGGCCGTCGACGCGGGCGTCACCCTCCTCCACCTGGACACCGAGACCGACAGCCCCGCCGAGCGCCTCTACACGACCGCCGGCTGGACTCGGGCCGGAGTGATCCCCGACTACGCGGCGGACCCGGCCGGGGTGCTGCGGCCGACGACGCTCTACTACAAGCACGTGGGGGCGGCCGCAGGAAGCGGAATCAAGGCTCTCACCAGGTGATTGTCAGTGGCAGCCACTACGGTGCCTGTCATGCCGGACGCCGAAGACGTACGCCGAATCGCCCTGTCCCTGCCGGACACGACGGAGAAGATCGCCTGGAGCATGCCCACGTTCCGGGTGGCGGGGAAGATGTTCGCCACGCTGCCCGAGGACGAGACCTCCCTCGCCGTGCGCTGCCCCAAGGAGGAGCGCAACGAACTGGTGCTGGCCGAGCCGGAGAAGTTCTGGATCGCCGACCACGAGGCCCAGTTCGCCTGGGTACGGGCCCGCCTCGCCGCACTGGAGGACGAGGACGAGGTGCGTGACATCCTCGCGGACTCCTGGCGTCAGGCGGCGCCGCCCCGACTGCTCGACGCCCATCCGGAACTGGGGCTGCCGACCGGGGAGTGAGGCACGCGGGCTCGCGTGCGGCGCGGCAGGGGAGCGCACGGCCTTGGGGAGCGGACGGCCTTTACGGGGAGGAAGCCCGCCCGGCCCCGCGGATCCACCTGCCGCGCCGGTCCCGCCCACGACCGGGTCCGCCCCACGACCGGTCCGTCTCACGCCCCCGCCCCCCCGCTCGCCGCTACTCCGCCGCCACCCCGCTCGCCACCACCCCGCCCGTCACGAACCCGCCGATCCGCTCGCGGAGGGACCGGGCGTCGAGTCCGTGTGCGGCGATGTGTTCCTCGACGCCGCCGTAACGCCGCAGCTCGCGGCGGCCCACGCCGAGGCCCAGCACCCGGTGGGGCACGTCGGCGAGGGCGTCGTTCGCGGCCGCCGTCGAGGTGCCCGCAAGATACGGCTCGACGAGCACGACGTCTGTGCCGGCCGTCTGCGTGGCCCGGCGCAGGGCCACCGCGTCGAAGGGCCGTACGGTCGTCGCGTACAGCACGGTCACGTCCAGACCCGCCACGGCGGCGAGCACCGCGTCCAGCAGGGGGCCGACGGCGACGACCACGCCCGAGCGGCCCTCGCGGACGGTGCGGAACCGCGCGCCGTCGACCGGGAGCGCTTCCCGGTTGGCCTGCGTGGACAGCCGTACGTACACCTTGTCGTCGCCCGCGGCGACCGCGTGCCGCAGCAGGGTCTCGGCCTCGTCCGGATGGCCCGGCACGTGCACGGTCCAGCCGTCGAGGGTGTCGAGCAGCGCCACGTCACCGGGGGACATGTGGGTGTACCCGCCCGCGGGCCAGTCGAAGGAGGCGGCGGCGCTGACCAGCACGGCCCCCACGTCCTGGTGTCCGAGGTCCAGCTTGATCTGCTCGAAGGGGCGCTCGACGAGGAAGCTCGCGAAGGTGTGCACGACGGGCCGCAGCCCGGTCAGGGCCATCCCCGCGGCCGCCCCGACGAGAAGCTGCTCGCGGATGCCGACGTTGACGACCCGGTCGGGGTGCCGGTGCCAGGCCTCGGCGAAGCCGTCCCGGCCGATCTCGGCGAGGACGACCGCGACTCGCGGATCCTCGTCGAGCAGGCGCGAGACGACGGCGGGGAGACGGTCACGCATGGTGTCCATGGAGGGTTCGGGCCTTTCCGGAGATGTCTGGGCGACGGACTTCAGGCAGACGTTCAGGCAGACGTTCAGGCGGACTTCGGCTCGACCCGGGCCACCACCACGTGCGGGCGGCCCGGGTGCGGGGCGGTGAAGGCGGCGTGCAGCGCCTCGTGGTCACGGCCGTCGACCGTGACCGCCGACCAGCCGGCGGCCTCGAAGCGGGCGGCGATCCCGCCGGGCCGGGCGTGACTGGCGGAGGCGTTGTCGATCACGACGGTGTGCAGCCGCTCCAGAGCGGCGGGCCCAGCGAAGGCGATCGCCTCGTGGTTGCTGCCCTCGTCCAGTTCGGCGTCCCCCACCAGCACCCACACCCGGGGCTCGTCGAGCCCCTGGGCGCGCAGCCCCAGCGCCGTGCCCACGGCGATCGGCAACCCGTGTCCCAGCGACCCGCTGCCGATCTCGGCCCCCGGCACGAGCACGCGGTCGGGATGGTGGCCGAGCGGCGAGTCGTAGGAGCCGAAGCCCGGCAGCCAGTCCACGGGCACGAAGCCCTTGGCGGCCAGCACCGCGTAGTACGCCATCGGCCCGTGCCCCTTGGACAGCAGGAACCGGTCCCGCCCGGGATCGTCCGGCCGCTCGGGCCCGACCCGCAGCACCCGGTCGTACAGGACCCACAACGCGTCCATCGTGGACGTCGCCGCCGGTCCGTGCTTCTCGTCGCCCGTCATCAGCCCCATGAGGCGGGCCAGGTCGTCGTACCCGTACCTGCGGCCGGACCTGCGGCCGCGTTCCTCGGTGATCGTCATGCAGACGATCGTGCAACCTCGAGCAAGGTTGAGGTCAAGGGGTGGGTGCGGCGAAACGTGGGCGCGACCACGGACCCGAGTGCGGTATTGTTTCCATGCGCGTTCGGCCGGGGGAAACCCCAGGTCAGACGGCACCGGGACGTGGCGCAGCTTGGTAGCGCACTTGACTGGGGGTCAAGGGGTCGCAGGTTCAAATCCTGTCGTCCCGACGGTGCGAAGGGTCTTCGCAGGCGAGAGCCTGCGGGGGCCCTTTTCGTGTTGGCCGGACTCGGTCCTCGCGGTTGGCCGGGCGCCCGGGCAGCTGAGGCGGTGGTCGGGCCGCGCGGCCGGAGAACAGGACGGCAGGGGCGTACCCGGTGACGGGCAACTCGTAGATGCCGTAGGCCTGCGAGTCCTCGCCTGGCCGGCCTCGTCGAGGCGCTTGCTCCTGGACGCGCAGAAAAAGAGGCCCGGACGCCGACATGTCCCGTCCGGCGGTTCCTGGCGCGGCTGTGACCTGTGCATTCCGCCCATAGCCGCCGAACTGCTCTGTCCCGCACCGTGGAAGCGCAGGCGTGAGAAGGTGCGTGTCCGACACGCCACCGCGGCACCATCGACACGTTCGCCGCCCACAGCGATCCCCGGAGTTCGCCATGTCCCGTTCCGAAGCCCGCGTCGCCACCGACCGACCCCACCGCTACGCCAAGCAGCTCGCCTCCCACCTGGGCCGACGCAGTGAGACCCGCTGGGACGAGGAGACCGGTGAGGGCCGGCTGATCTTCCAGAACGGCACCGGCTCACTCACCGCGGTGGACGGCGCGCTGCTGCTCGCCGTGGAGACGGAGGCCGAACACCTCGACCTCCTCGAAGACGTCGTAGGCCGTCACCTGGTCCGCTTCGGCACCAAGGACGAACTGGTCGTCGAGTGGCGACGGGACACGGGCGAGCCCGGCACGACCCAGCGCACGCCCGAAGACGGGGAGTGACCTCGTCCGTCAGCCCGCGTCGGGCGCCCACCGGCACCGGCGCAGTTCGGCCGCCGGTTCCCCGGTGACGAGTTCCCGCGCCACCAGTCGCCCGACGGTGGGCGCCAGGGTCACGGCCGAGTGCAGGACGGCCAGGTACACCGACCGGTCCGGCGTGACATGGCCGAGGAGTGGTCCGGCGCACGACGACGTCCGGCAGCTTGGTCGCGAGGCGCCGGTGATCGGCCAGGACGGAGCCACGCAGGTCCCGCGCGCCGCCCGGCCAGTCCCCGCCGCATCCGCCGATCCACGCGAAGGACCCACCGGTCACGCCCGTGGCGGGGGCCGGCCCACGGTCGATGAGGGTCACGGACGCTCCGCGGCGGGCCAGGTGGTACGCGACCGACGAGCCGACGGTCCCCGCACCGACGACCACGACCGGCGCAGCCGCCGCCGGACCGCTCAGACCGAGCAGCCCACGTGTGCCAGCGCCTGCTTGAGCAGCACCCCGTGCCCGCCCGGCATCTCGCTCTGCATCGCGGGCGACAGGGCGTCCTGCGGGCTGAACCAGACCAGGTCGAGCGCGTCCTGCCGGGGACGGCAGTCGCCGCTGACCGGGACGACGTAGGCGAGGGACACGGCGTGCTGACGAGGATCGTGGTACGGCGTGACGCCCTGGGTGGGGAAGTACTCGGCCACGGTGAAGGGCTGCAGGGAGGGCGGGATCTGGGGCAGCGCCATCGGGCCGAGGTCCTTCTCCAGGTTGCGCAGCAGGGCGTCGCGGACCCGTTCGTGGTGCAGGACGCGGCCCGAGACCAGAGTCCGGCTGACCGTTCCGTCGGACCCGATGCGCAGCAGCAGGCCGACGCTGGTGACTTCGCCGCTGTCGTCGACGCGCACGGGCACGGCCTCGACGTACAGGATCGGCATCCGGGCGCGCGCCATCTCGAGCTCGTCGGAAGTGAGCCAGCCGGGCGTGGTATCGGTCATGTCAGACATTGCTTGATCATACTTTCCGGGAATCGCGAACGCTCAGTCGCGGTGGGGACTGGGACGAGGGGGATCGGTGTCGGTCGGGGGAAGTCCGTAGAGGCGGCGCGCGTTGTCGCCGCCCGCCCACGCCGCGATCCGCAGCGCGTCCGGCAGGCTCAGCTCGTCGGCGTCCACCCGCTCCTGGAGCAGGCCGGCCAGGCCGTGCCGGAAGGCCAGCGCGCCGAGATGGTAGAACTCGGCCACACCGTACGCGTCCGAGCTGTACAGCAGTTTGCGGAACGGCGTGATCTCCATCGCCTCCGCCAGAACCGCCCCGGCCCGGGAGGGACCGACGTAGTGCAGGGTGAGCCCCACATCGAGGTACACCTGTTCGAACACGGCCGCCAGGTAGGCCGCCTGGCGCTGGTAGGGCCAGCAGTGCAGCAGGAGTACCGGGATCGTGCCGGCGGTCAGGTGCAGCCAGTCCGTCAGGTGGGTGGGGTCCACCCGGTGCAGCCGGATGTCCGCGTCGCCGAAGCCCGTGTGCAGCTGCAGCGGCAGCCGCAGATCCACGGCGGTCCACAACAACTCCCGCACGAGGACCGGATCGGCCAGCCGGCCGCCGCCGGCGAGCCAGCGCCGGGCCGCATCGGTGACCTCCGTGTCCGAGGGTCTCACCGGGTCCAGGTCGAAGCCGGTGCGGTAGGCGGCGACGGACTTCACCGCCACCACGCCCGGACGCGACACGGCCTCCAGAGCGGCCGCCCGGAACGTTTCGGCGTACGCGTCCGGCTCCACCCCGCCCGCCGCCACCGCCTCGGCGACGGCCTCCAGCCGTACCACCTCGTACGCCGTCCCGCCCGCCACCGCGGCCAGCTCCCGCGGCGCGGTGAGGCGGTCCGGGGTGAACCCGGTGTCGACGCAGAACGCCTCGGTGCCCGCGGCCGCGAGGAACCGGCGGTTCACCTCGCGCGCGCCCAGCTCGGCCCGCCGCGCCACATACTCCTCGGGGGTCGCGTGACGCGGCAGGTCCAGGAGGGGAGCGCAGTGGCGACGGACGGCCACACCGACCGGGCTGTCGAACGGCGAGATCCCGGGCCACACCCCGCCCTCGGTGAGCAGCGACTCGAAGCCCGCCCGGTCGAGGTCGGCGGCGACCACCCCGTGGCAGTGGTGGTCCACCAGCCGCACCGCGTCGAGCGTCTCGTGCACGGGTCCCGCGCCCATGTCAGTACTTCCAGCGGTACGCCGCCGCCACGCCCTCGTCGTCCAGCCCGGCGACGGCCGCGACCTCCCCCAGGCGTACGGCGACCACCGCGTCGGCGAGGACGGGGCCCAACGCCGTGCGCAGCAACTCGTCGGCGCGGAACGCCTCGACGGCCTCGGACAGCGAGGTCGGCAGCCGTCGTACGCCCCGGGCCGCCGCCTTCCGGGCATCCAGCCGGGCCGGATCCCCGGTGATCTCCTCGGGCAGCGGCGCTGACGAGGCCAGGCCGTCCAGACCGGCGGCGATCAGGCAGGCCAGCGCGAGGTAGGGGTTGGCGGCCAGGTCGACCGGCTTGACCTCCAGGTTCGCGGCCCGGTCGCGGACCCCCGCGGTCCCGGTGACCACCCGCAGCGCCGCCTCGCGGGTCTCCCGGCCCCAGGCGGTGAACACCCCGGCCCACTGGGACGGTTTGAGCCGCAGATGGCTCGCCGGGCTCGGCGCGGTCATCGCCGTGAGCGCGGGGAGGTGGGCCAGGATGCCCGCCGCGAAGGACTCGGCCTCGGCCGTCATGCCGTACCGGCCGTCGCCCCCGGAGTGCAGGTTCACACCGTCGCGCCAGGCGGAGAGGTGGATGTGGCCGCCGTTGCCGACACCCTGGGCGAAGACCGCCGGGGCGAAGGAGACGACGAGGCCGTGGCGCCCGGCCACCGCGCGGATCGTCTGCCGGACCAGCACGCTGCGGTCGGCGGCCGCCACCGGGTCGAGCGCGCCCACCGCGACCTCGAACTGCCCGGCCGCGTACTCGGGATGCAGCTGCTCGACCTCCACGCCCTGCGCCGCGAAGGCCGCCAGCAGGTCGGCGGTGTAGTCGCCGAGCTCGACCTGCCGGGTGGCGCTGTACGCCGGCCCCGTCGTCGCCGGCACGAAGTCCCCGTGGGCCGACGGGCCTTGACCGACGGCCCACTCCACCTCGATGCCCGCCTTGAAGGTGAGGCCGCGTTGCTCGGCGGCCTCCCGGACGATCCGGCGCAGGAGGGTACGCCCGCAGGCCGGATGGGGCTCGCCCTCCTGCGTGATCCGGTCCACCGGCGCCCACGCCCAGCCGGGCTGCCCGACCAGCGCCACCAGGTGGTCCAGGTCGGGATACAGCCGCAGATCGCCGTCCGGCGAACCCAGCACGTCGGTGGCGACGATCGAGTCGTCGGCGAGGAAGGTGTCGAACACCGGCGACATGCCGACGCCCCAGGTCACCGCCGCCACCAGCCGCGCCGTCGGGACGGTCTTGACCCGGGTGACGCCCGCGGTGTCGACGTAGGAGAGGACGATGCCGTGCACGCCCCGCCCGGCCAGCTCTTCGGCGAGCACGGCGGCCCGTTCGGCCTCCCCGGGACGTCCGCCGGGGACGGGATCGGCAAGGGTGGTCATACGTCCTCCACGACGAGCTCGGCCGGATCGGCGCCTGCGTCAGGGTTTCACGGCCACCGCGCCGAACTGCGGTACCACGAGCGGGGAATCGGGCTCGGCACGCCACTGCGAGCACGACACCAGACCCGGTTCCAGCAGCTCGAGCCCTTCGAAGAAGGCGGCGATGTCCTCGCGGCTGCGGGCGCAGATCGGCGGCGTGGCGTTCTCGTTCCAGAACTCCATGGCCGGGATCTGACCCTCGCCGCCGAGGCCGGCGTCGAAGGTGGGGTGCGTCAGGGCCAGGTAACTGCCGGAGGGCAGCTCGGCCATGACGCGGCGGGCGATGTCCCGCGCCTCGGTGGTGTCCAGGACGAAGTTGAGGATGCCCAGCATCATCACCGCGACCGGCTTGCTGAAGTCGAGGGTCCGCGCGGCCCGTTCGAGGATGGCGTCCGGGTCGTGCACGTCGGCGTCGATGTAGTCGGTGACGCCGCCGGAGGTGCTGGTGAGCAGGGTGCGGGCGTGCACCAGCACGATGGGGTCGTTGTCGACGTACACGATCCGCGACTCGGGCGCGATCCGCTGGGCGATCTCGTGGGTGTTCTCCACCGTCGGCAGACCGGTGCCGATGTCGAGGAACTGACGGACCCCCTGGTCGGCGGTGAGGTACCGCACCGCCCGACCGAGGAACCAGCGGTCGGCGCGGGCGATGTCCCGGATGATCGGGAACATGGTGGCGACGTGCTCGCCGACCTGCTGGTCGACCTCGTAGTTGTCCTTGCCGCCGATCCAGTAGTTCCACACGCGTGCGTTGTGCGCCACACCGGTGTTGAGCCTGGCCGACATGCCTGACGGGGTGTGGCTCTCGCTCACGTGACCGCTCCTTCTCGCGCCTGTGGTCCTCGTCGCCATTGTGCCGTCCGATGATCAGCTTGTCCCGGAAACGGCCGAGCGGAAACGTGGTGCGCGAGGGCACGGGACTCCCGAAGTCAGTCGATCTCGCCGGGGTCCGCGGAGGGCGTCCGCCCCGCCTGGACGTCCTTCAGCCGCTCGGTGCCCAGTTGGACCGCCCGCTCGACCGAATCGCTTTCGTCCCCGTCGAGACCGCCGGCTGTGACGGTGATCGCGTCCGTGCCGACCCGCACGACGGCGACGTCCAGGGTGAGCGTGGCCGGCGCGTCGGCGGCCGTGCCCTGGACGGTGACGTGCAGTCCCTGCCGGGCGTCGCCCACCTTCGGCACGGAGGTCTCGGTCACCTGCACCGTGCGCTCGTCGCCCGTGTCGTCGGTCGCCGTGAACTGGTCGCACTCGGTGGGCAGGGTCTTCAGCCAGCTCAGGGACTCGTCCAGGGCCACCTTGTCGTAGGCGGCGACCTGCTGGAGAAGGCGGGAGTCGCCCTGTTCGAAGCCCCGAAGCGCGCCCGCCCCGGACAGCTTGCCCAGCAGGTCGTCGCTGTAGAGGGTGTCGAGCAGTTTCTGGCAGTCGGCAGCGTCGGTCTTGGCGGTCAGGAACTCCGACACGTCGACCTTGCCGACGAGCAGGCTCTCGCGCCAGGAGGCGGCCTCCTTGTCGCTCACCTGCGTCCAGTCGTCCTCCAGGTCGGCCTCGGTGAGCAGCGCGGCCCGGGCCCCCGCCGCGGTGAGACGGCCGGCCGGCGAGGCGGTCGGCGACCTGGCGGCCAAGGGCGAGACTGCCCGCGACCGCTCGGCCACGGGCGACGCGGCGACGTCGGAGACCGCCGAACCGCCGTCGTCGTCCGAGCAGGCCACGCAGGTCTGCAGCGCGCCCGCCGCCAGGGCCGAGGTGAGGAACCGGACAGTACGGGGCGGGCGAGCGGTCATGCGTATGCCTCCTGAGGACGCGGAACGTGTCCTCAGCGCATCACCGGCCCCCCGGGCACACCACCGCACCGGCCTGTTCGGGTGACCGGCCGGACGGCGCGCACGCCCCGCCCGGCCTGCCCGCCGGAGTCACCGCGGGGCGGCGTACTTTCTCGTTACCGGCGGGTACCCCGGGGTGGGACTCGAGGGCTGCCTGAGGTACGGTCTCCCAGGTCCGCCACCACTCACAGGCGGCGGACCGCTACGGGCAGTGTCGAAGGGGCGGCAGGACGATGGAGTTCCACCTGGTCGACGAAGGGGAGCCGACGCCGAGCGGCGCGCGGCTGGAAGCCCTGGACCCGGAGCCCCTGCTGACCCGGGACTACGAGACCCGTCCCGGCCTCGTCTACGAACGGCTGCGACAGCGCCACGGGCCGGTCGCGCCGGTAGACCTGCTGGGCGTGCCCGCCTGGCTCGTGCTCGGCTACCGCGAGGCGCTCGATGTGCTGCAGGACGACGCCGGCTGGCCGAAGGGCCTGGAGAACTGGCGGGCCCGGTCGGAGGGCAGGGTGCCCGCCGACTGGCCGCTCGGTCCCTCCCTGGAGGTCAACCACATACTCATCCAGGGCGGCCCGGGTTACCCCGCACTGCGCAGCGCGTGGGACGCGGCACTCCGGCCGTTCCAGGACCCGAGGAACCCGCAGGCCAAGCGGCTCAAATCGGCCGTCACGGTCTACGCCGACGAGCTGATCACCCTGCTCGCCCAGGGCGGGCGCACGGGCATGGCCGACCTGTCGGCCCAGTTCTCCCGCCCGCTCCCGCTGATGGCGGCGAGCCACCTGCTCGGTTTCCCCGGCTCGCAGGGCGACGACGCCCTGATGGACATGTGGCGGGTACTGGACGCCGGCCCGGACGCGGAACCCGCCCTGGAGCGGCTCCTGAAGACGCTCTCGGAGCTGGCCGCCGCCAAGATCGAGCAGCCGGGCGACGACTTCCCCTCCCACCTGCTGGCCGCCCACCCGGACCTCTCCGTCGACGAGCTGGCCAGGGAACTGTTCATGCTGCTCGGCATGACCTCCGACCACGTCGGCATCCTCATCTCCAACACCGTGGTCGAGGTGATCTCCGGGGAGCGCGAGGGCGGAGTGCGCAGCGCCCTGTCCGCCGGGATGGTCCGCGAGACCATGAACCGGGTGGTCATGCGCAAGCCGCCGCTGGTCAACTTCGTGCCGCGGTTCGCGGCCAAGGACACCCGGCTCGGGAACTACACCATCCACGCAGGCGACCCCGTGTGGGTCTCCTCGGCCGCCGCGCACGCCGACCCGCTCTTCGCCGGTCAGATGACACCGGGCTCCTCCACCATCAGCAGCCGCGCGCACCTGTCGTGGGGCGCGGGACCTCGCCAGTGCCCCTCCCGCGAACTGGCGTCGACGATCGCGTCCGCGGGAGTCAGCCGCCTCTTCGAACGCTTCGGGCACCTGGAACTCGCCCTCCCCGTCGACCAACTGCCCTGGCGCTCCTCGCCGTTCATGCGAGGGCTGCGCTCGCTGCCCGTGCGCTACGAACTCACCGCGTCGGCCGTGCGGTATGTGCCGGCTCCCCAGGAGGCCGAGGCCCCCGCGGCGGACGTACCGGACCAGGCCGCCAAGCGCCGGTCGTCGCTGTGGCGGTACCTGACGGGGCTCATCCGCTCGGACGGCTGAGCGCCGGTCAGGGGCCCGTCCGCACCTGACCGTTCTGCCACGCCCAGGCCGCGATCTCCACCCGGTTCCGTGCCGCCAGCTTGAGCTGGACGCTGGACAGGTGCGTCTTGACCGTGGAGAGGGAGACGTACAGCTCGGCGGCGATCTCGGCGTTGGTACGGCCGAGGGCGACCAGGCGGACCACGTCGAGTTCGCGGTCGGTGAGGGGTTCGGCGGGGGACGTGCGGCGGGCCGGGGTGTGCGGCTGCGGGGTCTCGGTGACGTGCCGCAGGAGACGGACGGTGACCGACGGGGAGACCAGGGAGTCGCCGGCCGCGGCCGCGCGGACCGCCTCCGCCAGGAGGGTCGGCCCCGAGTCCTTGAGCAGGAACCCGCACGCGCCGCCGCGCAGCGCCCCGTACACGTACTCGTCGAGGTCGAAGGTGGTCACCACGACCACCCGCATCGGGTCGGCCACCTCGGGCCCCGCCAGCATCCGGGTGGCTTCCAGCCCGTCCAGCTTCGGCATCCGGATGTCCAGCAGGCACACGTCGGGCCGCACCGTGCGGGCCAGCGCGACCGCCTCCTCGCCGTCGGCGGCCATGGCGACCACCGTGATGTCGGGCTGCGCGTCCAGGAAGAAGCGGAAGCCGGTACGGACCATCTCCTGGTCGTCGGCGATGAGCACCCGGATGGGGGCGCCGGGCGGGGTGGGGCTCGTCATGGCTCGATCATGCCTCAGGGGTGAGTGGGAGAACGGCCCGCCGGCAGGTGCGGCGGGCCCTCCCCGTGTTCATCAGTCCGCGGTCTGGGCCGGATCGGCCGTCACCTTCCGCAGCAGCGGTGTGCTGCCGGCGATGGCGGCGAACATCGCCAGCGCGCCGATGACCACACAGGCGGCCAGCTGCAGGGCGCCGGTGGCGTTGATCGTGAGGTCGGCCGCCTTGTTGAGCTTGTAGGAGCCGTACACGCCCGTCGCGGTGGTGCCACCGGCCAGGACGACCAGGGGGAGGACCGTCTCGCGCACCCGGGCCCGGTTCAGCACCCGCAGCGGCGTGCCGGCCAGCCGCAACAGGATGTACACGCGCCGCCGGTCCAGGACGTTCGCCGCCGCGGTCAGGCCGGCCGAGGCGGTCGCCACGGCGAAGCTCAGGGCCAGGGTGGCGGTACTGACGGCGGACAGGCGGTCGATGGCCGTGCGGTCGTACGCCGCCGCGTAGTCCTCGGTGTACGGGGGCGTGCCCGTCGCGACGGGGGTGAGAGCGGTGACGGCGGCGTCGATCCGTTCCGTACCGCCCGGGACACGGGCGATCACCCCCGGGCCGCCGCCCAGCAGGTTCTCGAAGTCGTCGATGCCGCCGGTGGTGACGGTCGCGGTGATGCCCGCGCGGTCGAGCAGTGTGCGGGCCTCGGTGGCGGTGTGCCGGGCCGCGGCGGCGTTCGGGCTGGTCACGGCGACCTGGTCCCGGTAGTCCTGGCCGGACAGGCCACCCAGCTGGCTCACGGAGAAGAACCCGGCCACGAACCCGGCGAGCACCAGGCCGCTGACCGTGCGCCAGGCGCCGCGCGGGTCGTCACTGAGCCGCCGCGCGGCCAGCAGGGTCGCAGGCCGGCGGGCGAAGCGGCCCGCGATCCGGCCCAGCCGGTCCACCACCCACGGCCCGAACAGCCAGAAGGTGCCGTAGAACAGCCCCAGCAGGACGAGCGCCTGCCGGGACGACGTCTCACCGCCGCTCGCGGACTGCCAGATGTAGATCAGGGCAGCGGCGAACAGGGCCAGCCGGATCCAGCGGGTGCGGCGCGGATTCGCCTCCTGGGCGACGCCCAGCGGCGCGGTCGCCACCTGGCGCAGCATCGACACCGCGCTGACGGTGAGGAGCCCGGTCACGCCGGCCACCACGGCCGCGCACCGCGGCAGACCCACCCACAGCTGACCGGTGTACCAGCCGCCGACGCCGTAGGGCACTTCGGCCAGGACCGGCAGCAGTGCCCCGTACGCGAGCGCGCCCGCCAGGGCTCCGGCCGCGCCGACGGCCGCCGCCTCGACCGCGGTCATCGTGAGGATCTGCCGGGGTGTGGCCCCCGCCAGGCGCAGCGCTGCCAGCTGTTGCTCGCGCCGGGCCGCTCCGAGCCGCCCGGCCGCCGAGGACAGCACGATCACGGGCATCGCCAGCAGCACCAGGCCCAGCAGCACCGCACCCTTGTCCGAGCTGGTGACCAGAAGCTTCTGCGTACCGGAGAACCCGGAGATCTCGGCACGCGCGCCCTGGCCGTCGGCGAACCACAGGGTGCCGCCCTTGGCCGCCTCGGATACCGCCGGATCGCCCGGCGCCCGGCCCACCACGGCGACCAGCTCGTCGGGCGAGGCGAGACCGGCGGCGCCGATCGTGCCGTACGACTTCACCTTCGGGAGGCGGTCGGCCAGTTGGTTCGCGGGGAGTCTGCGCATCAGCTCTGCCAGGGCGGGGGAGAGGTACACCTCGCCCGTTTCGGGGAAGGCGTCCAGGCCGGGTGGGGCGGGGGTGGTTCCGCGGCCGGGCAGGTGGGCCAGCGAGACGACGGTCACGGGTTCGTGGCGGACGTACGTCGTGGCGAGTGCCTCGACGGCGGTGGCCCGCTTCGCCGGTACGGCGGCGGGTGTACGCCATGTCGTGCGGTCGGCGCGGTCGCCGGCGCCGACGGTGGCGGCGACCATCACCAGCATGACGAACGCGCCGACGGCGGCGGCCCCGGCCGCCAGCAGCCGGCTCTGCAGGCCGCGACGGCCGGCGGACCGGGCCAGATGCCAGGTCAGGGGCAGGACGGGGGAACGCATCGGCATCTCCGGAGGTTCTCGGCGCGAGGGGATCAGGCGGCCGTGTACTGGCTGTGGTTGCTGATCCGGCCGTCCCGGACCTGGAGAACGCGGTCGCAGTGGGCGGCGACGTCCGCGTCGTGCGTGACCATGACCAGGGCGGCGCCCTGGTCGCGGGTGACCGAGGTCAGCAGCCGGACGACCTCGGTGCTGGTCGTCTGGTCCAGCGCGCCGGTCGGTTCGTCCGCGAAGACCACGTCCGGTCGGACGACCAGGGCGCGGGCGATCGCCACCCGCTGGGCCTGGCCGCCGGACAGCTGGCCGGGCCGGCGCCTCTCCAGCCCGTCGAGACCGAGCGGGGCGAACCACCGGCGGGCCTGTTCGACGGCCCGCGCGCGGGGCGTGCCCTCCAGCATCAGCGGCAGGGCCACGTTCTCCTCGGCGGGCAGCTCCGGCAGCAGCTGGCCGAACTGGAAGACGAACCCGAAGCGCTTGCGGCGCAGGGCGCTGAGCCGGTTCTCGCCCAGCGTGTCGATCCGCCCCCAGCCTTCGGCCGGGGGAACCCCCGTCTCGCTTCGCTCGCCGCGCAACAGCACCTGGCCGCCGTCCGGGCGGATGATCCCGGCCAGGACGTGCAGCAGGGTGGACTTGCCGGAACCCGACGGGCCCATGATCGCCAGCGAGTCGCGCTCGCCGACCTCGACGTCCACGCCGGACAGGGCGGTGGTCGAGCCGTACTTCTTCACCAGGCCGTGACCGGCCAGAACGATGCTCATGATGTGGCGTGGCCCTCTGCTAGCGCTCGAACTTCCAGGTGACGGAATCGGCCGTGGCCTTGACGACGGTGACCGGGATGTCGACGGTCTTCCCGTCATCCTTCTTGCCGGTGCAGGTGACGGTCGCCCCGACGACGGCCTTGAGGCCGGTGGGGCAGCTGACGCCGGAGACCTTCGCCCCGACCCAGGGGAGCGGGTGGTACTTGCTCTCGGTGCGGCCCGCGACGATGTCGGCGGCCAGCGCCCTGTGACCGCCGACCGAGTCCGTGGACCGTCTGTCGAGGCCGGTGGTCGACTCGGTTCCGGACAGCAGATGGGTGCCGACACCGAAGACGGCGGCGACGGCGGCCGCACCGCCGACGGCACCGACGAGGAACTTGCGCTGCATCACGTACTCCTGATGACTTCGACGGCTGTGGCCGAGGCGACCACGGGATAGTGGCTCCACCCTCGCCCGCGCGTCCGGGCGCGCGCCTCGGCCATAAGGTCAGGGTTCGGGCGACGCCGTCTCGGCCGTTCGGCCGATCCCGCCGCCGTCGGTGCCGCATACGGTGAGCAGCATGAAGTCCGTTTCTCCCCGGGGCCTGGCCCGGGGTTTCGGTGTGGGCGCCCTCGTCAGTGCGGCGGCCGTGGACCTGGCCTACTCGACCGGCCAGGACGTCGGCCCCTGGCTGGTCGCGGCCGTCCTGCTGGTCGGTGGCGCCGCCGTGCTGTGGCCCGTCGACCGGCGCCCCGCATGGCTGACCCCGCAGGTGCGCACCGCCGTGCCCGCCGTGGTCTCCGGCCTCTACACGGTCGCGTCGGTGCCGTACCCGGGGGCCCTGTTCGGCCCGGGCGAGCTGACGATCCTGCTGTGCCTGCTGTTCATCGCGGTACGGCACTGTCCGCGCCGCTCGGTCGTGGTGTGCGGCGTGCTCGTCGGCGGTGCCGTCCTGGCGCTGCCGGTGCGAGCCCTGCGCAGCACGCCGGGCACCATGCAGGGCTTCATGCTGGTGGGGCTGGTCCTGATCGGCCTCACCGCCGGGTTCGCCGCCCATCTGCGTTCCATGGACTACCGCCGGACCGTTGCCGTCAGCGAGACCCGCCGCTCGGAACGCCTCGCCATCGCGGCCGACCTGCACGACTTCGTCGCCCACCATGTCACCGGGATCCTCGTCCAGACCCAGGTGGCCCGCATGATGGCGGATGCCCGTCAGGACGACCTCGACCCGGTTCTCGCGGGCATAGAGCGCGCCGCGACCGAGGCGCTGGCGTCCATGCGCCGCACGGTCGGCGTGCTGCGTGACACCGGCACCGAACCGGCCGACCGCCGGCCGGTGGGCGACCTCGCGGGCATCGCCGGTCTCACCGACGGCTTCGCCGGTCCCTTCCAGCAGGTCACCCTGGTGTGCGACCCCACCGTCCGCGACGACCTCCCGCACGAGGTGCAGGCGGCCGCCTTCCGCGTCGTCCAGGAGTCACTGACCAACGTACGACGCCACGCGGGCGACGCCACGCAGATCACCGTCCGGCTGCGCCACGAGGGGCGCCGCCTCGAGGTCTCGGTCACGGACGACGGCCGCGGCGGCAGCCGGCTCCCGGACGCCGCGCACGGCGGCGGCTTCGGCCTCGTCGGGCTGAAGGAGCGGGTGACGGCGCTGGGCGGCGACCTGCACGCGGGCCCGCGCGGCGGGCTCGGCTGGGAGGTGCGGGCGGCGTTTCCCACGTGAACGCGAAGAAGATCAGCCGACGCGGCTGTGGAGCCTCGCGGATGCGGAGCCCAGGGCGGTCAGGGTCCGGACCTGGGGCCAGGGCCCGTGTCGCTGTACCGGGTGCCAGGCCTTGGTCCCGGGTGTCAGGGCTTGAGTCCGACAGCCCCGTACAGCGACACGGGCCCTTCCCCGTCGGGCCTCTCGCCTGTCGCGGCGAGCTCCGGATGCCAGTCGGCGACCGACACGATCCCCGGCTCCAGCACCTCGAGTTCTTTGAAGAAGCCGCCCATTTCGGCCTGCGACCGGGCCACCAGCGTCACTCCGCCCGCGGCATACGCGGCGATGCCCCGCCGTACGTTCTCCGGTTCGAAGTCCGCCGTCATCGCCGACAGCACCAGGCAGCTGCCCGGGGCGAGGGCCTCGACCAGGCTGTCCACCAGCTCGTACGCGCCGTCCTCGTCCGCGACGAAGTGCAGCAGGGCGATCAGGGACAGGGCGATGGGCCGGTCGAAGTCGAGGACCCGGCGGGCCTGTTCGAGAATGCTCCGCGGATCGCGCGCGTCCGCCTGGAGGTACTCCGTCACGCCCTCGGGCGTCCCGCGGAGCAGTGCCTCGGCGTGGGCCAGGACGATCGGGTCGTTGTCGACGTAGACGACCCGGGCGTCCGGGGCGACGGACTGGGCGATCTGGTGGAGGTTGGGCTCGGTGGGTATGCCGGTGCCGATGTCGAGGAACTGGCGGATTCCCGACTCCCGGGCGAGCCGGCGCGTGGCCCGCTGCATGAACCGGCGGTTGGCGCGCGCCGCTCGCGGGGCTCCGGTGTCGATCGACGTGATCCGCCGCCCGAGTTCCTCGTCGACCGGGTAGTTGTCCTTGCCGCCGAGGAACCAGTCGTAGACCCGGGCCGGATGCGGTCTGGTGGTGTCGATCCGGTTCGTGCCGGTCCGGTTCGCGTCGGTCCGCTGGACGGCCGGCTCGGTCACGCTGTGCTCCTCTGCTCGACAAGGCCCGGGAGATCTCGGCGGGCTGTTCGAGCAGTCTGGCACGATCATGAGGCGTGGCAGAGGCGGTCTTCGGCCACCTGTTCGGCCAGGCGCCGCCGCGTCAACGCGGCGGCGGGCAAGGCCGGTTCGGTGTGGCGGACCGTCCGGTCACGGCCTGAGCGGGTCGTGGCCGATCGTCATCAGGCGCTGCCGGCGGGCCGTGTCCTCGGCCGCGGGCTCGTTGTCCAGGTCCGTCTCGTCGGTGACGGTGTCGACGACCTCGTACATCACGCTGATGTCGTCGTCGGTGAGATCCGTGCGCCGTTTCTGCAGGATCGCGAGGACGTGCTGCCCCGTGGGTGTGCCCGCGTGCTCCGGCAGCGGTTCCGCGTTCTCGTCCGCGTCGCTGACCCGCAGCCACGCGGCCAGTTCCTGCGAGGTCATGTTCACCACGCGGTGGAAGTCCTCCCACAGCGCGTCGAGTTCGAGGGCGTCGGTCATCAGGTGCCCCTTCGTACAGGTGCGTTCGGGTACCGGTCGGCCAGGTGCGTTCGGGGCCGGTCAGCCTTCCTTCGGCCAGTTCTCCGCGTCGAACATCCAGCGCTGCTTCTCCAGCTCGGCGGTGACCGTGATCAGCAGGTCCTGGGTGACCGGATCGGCCTTCTCGGTCGCCTCGATGCGCTCGCGCAGCCGTCCGATGGCCGTCTCCAGGGACTCGACCATCACCTCGACGACCTCCGAGTCACGGACCCAGCCGTCCTTCGGGCCGGGCAGCGTGAACGCGGACGCGATCGTCTCCGGCCGGCCGTCGGGCGGCAGGCCGAGCGCCGAGGCGCGCTCCGCGACGGTGTCGGCGAACTCGCGGGCGGCAGTGACCACTTCGTCGAGCTGGAGGTGGATCGACCGGAACCGCGGGCCGACCACGTTCCAGTGCGCCTGCTTTCCGATGAGGGAGAGCCCGAGAAGATCCACCAGCGTGCTCTGCAGTGCGTCCCCGGCGACCTGACGGGCGGATTCGGGAATCGTGCTCTTCACGACAGTCATACGGTGCTTCTCCTTGCGGCGTCGTCTCTGGTCGTACGGAGCAGTGCGTCGCGCTCCTCCTCGCAGGTTCCGCCCCACACGCCCGAGGTCCGCCCGTCGTCCAACGCGAACGTCAGACACTGGACGGTCACCGGGCAGCGGGCACACACGCATTTGGCGGCCGCGATGTCCCGCAGCGCCGGTCCGGACGTGCCCACGGGAAAGAACAACTCGGGGTCCTCGCCCACGCAGGCCGCACTGCGCAACCACTCCATGGCGGCGCGGGTGCCCCGCGTGAACCAGTGCAAACACCGCGAACAAGGCCGCCGCACCGCCCGTACCGGGCATCTTCCCCAGGTATCCCGCCGGGTCTATAGTCAAAAACTAGCAGCGATAATTAATCAGGTCCGATGCCGAAGACGTCGTCCAGGAGCCCCCTCGTGCGTCCCGTCCACTTCGCGGCCGCTCGCCGCACCCCCATCGGCAGGCTGCGCGGCGCCCTGTCCGCCGTACGCCCCGACGACCTCGCCGCGACCGTGATCCGCGCCCTCGTCGCCGACGTCCCCGCGCTCGACCCCGCGCGCATCGACGACGTCTACTGGGGCGCCGCCAACCAGGCCGGCGAGGACAACCGCAATGTCGCCCGCATGGCCGCCCTGCTCGCGGGCCTGCCCGAGACCGTGCCCGGCGCCACGGTCAACCGGCTGTGCGCCTCCGGCCTCGAAGCCGTCACCACCGCGGCTCGCACCATCGCCGCCGGGGAGGCCGACATCGTGCTGGCCGGCGGCTCGGAGTCGATGAGCCGCGCCCCCTTCGTCCTGCCTCGCCCCGACGAGGCCCTGCCGCACCGGATCGAGACCGTCGACACCCGGCTCGGCTGGCGCCTGGTCAACCCGGCGATGCAGGACCTCCACGGCCTGCTCTCCATGGGCGAGACCGCGGAGGAGGTCGCCGGACGGTACGGCGTGACCCGCGAGCGGCAGGACGCGTTCGCGCTGCGCAGCCACCGGCGGGCCGCGGACGCCCGTAAGAACGGCCACTTCGACGACGAGCTGTTGCCGGTCAAGCGCCCCGACGGAGTCGTCGTCGACACCGACGAGTGCATCCGCGAGGACACCTCACCGGAGAAGCTGGCGCGGCTCAAGCCCGTCTTCCGGGAGGGCGGCACGGTCACCGCGGGCAACGCCTCGCCGATGAACGACGGCGCCGCCGGACTGCTCCTGGTGAGCGAGGAGGCCCTGAACGAACTCGGCCTGGAGTCGCTCGGCCGCTACGTCGCCGGCGCCTCGGCCGGAGTCCACCCCGACGTGATGGGCATCGGACCGGTCCCCGCCACCCGCAAGGTGCTGGCCCGCGCCGACTGGAGCGTCGCCGACCTGGAGGAGGCCGAGTTCAACGAGGCGTTCGCCGCGCAGGCCCTGGCCTGCGTCGACCAGCTCGGCATCGACCCCGACCTGGTCAACCCCAGCGGCGGCGCGATCGCCCTCGGCCACCCCCTTGGCTGCTCGGGCGCCCGCATCCTCACGACACTGCTGCACCGGATGCGGCGAACGGGGGCGGCGCGAGGGCTGGCGACGATGTGCGTGGGCGTGGGTCAGGGCAGTGCGGTGCTGGTGGAGCGGCACTAGGGAGGTGCCTCAACGAGCTCGCGGGAGGGTGAGCCGTATCTCTCGCGGGCTCTCCCTACGGACGCAGGAGCAACTTGCCGCGCGCACGGCCGGACTCGCTGCGCTCGTGCGCTTCGGCGGCGTCGGCGAGCGGGAAGCTCCGGTCGACGCGCACGCGCAGCCGGCCGTCGGCGGCGAGGCGGGCGTACTCGGTGAGCTCCGGCCCGAACCGTCGGCTGTCGCCGGAGAAGGTGATGCCGAGTTCGAAGGCCCGGGGGTCGGAGATGGTGACGATGCGGTCGGTGGTGCCGCCGCGCAGCTCAACGGAGACATCCAGCGCGTCGACGCCCGCGACGTCGTAGACGGCGTCGACGCCCTGCGGGACGGTGGCGCGGACCCGGTCGGCGAGGCCCTCGCCGTACACCGCCGGGATCGCGCCGAGAGAGCGCAGGTAGTCGTGGTTGGCCTCGGACGCCGTACCGATCACGGTGGCACCGCGGGCCACGGCGAGCTGGACGCCGCCGGAGCCGACCACGCTCGCGGCCCCGTGGATCAGCACCGTCTCGCCCGGGCCCACCGCGAGCTCACCCAGTGCACGGTCGGAGGTCTCCACGGCGACGGGCAGCGAGGCGGCCGTCTCGCATGGGGCGCCACAGAGCCTGAGCGGTCGGCGGTGGCCGACGGCGGACTGTCGGCCACTCCAAGGCTGACCCCCCACCGGCACGTGGCCGCCGCCGCTGGACGCCTCCGGCAACACCGGCCACCTGGCGAGACGCTCCTTACGCCCACCGGTTACCTGCACATAGCATCGGTGTTCGCATGAACACCATGAGCCTCTGGCACATCACCGGCTGGGAATTCGCCGCCCTCGCCTGCGCCGCCCTGCTCGTCGGCTTCTCGAAGACCGCCGTGAGCGGGGCCAACACGGTCAGCCTGGCGATCTTCGCCGCGGTCCTGCCCGCCCGTGCCTCCACCGGCGTGCTGCTGCCGATCCTGATCGCCGGGGACGTGCTCGCCGTGCTCACCTACCGGCGGCACGCCCACTGGCCCACGCTGTGGCGGCTGTTCCCGGCGGTCGCGGTCGGTGTGGTGGCCGGCACGCTGTTCCTCGTGTGGGCGGACGACGGGATCGTACGGACGTCGATCGGGGCGATCCTGCTGCTGATGGCCGGGGTGACGGTGTGGCGCCGCCGCACGGCCGACGCCGAGGAGGAACCGGACTCGGTCGCGTCCCGGTCCGGCCGCGTCAAGGCCCGCTCGTACGGTGTCCTCGGCGGATTCACCACCATGGTCGCCAACGCGGGCGGCCCGGTGATGTCGATGTACCTGCTCTCCGCCGGCTTCCGCAAGCTCGGCTTCCTCGGCACGTCCGCCTTCTTCTTCCTGATCGTCAACGTGTCCAAGGTGCCCTTCAGCGCCGGGCTGGGCCTGATCGACGGCAGCTCGCTGCTCCTTGACGCCGCGCTCGTGGTGTTCGTCGTGCCCGGCGCGTTCATCGGCAAATGGGCTGTGAACAGGATCAACCAGAGATTGTTCGAACAACTGGTGATCGGGGCGACGGTCCTGGGCGGCCTACAGCTGCTGCTCCGCTAGCCCCAGCAGGGCGGGCAGGTCCGCGAAGGACTCGATCACGTGATCGGGCGTGCCGCTCGCCGCCTCATGGGTCTCCGGGAGGTACTTGCCGGTCTTCACCAGCACCCCGGTGACACCGGCGCGCTGCGCCGCCAGGACGTCCGACTCGATGTCGTCGCCGACCATCACCGCGTCCCGCGCACCGACTCCGAGGTGTGCCAGCGCCGCCGTGAAGAACGCCGCCGACGGCTTGCCCGTGACCACGGCCTCGACCCGCGCCGCCTTCTCCAGGCCGACCAGGAAGGCACCGGAGTCGAGCCGCAGCCCGGCGTCGGTACTCCAGTACAGATTGCGGTGCATCGCCACCAGCCGGGCACCGCGCTGCAGGTGGCCGAAGGCCCGGTCGAGCGCCGCGTAGGCGAACTCGGGGCCGGCCCCGCCGACGACCACGACATCGGGAACGGCGCCGCCGTCGCCCTCGCCCGCCTCCTCGCCCGCGTCGAGAACGGTGACCCCTTCCAGATCCTCCCGGATGTCACCGCTGTTGAGCAGGACACACCGCGCACCGGCCCACTGCTCGGCGAGATACGCGGCTGTCACGGCCGGCGCGGTCAGGATGTCACCGGCGGCCACCTCGAACCCCGCGTCCGCCAGCGTCGCGGCGATCGACGACCGCGTCCGGGACGTGGTGTTGGTGACGAGGGCCACCGCGAGGCCGGCGTCCCGGATCTCCCGCAACGCCTCGACCGCCCCCGGCAGCGGCTGCCACGACACGGTGAGGACCCCGTCGATGTCGATCAGGACGGCACGCACGGATTCCATGTCCGGACGATAGTCATCCGGAGCGCGGGTGGCCTGCCACCCGCGCCGGGCAGTCGGCCTGTACCCGGCGTTCTGTCCTCCGTCCGGCCCTCGTAGGCTCGACGCCATGCCCTCGCACGTCCTCATCCTCGGCGGCACCGCCGAGGCCCGGGAGCTGGCCGCCCAGCTCGCGGCCCGCCGCGGTCTCCGTGTCACCACCTCGCTCGCCGGACGCGTGGCCCGGCCGGGTGTGATCGCCGGAGACGTACGGATCGGCGGCTTCGGCGGGGCGGACGGACTCGCCGACTGGCTGCGGGAGCGGCGCGTGGACGCGCTCGTCGACGCCACGCATCCCTTCGCCGCCAAGATCACCGCGAACGCGGCGGCGGCCGCGGCGGCGACCGGGGTCGCGGCGGTGGTCCTGCGCCGTCCGGCCTGGCGGCCCGGGCCCGGGGACCGCTGGCACCCGGTCGCGTCGTTGAGCGCGGCCGCGGATCTGCTGCCACGGCTCGGCCGACGGGTGTTCCTGACCACCGGACGCCTGGGCCTCGCCGCCTTCGCGCAGCTGACGGACCTGCACTTCGTCGTACGGTCCGTGGAACTGCCCGAGCCGCCGATGCCGCCGCACACCGAAGTCCTCCTGGCCCGCGGCCCGTTCACCGTCGCCGACGAGTCCACGCTGCTGTACGACCACTGCATCGACGTACTGGTGACCAAGGACAGCGGCGGAGAGGCGACGGCCGCCAAGCTGACGGCCGCGCGGGAACTGGCGCTGCCCGTCGTGGTCGTAGGACGCCCGCCGTTGCCGCAGGGCGTGGCGGCGGTGCCCGATGTGGCGGCGGTCCTGGAGTGGCTCGGCCTCAGTCCGCGGTGACGACGGAGGCGCGGAGGCGGTCGACGGCGCGCAGCACCTCGTCGCGGTTCCCGGCGCTCTTGATCCAGGCGGGCAGGCGGGCGACGTAGGTCATCTTCCGGCCGTGCTCGTACCAGGGCGCCCGCTCTCGCAGCGTCGCGGCCACGAACCGCCGGAGCAGGTCCAGGTGTTCGAGGTTGTACGCCCAGATCTCGCCGTGCCTGGTCTCGGTCCGCAGCCACAGGGCCGGGCGGGCACACCGGTCCGTGGCCTTGCACAGGCCGCAGGACCGGCAGACCAGACGGGACGGGGCCTGCGTACGGCGCTCGAAGTGGGCGATCCGGTCACAGCGCGGGCAGCGGACCAGCACCGATGTGGCGAACGTGGCTGCCGTGCTGCCGGGATCGTGGAAGCGGACGGGCGCGGGGGACATGCCGCGAGTATGGCAACCACCCCTCCCGGCCCGCCCCCGCTTTTCAGACGGTGCTCGCGGCCGGCTCCTTCGGATGCTGCGGCAACCCGCGGCTCAGGTCCTCCACCAGCAGCCGCTTCGCGATCGAGTCGACCGCGGCCCGCAGGTCCGCCCCCGACGGCCGCCCGATGTCCTGCTCCACCCGGTCCTCCAGCCACGCGGCCCAGGCCGCGCTGAGGTCCCGGGCCCGCACGAGTGCCCGGGACGCCCTTGCCTCACTCCCGCCGATTGCGGCGCAGCAGATACGTGTCCATGATCCAGCCCTTGCGCTCGCGGGCCTGTGCGCGCAGCCGCTCGATCCGGGGGGCGGCCTCCGCGATCGGGCCGGCGGCGAGGATCTCGTCCGGCGTGCCGATGTAGGCACCCCAGTAGATGTCGATGTCCTGGTCGGCGTACTGCCGGAACGTCTGGTGGGCGTCGAGCATCACGACCACGTCGTCCACGCCCTCGGGGAAGCCCTCGGCGAGCCGCCGGCCGGTCGTGATCTGGACGGGACGGGCGACCCGGTTCAGGCCGGTCCGGTGCCGCGCGACGAGCGCCGAGACACTGCTGATCCCCGGCACGACGTCGTACTCGAAGGAGATCGCCCCCTGCTCGAGGATCTCGTCCAGGATCCCGATCGTGCTGTCGTACAGCGCGGGATCTCCCCAGACGAGGAACGCGCCGCTCTCGTCCTCGCCCAGCTCCTCGGCGATCAGCCCTGCGTAGATCTCCGCGCGGGCGCTGCGCCAGTCCCCGACGGCGGGGGAGTACGCAGACCCGCCGGCCGTCCGGTCCCGCTCCGGGTCGCGCGCCTCGACGACCCGGTACGTCCCCTCGGGTACGTGCGTGTCGAGCATGTCCCGGCGGAGCTGCACCAGGTCGTTCTTCACCTCGCCCTTGTCCAGGACGAAGAACACGTCCGTGCTCCGCAGTGCCCTGACCGCCTGCAGGGTCAGCTGCTCGGGGTCGCCCGCGCCGATACCGATGACATGAATCTTTCGCACGCCCCGAGTCTGCCGCACGCCACTGACAACGCGTGCACCGCGTCCACGGGTGCCCGCGGCGTCTGCCGCCTGGGCGGCGGCCGGTGCCGGTGCGGTCGGATCGCGTGTGCATCGGCGAGGTCGGATCGAGCCGTGCGTCGGCGACCGAGCGGGCCTGGGGCACCGCTCCCCACCCGCGACGCCTCTCGACCGGAACGGGTGCGCACCGGCCGCCCGGCGGCACTCGTGGGCGCGGCTGCCGCCGGGCGGCCGGTCTGCGGCGCGCCGAGCGGACCCGCGCCGACGGTGACACCGGCGCCGCA